>JBBQAX010000328.1:0-4708 GCA_038316905.1 Verrucomicrobiota bacterium | reverse complement strand
TGGAGCACGAAATGTCCGGTCTTGAGATGAAGATCGCGTTGCGGAAACGGAATTTGAATCTCGTTCTCGCGCAACTTGCTTTCGATGGAAAAGTTAAGCTCGCTGCGAAACCGCCGTGGCGAATTGATCATCGTCGTCGTCCACACGCCCAGTTCGAACAACAACGCGCTGTCACCAAAACCATCAAAATAAACGGATGCTTCAGGCGTCTTGAGGACGTCGGCATTTCCTGCGGCGATTTCGAGCAACAGCATTTTTAGTTTCGCCACGTCCGTCCCGTAAGCAACGCCGATGGGGATGCGAATTTGCACGCGCGGATCCCCGTGGCTCCAATTCGTCACCGGATGCGTGATGAAATCCGAATTAGGCACGATGATGGAAATATTGTCATTGGTCAGGATTTCCGTACTGCGCAAACGGATTTTGGAAACCATTCCTGCAACGCCAGCGACTTCAATTCTATCGCCCAGCGCAATCGGTCTCTCCGCCAGAATAATAATTCCGCTGACGAAATTGTGGACGATGTTTTGCAAACCGAATCCGAGACCAACGCCCACGGCTCCAGCGAGCACGGCGAGCGAACTCAGATTGACGCCGACCGCCATCAATGCGGCATAAAAACCAATGGCAATAAATAAATAACCACTGATGCGGGCAATGGCATATTGCAGAGAAGGATCAAACGGAGTGCGTTTTAAAACGCGTTTGGTGAGGAAGCGACGGATAAAATATTCCGCCACAAGAACCAGCGCGAGCATGAGAAACAATTTAAAAATCGCCGCAATGGTCACGCTCCCCTTCCCTACAGTGAACAGCGGATAATTGACGAATTCCCCCAATTCCTTCAGTGAACTTTCCCAGGCGTTTCCTGTGCTGCGCGACGAGGCTTGAACCGCAGGCGCGTTGGTCGTTTGGCTGGTGACGGTTTGCGCTGGAGCAAATGTTGGATTGAATAAAAAAATAATCCAAATGAAGCAGCAATCGCGGGCGAATTGTGTGACGCGTCTTTTCACGCCAAGAGTTTCGCACTGATACCAGCGGAATGGCAATGCGCGGTTGAAAATAGAATCAGTCCGAAGAGGATTGAAAAATATTTCCGATCTTTTGGGGCTTCCGCGACGCGGACAGAAGCGGCGGAATGGCATAATAGCTACGCGAATCGTCCGTTCGCCAGAACCACAAACTGCCGTCGGCGGCCAGGCTGATGACACCACCAAACTGCTCGGTGATTGCGATCCAGTCGGAGTGTTTGCTGAGACGCGTTGCCGAGGCGGATTTGGGGTTGGTAATCGGATCATCGTTGAACGTCCATTTCCACAACGAGCCATCCGCTTTAAGCGCAACTACGGATTCGGCTCTCCCTGCAACATCGATCCAGTTTGAATCGTTACCAAGCTGAATGCCGACTTCCTCAGCCCGAAATCGTCTGGTGTCGAAGTTACCACCGACGACCAGCACTCCGTCGTCTTGAATGCCAACTAAAATTCTGCCTGCCTGGGGCCAAGCGACGGTGCTGGAATTGAGCCGATCCAGATACTCGGCCCGATATAGCGTTATTTCCTCATTCAGTTTGATTCGCTTCGCATCAAGGGACGTTAGACTCGAAAACCACGCTTGGCCGTCACCGTCTCTAAAAACAGTTCTCCAATCGTGCCGAGAAACAGACCATTTTAACTCGGTCTCCACGCGCTGCGGTTCAAATGTTCGCAGTCCCGGCCATTCCTTGGAGCGGTTGGTGGATTCCTTACCCCAACTCCAGAGTGTCCCGTCGTTTTTTGTCAGAAACGCTTTTCGATTGTTCAGTGAAACTTCGTTCCAATCGTTGTCATTCCCCACTTGAACCAGCTGCTGGTGGATGAACTTATCCGTTCCGAATTCAGACGGCTTTCTCGGTTCTTCAGAAACCCACAAGCTGCCATCCGCTTTGATGCCGACGTCATCAAAATAGGATGAGGCGACACTTGCCCAATTGCTTCCGCTCCAAAAACTGCTGGAAGTGGAAGACGGATTCCAATTGTCGAAGAAAATTCCCGAAAAATCGGGCTTTGAAAAGGTCATCCACGTTGACAACACCCGACCACCTGCAAGTTGAATTGTTAATCCTCGGTTTGGCGCCTGAATTTGATTTACGCCCGATTTTTCCAAACGAGCGACACCGTGGGTCGCCGGTTCAAGCGGCATGAATAATTCCCAGCTGCGATGGTAAATAGCTATCGTGCTGCCAACCACAAACGCGAGAGATGCGACAACCACCGCGGCATTTCGCCTTCCCACTCTCCAGTTGATCCAGACCTGTTTGAAATTCTGTTCCATCAACACAAACAAAGTCACCGTCATTACCGGCACTCCGATGAGGTAGTTCAACCAACCGCGCCAAAGTGGATATTGAAAGAATTTCTCCGCATCATCAGCGCCCTTCAGCATCATGAACGTCAGGCCGATGCCCAACACCGCGGGCGCAAAGGATTGCAGCGTGTTGCGGGACAAACTCGACGCGTAGAACGAGACACTGAAGATGACGGCAACCACGCCGAGAGGAACTAGAAATGGAAGGAGCTGCCCCATGAAAAGCAATCCGTTGCTCAGAGATTGAACGAAGGGATCGTTGGGGAATTGCTGCAACAGTTCGCCCGCCGCTTTCATTTCGAACGTCGGAAGAATCCTTTTTCCTTCAAGCAGAAGCGGCACTAAAAAACCGAGCAGTCCTGACAGCACCATCGCGGAACTGAACTTGATCCAGAATTGCGTTCGGCGTCGCACGGGGAAACAGAGTTGGGCTTCCAACGTTCCGAGCTTGCGTTCCTCCGAGACGGCGGCACAGCCGATGACCAACGGCATGACAAACCAGAGAACCCAAAATCCGTTAAGAACAAATCCAATCGCCGAAGAATCGTTGAAGTCGGCGAATTTCCGCGTGGCAATCACGGCCAGGTGCAACAAAAGCAGCACGCCCGCGATGACAAGTTGCGATTGATGTAACTGAAGCTCTTTAAAAAGTAAAACCGTGCGCGGTCGCCTACCTCGCAATTTGACGGTAATGCTTACCTTATCCCCGCTGCGAAATTTCGGCAGGGCGACAATGCCACCAGTCTGCGGCACATCTTGCGCTTGGAGAAATAATCGTCTCGCCAAAAATAATCCGGAAATGCCATAGATGGCGAAAGTGCCAAATAACCCCACATTTGTAATGTACTCCGAATAATTTCTCAGAGAAAATCCGACAAGCATGGCAAGAGCGAACGGGATAAGAAACGTGAACCAGAACGCCGCTGTCGTTTGTCGGAATAAAAGCGTTGTCCACAGTCCACCGGAAAAGAGTGCCAGAGTAAACATACCGGTGGCAGTCCAGAGATCGCGCGATGGCTTTTCCCCCAACATCGTCGGGTTGAATTGATTGCAGGAGAAACACCAAGCAAACCAGACAACCAAGACTGCCCCGGCCAAGAGCAGCAATTTCGTCCACCAAATGCGAGACCGCGAAATGGGTTGCGCAAGCAATATGGAAAAAGTTCCGGAATTAATTTCGCCGAAGGATCTGAGTATTGTGAGCGCCAAGGTCAACGGGCAAATAAAAAACGGGAACACAAGAATACTCTCTATGAATGTAAAATTTGAACTCAAATTCTTTGGTACGAACCAAATCGAGAGAATCAGCAACATGCTTATTGCCCAAGTTGGTAATAAAATTCGGATTTCATTTTTAAGAAATGCGTTCATGGATTTCCTCTTTTCAAAAAAGCAGACGCAACGAAGATTTCTTCCAGCGAAAGGGATTCCGTGTGCAATTCTTCCGGTTGCATTGCGCGAAGTGATTCGAGCAGTTGTTCGCTGTTGCCGTTGGCGAGAATTTCCACTTCGCGCCCGGTTTGCTTCACGTTCAATGCGCCGGTTAAATTTCCAAGTTGCGGCGGCTCGGCAAATCGCGCGCGGATTTTTTTGAAACGGTCGCGAGCGGCGTCGGCGTTCATGGTCAGGAGTTCGCGGCCTTCTTCGATGATCGTGAAGTCGTCGATCAATCCTTCAAATTCGGAAATCAAATGCGTGGAAACAAAAACGGTGCGGCGTGCGGCGTCGGTGGATTGATACGCGCCGATGACGGTCTCGATGAATTCGCGGCGCACGATGGGATCGAGGCCGGAGGTCGGTTCGTCGAGGAGCAGAAGTTCCGGCTCGGGAGCGACGGCGCTGATGAGGGCGAGTTGCGTCTTTTGTCCTTTGGAAAGTGTGCTGGCTTTTTGCGTTTCTTTCAGACCGAAGCGGCGCAACAAATCATTTTCGATGTCGCGATTCCAATGTTTGCGGAAAGAGGCAAAATAATTGAGCGCGTCGCGCACGGTCATCCACGGATAAAACGCGACGGCGTCCGGCACGTAGGCGAGACGAGATTTCACGGCAACTTCATCCTTTTGCGGATCAAGGCCAAACACGCGCACGGAACCGGACATGGGTCGGAGCAGATTGAGCAGGCATTTGATCGTGGTGGTTTTACCTGCGCCGTTGCGTCCGAAGAATCCATAGCAACGTCCGGGCATGACGGTGAGGCTCAGGTTATCGACGGCATCCAGTTTGCCGTAACGTCGGCTGAGATTTTTGATTTCAATGACGGGTGGTTCGTTGGTCATAAGGTTTTAGTGTTATTTGGATAAATGCTCGCCCTCACCCCGGCCCTCTCCCCCGAGGAGAGGGAGAATGGATCGCTGCGTTTTGG
>JBBQAX010000327.1:0-4710 GCA_038316905.1 Verrucomicrobiota bacterium | reverse complement strand
AGCGATCAAAATATTTTTTGCCATCAATCCACGTTTGCAAACAGACGGTCTCCGAATCGAGCGGCGACTTCGACCAGATGACGAAGTCGGCGTCTTTGCCGGGTTCGAGTGAGCCAACGCGTTTGTCGATGCGAAGTTGTTGAGCAGGATTGATCGTGACGAATTTCAACGCTTCTTCTTCCGAGGTGCTGCCGAACTTCACGGCTTTTGCCGCTTCGGTGTTGAGTCTTCGCGCTAAATCAGGCGAATCCGAATTAAACGAAACATTCACGCCCCGTTCGCGCATCAAACTTCCGCTCTGCGGAATCGCGTCGATCACTTCATATTTGTAGGCCCACCAATCGGCGAACGTCGATGCGCCCGCGCCGTGCGCCGCGATTTCGTCAGCGACTTTGTAGCCTTCGAGAACGTGCTGGAACGTGCCGATTTTCACACCGAAATTTTCCATCAAACGAATCATCATCAGAATTTCGTCGGCGCGATAGGAGTGACAATGGATCAATCGTTCGCCGCGAATAATTTCGGAAAGGGTTTCAAGTTCGAGATCGCGACGCGGCGGAGCCCCGCCGGATTTTTTAAATTTTTCCCATTCTTTGGCATATTGCTGCGCGGCGACAAAACGGTTTTCGATAAACGTCTTCACGCCCATGCGCGTTTGCGGAAAACGCTTCGTATATTTTTCACCCCAGTTGGCCTGCTTCACGTTTTCGCCGAGCGCAAATTTAATTCCAGGAATTGCGCCTTCAAATTTCAAATCCTCAGGCGCAGCGCCGTCGCGCAGTTTGATCACGCAATTTTGACCGCCGATTGGATTGGCCGAGCCGTGCAGCAAATTTGCAATCGTCAAACCGCCCGCGAGTTGTTCGTGAATGTTGTCGGTTTCAGAATTCACCACGTCACCGATGCGAACCATTGCGGTGGAGGGCAAACTCGATTCGTTGACCGCGCCGAGAATCGCGGCGTGACTGTGGCAATCAATCAGTCCGGGCGTGATGTGCAATCCTTGATCCTCGATCACAAACGTATTTGGACCGGGATCAACTTTTGTTCCAATGCTAGTGATTTTCCCATTGGAAATGACCAAAGTTGCATTCGTTAAAATACCTCTTGGGCCGCTCGTCCAAATTGTGGCATTGCGAATAAGCAGATCTGACGCGTTGGTTATTGGTCCACGTCGTTCCAGAGGCGAGCGTGCGACGCGCTCGATTGGTTTCTTTTCTTCATCAGCCTTCTTCTCTTTTGGCGTTTCGGCTTTTTCAATTGCACCGTGATAATTTCGTCCATCGATCCAGACCTCGCGCACTTTTGATTCTGATTGAAAATAATTTCCATCCACGACTGTGAGATTGGCGAGTTTGCCGGGCTCGATTGTGCCGAGCCATTTTTCGACGCCGCAGATTTTTGCGGGAATCGTCGTCAATGCCGCAAGCGCGTCAGCTTCCGACAAACCGCGCTCCACGGCACCTTTGAGATTTTTGCGAAAGTTCTTTTTGTCGCTGAGGCCATCGGTGGTGAGGGCGATTTCCAAACCTTGCTGGCGCAGGAGAGCAGGATTTTCCGGTGCCCAATCCCATGCGCGCAATTGATCCAGTGAAATATCATTCCAATCGTCATCCGTCGGCATTTTTGAAACTTCGGGAAAATCCAATCGCACGATGAACGGCGCTTTCGCAGCCTTCGCCAATTCAGGACGCCGCCATTCCTCGCCGCTGGAGACGACGCAGAAATCGAGTTTCATTTCCTTCGCGATTCGAATGGCGCGATCCACCATCAGCGCGCTTTCCGGCTCAAATAACACCCGCATTTTTCCCTGGCTGGCCGCGAGCAGTGATTCCAGCGCGGGATTAAATTCTGGACGACGTCGGCCCTGCGGATGCTTTTTGAAATCCGCGTAATCCAAACCGTAATGTTGCGCGTCGAAAAAAGTTTGGCGAATCGCGGCGATCACGCCCATCAACGATTCTGGATAGGCATCTTCTTTGCCGCTCGATGTATCGAAGGCGACATGTTGGAAAACATCGGACTGAATCAAAGCGCGATTCGGGTCGGTGTCCGACAGCGCGACGAATGCGGTGGTGCCGCGAAAAATTCCTTTGTCCGAAACGATATTTCCAGCGGTAAAACCGAGTTCGCGTAATTTCTCCAACGCTTTTGCGTCCGGGGAATAAGTTCGCGCCGCGCGGCGTTCCGGTGTGACTTCAGCGCTGGATTCGCTTTTGTCCGCCTCGACCACTCCGAAAAATTTTCCAGCCGTTAAATGATCTTTCGTCGCGCCCGCTTCACCGGGTTTTGCACCAAAGCTCAAATAGGAATCAATGAATCCGGCGTAAACGGTCAGCCCGTCCATTTTCCAAATGCGCGCATCGGCAGGCGGTTCGAGATTTTCTCCAACTTTTTCGATAAACCCATCGCGAATGACAATGGTGGCGGAATCGAGAACTTCGCCGGGTTTGACAAAAACTTTTGCGCCGACCAGCGCGTGAACACCGAGCGGCAAAGGCCGATTCCCCGGCGGCAACAATTCGGCGGCGGAAAGAGTGAACGCTGGAAGAAAAAGAAAAACGAAAACGCGCTTAAGAAAATCGATGGCCATGCGCGAGGACTTTGGGGAGGATCGACGGTAAATTCAAGTGTTCCGTCGCTTCATCCGGCTTCGCTCAACGATAAAACCCCCTCGCCATTGGAAAGCAAATCATGCTACGACTTCACGATGCGTTCGTTTAAATTGAGTCCCAGCTTTTATGTATCCAGCCTTCGTGCCTTGATCTTGGCAGTAGTCCTCATTTTCACAATGGCTCCGACGCGTGCCGATGAATTTTTCTGGCAGCAGCCAGGGCCACTCGGTCCCACCCCGTCCCAATTCAATTGGAATGTTACCAACTACTGGTTGCCCAATAAACTGCCTGGCTCTTTTGATATCGCGATTATCCCGGGCGGTTCGTGTCAACTGGTGAGTCCGGTTGATGTCGGCACGGTCATGATCTCCGGCACAGCAACTCTCTTCGGCCCGGGCCCTTTGTTGGTAAAAAATTTCATGGCCACCGGGCCAGCGACTTTTGCCGATGCCGCTAATTCTCTGCACACGAACTATCCCGGCGGCGCGCACCGGTTCGACTTTCTGGAAACGGCTTCGTTCACCGGAGATTTTTCAACAAGGGTCAGAATGTTGAACTACGGGTTGACGACTCTGGGTGGTGCGAAGTTCACCGCGACGTTATCGCCGTATGATCTGGAGGAAAGTTCCGGCGCGCTCTGGGAAAACAAACCAGGAAGTGAAATGACGCTGCTGGGCACAAATTATTTTAATTACAGCGGTTCTTCCGTGCCACCCGTTCCGTTTGTTCATGAATTGGGATCGGTGTTGCGAAAGAAAAGCGCCGCCTCGTCAACAATCGAGTGGCGGCTGAACAGCGAGGGATCGATCATTGTCGAGGAGGGCCTTCTTAAATTTCATTCCCCGGCAAGGGTCAACGGGCCAGTGACAATCCATGCTGGAAGCAGGTTTGCTCTGGATAACAAGTTTGCTGATTTAACGATTGGGTCGGACGCTTCGTTCCAAGGCGATGGCCAGATGGAAATTATCGGTTCGACCGCCCAGACGTCTGTGGAAGCAACCACGGTCGTGAACGTAACCACGTTTTTAACGAATGGAACTTTCAACGGGCAGGGCTTGATTTTCACCCGGCCCTCAACCTGGCAAGGGGTTAATTGGAATATTCCCTTGCAGTTTCTCCTCGGCGGAAAAGGCTCAGGCAACGTGAGCAACTCCATGTTGAACGCGGGAGTCATGATCGATGCGGGAATCAATTCCGCTCCGGGAACTTTCGCGGTGAATATTCCGCCCGCCTACTATTATGTCAGCAATGCCATTTCAGGATCGTTTGTTTACCAGTCAACCAACGAGTCGCAGTTTGGTCGGTTTACCAACTCGCCCGGGGCCACCGTGCATTTCAAAAAAGGTCAGTCTGGGTCAGCGAGACTGAGCTGGAGCCTGCATAATGGAGGAACGGTGCGGTTTGATCCCAATTCCAATTTCCAAACCCGTTTGCTCGGCTCATTTGTGCAAAGCAGTTTTGGATCAACTGAGCTTTCGGGAGGTGAGTTAACGCTTCAGGCCAACCTTCTCCTCGACGGGCGGTTGAGCGGTTCGGGCAGCATCATATCGCACAACGCGCAGGTGAACGGAACCCTTTCTCCGCACGGCAGCAACAGCGCGTTTGGCCGACTGGAAATCGCAATCAATCGCTCGTCCGGTCCTACCACGAATCGCCTCACGCTGGATCCCGCAGCAATTCTGGAAGTGGACCTCGGCATACCCGGCACGACCAATGATTATTTCCGCTTTTATACCGTGAGCGGCTCCACTCCGTCCCTCGCGGCAATCGTCAATGTTCGCGCCCAGGAAGGTTTCGGTCCCGGAACTTATCCGTTCTTCAAATATGCAGTTGGCTCAAGTGTTAGTCTGCGATTCGGCTCGGTGCCGCCGGGTTATCGTTATTCATTCGTCACAAATAACTCCGAGCTTTCGATTGTCGTCACGCGCCCGGAAATTCCTCCGGCGCTGATTCAACGGAATGCCAGCGTTGAAGGTGGAGTGGAATTGATCCTGAACACGCTCTCGAACACGTCTTACACCGTCGATTACACCGACGCCTTGGTCACGCAGCCGTGGCAGCCCTGGACCAACCTGATCGGAAACGGCGAATCGTT
>JBBQAX010000326.1:0-4719 GCA_038316905.1 Verrucomicrobiota bacterium | reverse complement strand
GCCAAGGAACCAAAACGGGAAGTGCTTGGTGTACAGATAGTTTTGTAAAACATGAAAAATTGCTGAAAAGCGAATTACTGAACTGGTTCCTTGGCAACAAAAACGAAAATCTTCGTTTCGTTGGAGTCTGCGGCTGGTCGCCGACGACACAGCCGCGATCCTCACCCACTTTTATTGCACCCTGGCGACCCCGCGTCGCAAATTGTCAGTTGAGCGCACTTCGCAAACGGAATAACTTTCACCATCAAAACGAAACGAGATGAACCAAGGCAACTTTAGTTTCCCAATGAAAACTCGCGGGACAATGAGCGTCTTCATTGCTTTATGTTTCATCGGTTCAATCGCATTCGCCGCCGAAAAGAAAAAAACCGAAATCAAAATTCGGCCTCTTGATTCCGTTGCTGCTGCTCAAGTCAGCTTCACTCGCGACGTAAAACCAATCCTCGTTAACACCTGCGTCGAATGTCATTCGTCCGAAGATCCTGACAGTGATTTCGAAGTGACGTCTGTCGAGACGTTGAAGCAAAAGGGAAAAAAAGCGGGCGCAGGCGTGATTCCAGGGAAGCCCGACGAAAGCGCGATTGTGCAATACATCCGCGGCTTGACGGACGAACCGCAAATGCCAAAAGGCTCACCCGCTTTGAGCGAAGACGAGCTGCACTTGATTCGACAGTGGATCGCGGCCGGAGCGAAGGACGACTCTGGAGAACTCGCGAATGTCCCCAGCAAAAATCAAAAAACCTCTTTTGAAAATCTCAGCGACGATGGACAAAAATTTCTCAACCGTCTCCTCTACGACAATCTTTCAGCTGAAGAACGCTTCATCGTCACCCGCCAATTCCGCACCACATTTTTGCCTCCGGCACCGCAGGTTCCCGAAGCTCAAAATTCAAAACTTAAACCTCAGAATCCCATCGACTCCTTCATCGTTGCCAAATGGAACGAGGCAAATTTACCCGCAGGAAACAATCCTCCGCTCTGCGACGACTCTGCATTCATCCGCCGCGTCTATCTGGATCTCGTCGGGAAAATTTCTTCCGCCGAATCCGCGCAAAAATTTGTCGCCGACAAGTCTGCTGACAAACGCGCGCAACTCATCGAGAAACTCCTCGCCCGCACCGAAGATTACGCCGCGCATTGGACTCCGTTCTGGGAAGAAGCGTTGTGCAGTTCCACGACGGACGTGAATGGCGGCATCGGTTCGCGCGGCAATCATCGCCAGTGGATTTTCGACAGCTTTAAAGCCAACAAACCCTACGATCTGTTTGTCGCGGAATTGATCGACCCGACGCTGCCTGGATTTCGCGCGCCGAAAGCCTACACGCCGAATAATCATCGCGTCATATCCGGCTACCTTAAAAACGAGTCGCACGAAGAAACGCTGCAAACCGCCGCGAATGTCAGCCAGGTTTTCCTCGGCACCGGGATGAAGTGCGCAACGTGCCACAGCCATTTCCTGAACAAAGAATGGCCGCAAGCGCGCGTTCTCGGCTTTGCTAGCATGTTCGCGAAAAACGATCTGGAATTAATTCGTTGCGAGCAGAAAAGTGGGCAGATCATCGCCGCGAAATTTCCATTCGAGTTGCCGAATGTTCCCAGCGATATTCCGAAAGACGAAACGAATCGCCTCCATCGCGTCGCGCAGCAAGTGATTGATCCAACGAATCCACGCTTTGCGAAAGCCTTCGTGAACCGGCTTTGGAAACGTTATCTCGGCCTCGGTTTGTTTGAGCCGGTGGATGATTTTCGTCTCGACCAACCGCCGAGCCATCCCGAGTTGCTCGAATGGCTCGCGCAGGATTTCGTTCGCAGCGGCTACGATATCAAACACACCACGCGCCTCATTTTAAACAGCTGCGCTTATCAATTCGCTTACCAGCCTGCCCTCGCCGACCACTTCGATGTGCAGAAGCCGACCGAGCCGCGCTACTTCCGTTCGCCGTCGTTGCGCCGCCTGACCGCCGAGCAACTCATCGATAGCATCCGCGCCTCGACCACAAACAATTGGAAAAACGCCAATCGCACCTACCTCGAAAAATCATCATCACCTCTTACGCGCTCGCTCGGTCGTCCGCCCGCGAACAACGAAGTCAGCACCGGCCGTTCCGATGACGCCGCCGTCGTGCAATCGCTCGAACTTTTGAATGGTCCCGAACTTTATAATCTCGTTTATTCCAGCGAAATCTTAAACGACATCGCGAAGGAAGATAATTTGGAAAAGGCCGTGGATAAAATCTATTGGCTGGCCTTGAGCCGCGCGCCGAAAAACGAGGAGCGCAATTTGGCGGTGAAATATTTAGCTGCGGCAGCGGCTGAGGACAGCCGCCCTACAAAGAAAGAAGGCGCAGGTGATGACTCTAAAAATGTAGGCCGCTTGTTCTCAAGCGGCGGCATTTCACGCGAAGCAATCGGTGATTTGCTCTGGGCGTTGTTTGTCAGCCCGGAGTTTCAGTACGTTCATTGACGCGCGTTTTACGTCGTGAATTCCTGGAAGCGTCAGCGTGCCCGAACCAATTCTTTGTTCATAATTAGACCCATGAGCGCACAGCAAGTTATCGAAATTTTAACACTTGCCTCCAGCCGAACGCGCGCAAGTAGCGAAGTTCATCATCGAACAGGCATGGAACGCCGAAGCACGTCACACGCCAGAACAAGCGCAGGAAAATCTCGCCGCACGCAAGGAAGTTTGGAAAAGCCGCGCTCGATGACGCGATGGGCATGACGCCAGCCAATTCCCAACTTGAATCCCACACGTCAGTGGAAAACAGTTTCACCATGAATTACCGAGGTTTAGCCAAAGGCAACTCCATCGAACTGACCGAGCCGCTTCCGTTTCCTGAAGGCCAGCCGTTGCGCGTTTCCGTCGAGGTCTGGCCCTCGCGCGCCGGTGATGCCCGGACTCTCCGGCAGGCGATGCACACCTAGCCTCACTTTGCCCAAGCCGACGTGGATGAATTGGAAGCGGCCATCAATCAGGGCAAAATACCTGTGAACGACGGCTGGGTTTTCAATGAAGGAAAATAGCCGAACCTATCTGCTGGACACCAATGCGTTCAGCGATTTGATGCGCGAACACCGGCGTTGGACGCGCGACTGGCCGGCCTCAGTGAAGAAAACGCCGTCATCATTTGCACCATTGTTCGAGGAGAAATCCTTTATCCTAAAAACGGCAGTTAGAATTGAAGGGAAGAATGGAAACCACAGATGGACACAGATTTCACTGGAGAAAACCCTTCACCCCACGGGTGATCGTTGCTGCTTTTGCAACCTGTTCGATCTGTGTCCATCTGTGTCCATCTGTGGTTTCAACTGCTTCTTTTAGGTTTATGGATTGGAACGACTGGTTCCCGGCCGGCGACGGCAGGAATTGGAAACCAAAGCCGCCTCTCTCTTTGCCATTTTCCCCTGTGAATCTGTTCCAGAAACGGCGGGCGAACATTATGCGCAGATTAAACTGCGCCGTCAGAAGAAAGGGCTGACCCTGGATGAGAACGATCTTTGGATTGCAGCCACCAGTCTAGCTCTCGGCGCGACGTTGGTCAGTCGCGATTCAGACTTCCGACAAATCGATGGGCTGAACGTGGAAGACTGGACACATTAAGATATCCGATGGAAGCGCGGGGCGATTCTCGGAACCTTGAACTTGAAATCCCCGGTGGGGCCGCGAAAAAGCACGATACTATTGATGACCCGTTTATGATTTTGGAAGAATGTTACAAAGGTTCGTTTTCGCCGCTCGAACCGGATTGGAAAGAGCGCGTCCGAAAGGCCGCTCAAGATCGTGACTGGAAAACGAATCAATCGACATTTGTTCTGACACGAGTCTCTTGTTCACAAAGTTCCGACTCGTCAATCAAGCGGTGCGGAACTAACTTTCTCACATGCAAACGTGGCTCTCAGATCATCACCCTTGACCCCGCGATTTGTCACGGCAAGCCGGTTGTCCGAGGCACGCGGATTTTGGTTGCGAACGTCGTCGGTTCAGTTGCCGCTGGACAATCTGCCAAGGAGATTCTGGAAGATTACCCTTCGCTCAAGGAATCAGACATTCGCGCTTGCCTGGAATTTGCGGGCGGGCTGACCGCGATGGAAAGCGTTGAAGCCTGACGCGCCGAATGAATTTTTTCCTCGACGAAAATTTTCCCCGGCCTGCTTTAACTCTCCTTCAACGCTGCGAACATCAAGCTACTCACGCTCTCGATGGTTTTCATTTCCAAATCAGCGTTCCGGTGCAACCGGGAAATTCCGGCGGCGCGTTGGTGGATGAACGCGGCAATGTCGTCGGCGTGGTTTCGGCCAAACTCAATGCGAGGGCGGCGCTGTTATCGAGCGGGTCGTTGCCGGAAAATGTGAATTACGCGGTGAAAAGCAGTTTCCTTCTCAGCTTCCTCGAATCCGTCCCAGAAGTTTCCGCCAAACTCAAAGAACCCAACACCAAGGAACGAAAGTTCGATGACGTGGTGAGTGACGCGGAGAAAGGGGCGGTGTTGTTGGTGGTTTATTGAAGGAAATTAACCGCGAATTACACGAAATACGCGAAAAGGAAACGGGAACAGAAAACGAGCATCAGTTCTATTTTTTATTCTTCGTTCGCGTGTTTCGTGTATTTCGCGGTTGAGAATTTGGTGGTTCATTCGCGGGCGTAACGCCCCTTCTCAGCAACGATCCGCTCGATTTGCGCTTTCGGCTAGTGGCCGAAGTTTGCGAGGATTCCCAATT
>JBBQAX010000325.1:0-4733 GCA_038316905.1 Verrucomicrobiota bacterium | reverse complement strand
ATGAAACCAGCTATTCCGATCCATCGCAGACTGAGTTTGGAAAATTTCATTTTCATGTCAGTCGATTGAATTACTGATGCCGCTGGAAGGATTGCCGACCAGCGAAGTTCTCGTAGCTCAAGTTTGCACCTCCTGGATCGCCGAATTGGATTCGAAAGACTGCTTTCGGTTTCTAGTTCCTCCAAAAGATGGAGTCGCGCAGGTTTTAAACCTGCGATACAGCCACTTCTAAAGCTGCGCTACGAACGCGCAAACCTTAACCATTTAGTCCTTATCCGAAAGCTTCAGCAAAACTCCCTGGCCCGGTGCCAGATGGTAAGTGTAAAACGGCGCGGGAAGTTTTCGAACTTTGCTGTCCCAGGACGAAACGTATTCCAGTTTTTTTGGCGCGATGTTGAATTCCGGCTTGCACTGATAAGACGCTGTCATGCTTTTATTGACGACCATGACGTAGCGAGTTCCGTCTTCGTGCGTGAAATCGCCGATGACAAATTCGCCGGCCATAGTTTTCACAAGATTCGTTTCGGTCGGGCCGTGATTCCCGGGAGGCATTTCGCCGCCGATGTGATAAACGTCGTCTGAATGCAGCTTCAACATCGTCGGGCCGATATTCTGCACCTGATGATTAATGTTGCGTAGCCAATGCCACATCGTGGTCTTTTCTCCAAATTGATCCAGCGGCCCGTCTCGAAAATTACCCAGATCAGGAGCTTCCAGAATGGTCAGCGAAGACGACATAAATTTGTAAAATGAAATTCCCCTCGCTCCGTAAACAAGCGAACCATACATCTGCAATCGCAAATCGGCTTGAGTTATCTCGCGATAGCCCCAATGCGTCGCCGTCAGAATGATATTCCAAAATGGCAAATCATGTTTTTGCGCGGCGTTGCGAACCTGAGCGATGTTGGCCCAGAAGCCGTAGGAAAACTTTCCTTCGCCCATGCTGAGCGGATAATTGTCGTAGGAATACGCCGTCGGTTTGCACACGGTCGCAAACTGCTCGAGGTAAGTGTCGTAGTCAGCGCCCATGCCAGGATAGAGATTGATATAAGGCCATTTTCCAGGAGCCAACTCCTTAACAATTTCAACGGCACGGCCCAGCGCAGGAAACTCTGTGGCCAAAGGCTCATCTTTCAAGTGATAGCCCATGACGGCGGGATGCTTGTTCACTTTCTTGATCAGTGCCGGAAGATTTTTTTCCGCGCGTTCGGCGTCAAATGGCTTGCCGTAATTATCGCCGGTCGCTTTCTCATCAAAGACGAGAGCCTTGAGATTATACTTCTGACAGGCATCCAGCATGTTGGGGCGAATAAAAGCCACGCAGGTCACGCCGCAATCGCTCATGGCTTTGAGAGTTTTCGCGTTGTCCACATAATCCCAGGCCAGCAAGGGAAAAACCGCATTGGTCGGCTCGTTGCGTCCGAATGTCGCGCTCGCGAGGAACAAACCGGCCAGCAATTGAATCGTTAAGAATTTTTTCATAAATCGAATTGAAATTAATTTTTAGAGCACGCCGTATTCGTCAAAAACTTCCCGCAACGTCCGGCCATTGAGCAGTTCGGCGCGCGAGGAATTTTCTTTGCCAACCTTGTCCATCGCGAGATGAATTACTTCGCCCTCAATTTTTTTCGGGATCACCACCACACCGTCGAAGTCGGCGAAAACTAAATCACCGGGATGCACGAGCACGTCGCCGCAGCGCACCGGAACATCGTAAGCCATCATGCGACCGCGCCCTTTGCTGTCCACCGGACGAATGCCGACGTGGAAAACCGGATAGTTCATTTGAATGATTTTTTTGCAGTCGCGAATCAATCCGTCGCAGATGCAACCGACCGAACCGTTTCGTTTCGCCAGCGTGGTCATCAGTTCGCCCCATGGAGCGTTCGTAAAACTCGTGTCGCTGGAATGCACCACGACATCGCCTGCTTTCAAAGAATCCATCGCGTCGATTTCCAGACCGTAAGGATCTTCCTCGACGACATAATCAGTTTCCATCCAGCGAAACGTTTTCGCGCGACCCACGATGACACAATCCTCGCCATTCAAAGGACGCAAGCGGTGATGCATCGCCTGCTTGGTATGACCGAGGTCGTCGAGGATATCGCTTACGGCGGCGGTATAAAGATGGTCGTGAATCCACGTGAACAATTTGGCGTCACCGGAAAGGAGCGCGCCGTTTTTGATTCTGCGGCTCTGGCCATTTCCCGCAATGGGTGATGTTTTTGAACGTTTCATGGTTGGCATAATAAAATCAGGTTTGTTTGATGTTCCCGGCGTAGGCGACGACATCGACTTCGTATTTTACAAGGTCGCCGAGGCAACCGATCAACGTCGTGCGCGCGGGAAATGGTTCTTCAAAAAATTCGCGATAAATCCGGTTGTGTTCGTCCCAGTCGGCTTTGTCGGACAAATAGCACCGCACCTGAACGACGCGAGAGAAATCCAATTCGGCTGCGTTCAGAACTTTCTGCACATTCTGATAGGTGCGGCGCGCTTCGTTTTCAAACGTATCGGGAATGAGTTTTCCATTTTCATCCGCTGACGCCATGCCGGAAACGAAAACAAAATCACCTGCGCGAATCCCGGGTGAAAATGGCAACGGACTTTTAATCACGCCCGGTCCGTGAATGGATTTGAGAAAGGTATTCATTGTGGTTCAGTCGCGAAGGAACTCAGAGAAAGCCTTCTTTGCGTTCCTTGCGTTCTTTTGCGGCAATTTCATTTTCAATAATATTGCAAAGAGGACATCCCGTTTGAATCGTTGAAAAATTTTGATGCGGTGCGTTGCGAGTTTTTGTCATTTGATTGCAGGCTTCTTCTGAGGGACAGCACGCGAAGAACCTTGCCCATCCTTGGCTGCGTATGTGGTCAGAATTTTACGGATCGCATCCTGAATCCACTCTTCGTTTTTTGGAAACTCGGCATAGGTTTTGATGTCCGAAAGCATGGCGTCATCGGGAGAGATTCCCGCCGTTTGCAAAATCGCGTAGTCCTGTAGTGATTCCGCGAAAACTTCCCAACGAATGGAATCGAGCGGGAGACGGTTCGCTCCAGGATAAACGACGAATGAATCTCCGTCAGGTTCACCAGAACCACCGGCGGAAGTTCCGGCTGCACCATCGAAAAACGGATTCACCAGAACTTGTGTTTGTGGATTGAAACTTAAATCCATCACATACCAATAGTTGTAGCCCCAGTGGAGAAACCCTTGCGCCTTGAGATGATAAAATAACCACCCTGACATGCGAATCTTCGGCAGCGGCGTGTCGAAGAAACGATTCAAATACGGGCCGCGCGGTCCCATGCAATAATAGACCCAGTGCGGAATTTTTTCATCGATGTAACCCTGCGCCGCGTGAACGGCCGGAACAGGAATATCGGTCAAACCTTTATCTTTTCCGTAACGGAGATCGCTCATCGCATCCATCACGCGCATCCACGGAGCAAGCTCACGCAACAGGTCGCGGGCGCGGCGATAGCTCGCCACGTCTTTTTCGTCTGCACCGGGTTCGTCGGACAGGTGAAAAAAGGACAAGTCTAGGAGCTTTTCATCCACCAGAAATTTGTGGAACTCCGGCAGAAATTGTTCGAGAAATTCGCGATAAACTTCCCCGGTAGCCGGAGTGTCTTTTGGAAACAGCAATTGAGCTTTCCCATTTTTCCAGGTGTAAATCCGTTGCGGCGTGTCCACGGACGTTTCCGTTGGGATCACTTTGTAAGACCAAAAGTGCGACCACTCGAAATGTTTGAAACCCACTTGTTTGGCCAGATCGGTGAAACGCTTCACGCGACTAAAATCAAAGCGATATTTTCCCGTTTCAACTTCATCGACGATCAGCAATTGGGAAGGACGCTCCACGATTTCGCGGCGCATATAAAAAATCGGCACCAGGATCATGTCGCTGCCGTGATCCATCATGTTTTGCAGGAACGGGCGCACGGCGTGAAACCATTCGTCGCCCAACACGGGCAGTTTGTAGTAGTCGTAAATCGCGTCGGCACTCCACCAATGCGTGACCGGAAAATTCTGTCGCTCTTTCACCACGAAAGGATTGATTTCGAGTTCGACTTTCAAGATGACCGGTTCTTTGAGCGTCGGGCTGGTGAACTTCACAGAAAGTTCGCGCACACCGGTTTTAGCATTGGCCGGAACTTCCACACTGATCCAAAACGGTTGCGTGCCGAACGGTCCGACCAAAGCTTTCGATTCGGGATAGAGCGGATCGGGAACGAGACCGGGAACGTGTCCCCAGCCGTCGAGTTCTTTTTTCGGGGTGTCGGCGGTATAATTGAATTGCGGAACAAATCCAACGCGGCGCACGCGAATTTTCAAATCGTCCGCGCCTGAAACAGAGCATTCAATGTCGATCGGCCAGGTGCGGTCATTGCGCAAACAAGCTTGGAAGGAGAGATGGGCATTGCGTGGCGTGAGCAATTTCAGAGTTTGTTTATCGCCGGGCAACGAAGTCGGATAAACACGATTTAACGACGTTTCCAGCCAGAATGACACGGACGGATCTTCGTTCTGCAATTTCCGCCAATTCCATCCAAACCCGGTGTAAAACTCCGTCGTGACGACGCGCGCGCCATTGGTTTTCTCTTGAGACGTTTGCGCTTGAGACGTGAATGCGAAGGCAGTGATTCCAACGACCGCCAGCAGTCCTGAATGACAGATTGATTTCAACATTTTCATTATTTATTTATTAACGATTCATTTCATCTAAGTCGGA
>JBBQAX010000324.1:0-4768 GCA_038316905.1 Verrucomicrobiota bacterium | reverse complement strand
TCCGGCTTGGATAATTTTACATTGGGCGGCGGTTATTTTTGGGTAGGAGTCAATTTCGACAATACGATTCCAACGGATCGTCCAGTAGGAAAAGTATCGCTCGCGCGAACAAACCTGATCGTCCTGAGCGGCAACACTTCTGATCTCACGAATGGAACGTTTCGCGTCGGCGAATCGAGAGGAAATACGCCCAACCTCGTCAGCCATCTTGAACTCGGCCAGCAAAACACATTTTACACTGAGTGGCTCAAGATCGGCGGCTCTCGAAGTGGGAATACTTCCATCAATGGCGCGTTGATGAATTTTCGCACAGGGCTAAGCCAGCCCACTTTGAAACTGCGCGGTGCCGATGGCATCAAGCGCGTTGGCACGATGAGAATCGGCGATAACTCCTGGTCAACCAGTGGTTCAATCGCCACGAAGGGAACGGTGGATTTGACCGGCGGTTCGGTGGATGCGCTGGTTGATACCGCGTTCGTTGGATACGGCCCCGGTGGGACTGCTACGACGGGTGCCGCACTTGGAACGCTCACCTGGACTGAAGGCATTTTTGACATCAGCACTTTATTTATTGGATACCAATTCGGGAACAATCCAACGACCAACACCGGCACGGTGAATGTGCAGGGACCCAATGCCAAATTGATTGCGGACAGGATTGTTTTGGGTCGCGATTCGGGTGCTGCCGCAGGTGGTGGTGTGGGTGTGCTTAACATTGATGGAGGCACAGTTGAAGTTCTCACTTACCTTTTGGAAAATGTGGTTCTCGGCAACAATGTCGCGAGCACAGTTAACCTCACCAACAACGGTGTTTTAAATCTACAACCTCCAGGCGATACGACCTCTGCTGCGGCTGTTTTCGATACGCTTAATTTCAGCAGTGGCTCGGTTTCAAATGGCATACTCGGTTTGGCGAACATCAACGTCAGCGCACCGGCGACGGCGTTCACCGTTAATGCCGGAACGGTTTTAAACCCCGGAACCCTCGCGGCTGCGGGTATTCTTAATGTAAATGGAGGACTCACTTTAAATGGCGGCGCGCTTTCACTCAATGTGGCTGACACCGCCACACTGGATCAAATCGCGGTTTCGGGCGACCTGACACTTTCCGGCGTTAATGCGGTCGAAATCAATCCGCTCAATCCTATCGTTGCGGGAACTTATTCTCTGATCACTTACGGCTCCTTGATCGGAAGTGCCGCAAACTTGCAAGTCGCGGGGGCAATTGCCGACAGTCGTTACGTGACAACGTTCGACACAACCGCGCCGCAAGTGAGCCTCAATATCAGCGGAGCTGCGGCCAACCTTTCGTGGTCGGGCGGCAACGCTGGCAATACCTGGAACCTCAAAACGATCACCAACTGGAACACCGACACGGAGGCATTTTACACTTATGACGCTGTTGATTTCGGCGACGCAGGCGATGCCACATCGCCGGTCAATTTGGTCGGGACACTGTTGCCAAGTGGCGTCACCTTCAGCGCGTTCAGCAAGGACTACACGTTCGCGGGCGAAGGCAAAATCAGCGGGTCGGCTGGGCTGACATTGAACGGCGGTTCCATCCTCACAATTCTTACAACGAACGATTTCACCGGCGGCACCTTGATTAACAGCGGCACTCTGGTAATCGGCGACGGCAACACGGCGCAAGGTTCGCTGGCTGGTCCGATTACAAATTTCTCCACGCTGGTATTTAATCCCGCTGGCACTCAGACGAATGCCAATGTTATTTCCGGCAGCGGCAGTGTTGTGAAACGCGGAACCGGCGTGACCCGACTCACTGGCGCAAACACGTTCACCGGCCCGATCACGATTGAAGCGGGAACATTGCAAACGGGCAGCACCACGGCTTTGGGCGATGCTTCCATCAACGGCGGCATGGCTACCGTGCAAAGCGGCGCGACGCTGGACATCGGCAGCGCGTTGGGAACGAAACCAATCACCGCTTCCGGCGCAGGGGTCAATGGCGCGGGCGCGATCATCAACACCAGTAGTGCACAGTTTTTGCGTGATGTTCAATTGGCGGGCGCGACCACCATCGGAGGCACGGCGGGAATTACGATTGCATCTTCCTCGGCTGCTTCCACCGATCCGGGGTTGACTGCCTTCGGTCATAAACTCACCAAAGTTGGCGTCAATCATCTTAAGATTGATTGCCTCCGCGCCACTCCGTGGAATCTCGAATTGGGCGATGTCGATGTGCAAAACGGGATACTCAGTTTCTACGGAAATCTAAATCTGGGTTTTGAACCGACGAAACCGATCACCGTTCGCAGTAATGCGGTTCTAACGTTTGCCCACGCTGCGGCGTTTCCGCTGACCAAAGCCATTTCATTGGATGACGGCTCCTGCCTGTTGGGCCTCGGAGCCGCGAGCGCGGTGGATGGTTCCATGACGCTCAATGGCAGAGTCATTTTCGACATGGCCAACGCGATGTCTCTCACGGTAAACAGCGCGATCACGGGCAGCGGTCCGTTGGTGAAAGGCATCGGCGTCCATCCGGTCATTGGCGCAAGCACCGGCACCGGCAATCTTATTCTCAGCGCGGTCAACACCTTCACGGGCGATCTGCGAATTGAAACCGGCAAAGTCACGTTGACGAACGCTGGCTCGATTGATAACGCGGCGAACATCATTCTCGCGGGAGGCACGTTGGATGTATTTGGGAAAACCGATTCCACTTTGACGCTGGCCGGAAACCAGAGTCTCAAAGGCAGAGGATCGATTATCGGCACGGTGAATTCGCCTTCCGGCACCACCGTTTCTCCGGGAGAATCCGTGGGCGTTATTAATGTCACCGGCTCGGCCACGCTCGGCGGAACGACGATCATGGAACTCAGCAAGACGGGCGCAGCGTTGACGAACGATCAGTTGAATGCCACCGGAACGATCACGCTTGGCGGCACGTTGAATGTATTTTTCACCGGCGACGCGTTAGCCGCGGGAGACAAGTTTACCCTGTTCACCGCGAGCGTTCGCGCCAGCGAGTTCGCCACGGTGAATTTTCCCGCCATCCCGAATGTGGTTTGGACGAACAAGACGGCCATCGACGGCACCATCGAAGTTCTCTCAGTCGCGCCACCCGCTGCGCCGGAAATCGGTGCTTACGGAATTTTGCCCGGCGGCAATTTCCAACTAGAATTCAGCGGTGTGAATGGAACGGGCTACTCGGTGCGCAGTTCCACCAACGTCGCCACTCCGATCAATCAATGGACGGTTTTGTCCTCGGGCACTTTCGGAGCGAATCCCGTGCAGTTCCAGGACGTTGACGCTACCAACCATGTGCAGCGTTTTTACCTGATCACGACGCCATAACAAATTTCACACGGCGGCAATCGGAAACGGTTGCCGCCCTTTTTTATGCACCAACAAATAAAAATTCGTCAGGGAAATTCGCGCGCGTTTACCTTGATCGAACTGCTGGTGGGGATCGCGATCATCGCCATTCTCGCAGGTTTATTGTTGCCCGCGCTTTCCAAGGCCAAGTCAAAGGCGCACACCGTCAAGTGCGCCTCCAACATGCGCAACTGGGGTTTTGCGTTGCAAATGTACATGGGTGAAAACCGGGATTGCCTGCCCTTTTTTGGTCCGGTGTTCGCATCCCAGGCGACTCAACCTTACGTTTTCGAAATGCTTGCTCCGTACGTGGCCAAAGCCACCACCGCTCAGGCGCAATCGACGGTGACTAAAGCTGAGATTCGCAAATGTCCGGGCGGCAGCTTTTCCGCACCGCCGGGATCTACCGCCGCGTGGAACGCCACCAACTGGAATTGCTGGATCGGCGTTAATTTCGGCTCCTACGCCACTCCGTTGAACGGCCTTTTTTATTACGAAACTGTCCCTGGAAAAGTCAACCCGCCGCTGAAAAGCACTCGTATTCGCAAGCCCTCGGACGCGCTCACCTTCATGGATACCGATGGTTTTTATGTCTATTCTCCAATCCTGCGACCGTTCACCGGCGATTCCGATGGAGATGGCGTGCCTGACACCGATCCCGCCTACGCTCCCTACAGCCACGCGCGACCCACCGTTCACAACCGGGGTGCCAACGTCGGTCTGCTCGATGGCCATGTGGAAAGAATCGCTTTCAAGAAACTTTGGGAAGTGGATCGAAGAGGTATGGTGGTTCATTCCTTTTGGAACGTGGAAGATTGAACTCACGCTATCTCCGCGTGCGCACTACGGACGAAGCTGGCCGCGAGAAAACGCAAAGAAAGACGGGTTCTTCAAAAGATAAACGGCGGGCAAGTTTTTCCTGCTCAATCCCCTATTTTGCTCCTCTCTTTGCGTTCTCTCGTGGCAATTACGCGCATAAAAAAACCGGTGAAGAAATTTTCTTCACCGGTTTTAGAAAAGTGCGGCGGTCACGGATGCGCCGCTACAGAATTACTTCAACACGGCGGCGTGGAATTCATTCCAGTCGTCGAGATTGTTCAAATTCACGGCGTCGCGGAAGGCGCAATCGCTATCCGACAAACTGCTCGCGCCGAAGATGCCTTTGCGCGTGCCGTCGTCGTGGTTGTAACCCTTGATCGCAGAGTTCAATTTTTCGACGCTCGCGCTGTCGAGTTTCACGCCGGGTTGTTTTTTCACCCAGGCTTCAAATTGCGTGTAATTCGGCTTTTCAGTTTTGATGTAGTTAATGACTGCATCGCGATTCAAGCCGATGCCGTCGATGACCATTTGATCAAAACCTTTTCCAGCGCCCGGATAACCTGCGGCGAGTTTGCCGGTGGATTCGAGCGAAACTTTGAGCCAGAGGCGGGGC
>JBBQAX010000323.1:0-4786 GCA_038316905.1 Verrucomicrobiota bacterium | reverse complement strand
ATTTTCTCGTCCTCGCTGTTTCCAAATCGCGCGCCGAAAGGGCATGTGACTTTGACGTGTTACGTCGGCGGTTCGCGTCATCCGCAACTCGCGCTTGCCGATAAAAGCACGTTGCGCCGATTGGTTCTCGACGATTTGAAAAGACTTCTCGGCGTCAAAGGCGAACCGACCTTTGAACATTATTTTGTTCATCGCAAAGCCATCCCGCAATACGAAGTCGGGTACGGCAAAATGAAAAATCTCATGAACGAAATCGAAACCAAAGCGCATGGATTTTTCATGGCGGGCCATTATCGCGATGGAGTTGCCCTGAGCGATTCCATTGTCTCAGGCGATAATGCGGCAGAGAAAATTGCGCATTATCATTTTGAACGATCCATTTCACAAAAACTGGATCCGCTCGTCACCACATGAGCAACAAAGCTGTTCTTCTTGTCAACCTGGGTTCCCCGGATTCGCCGACGGTTCCGCATGTGCGAAAATTTCTGCGTGAATTTCTCATGGATGGTCGAGTTCTGGACGCACCGTATCCAATTCGTTTTGGCATTGTCCATCTCGCCATTCTGCCGAGACGCCCGATTGAATCGGCCAAAGCGTACAAAACAATTTGGACGGACAAGGGCTCGCCTCTGATCGTCACCAGTAAAAATCTTCGGCGGAAGTTGCAGGAACGCGTTTCCATTCCTGTGGAGCTGGCGATGCGTTATCAAAATCCGTCCATTGATTACGCGATCAACGAGTTGATCTCTAAGGGCGTGGACGACCTTCTGTTGATTCCGTTGTTCCCGCATTTCGCCATGTCCAGTTACGAAACCGCCGTGGTTCGCGTGCAGGAAGTGGCAAAGCAACTATCGCCGCAGATGAAAGTTTCCGTGCTGCCGCCGTATTACAACGACGAGGATTATCTTTCAGCGCTGGTGGCCAGCGCGGACCCGTTCCTGACCGAACCGTTTGATCATTTGCTGTTCAGTTATCACGGGATTCCAGAACGACATTTGCGCACATCCGATCCGACAAAATGTCATTGTTTAAAAGTGACGAATTGTTGCGAAGTCCCGAGTCCAGCGCACGCGACCTGTTATCGGGCGCAATGTTTTCAAACCACCAAGCTGTTCGCCGAAAAAGTTGGCTTGCCGAAAACAAAGTATTCCATCGCATTCCAATCGCGTCTCGGACGCGATCCCTGGCTCAAGCCCTACACGGATGAAGAATTGAAGCGGTTGGCGATTTCAGGGGTAAAAAAACTTTTGGTGATTTGCCCGGCGTTTGTGGCCGATTGTTTGGAAACAATCGAGGAAATTGGCGAGCGCGGTCGCGAAACCTTTCTCCACGCTGGCGGGGAAAATTTTACCATGATTCCCTGCCTGAATGAACATCCCATGTGGATTCAGATGCTCGCAAATAAAGTGAACAATTTTGTGAGCCAGACGCAATCCGGCGCGGCATCAATCAAGGCTTAGGAGGAAGGTTTTTCCAGTCGCGCACGAAAGCCTGTCCGCGACGCGATGCCATTTCGCGGCCAACCTCAGCCAATTGCTTTTCATCCAAAACGCTGGCCGCAAGCGGGAAGATTTCCTTGTCCTCAATCTCGATGTGCCGCACGTAGGTTTGTTGCAGTTTGTTCAAGGTCTCGGTGAGGGCTGCGAGTTCATCCGGCGAAAGCGAATTCTCTTTCAGCCACTTCTGCCCAAGTTGCTCCACAAATCCATGGCCGCGATTGGCCATTTCATGGTCGGCTTCGAGTGCTTTGATTTTTTCCAATGCTCCAGAAACTGAAGCGGAATCAAGCTCGCGCATTCGCGGGAAAAGCGATTCTTCCTCATCGGCGGTGTGTTTGGGCGCGGCTTCGCGGAAATAACGGAGTGCCGTTTCCAAGCCTTCGCGTTGCTGTGAATTTAACGCGCCGCCTTGCGCTTGTTCGGCCACAAGAATCAGAGCGCGCAAAAAACTCTCGATGCGCCGATGGCAATCCGACAGCAATTCCAGCGGCTGTTGAAATGTCGGCGAAGGTTTTTGTCCAATTTGAATCGCCATAATTTTTTGATTTCAATCAGTTTTCTTTTTCCACAGTCAAGACTTTGGGAAGAACGTAAACTGACCAGAGCAAAACGCCAGCGATCCAAAGAATGGCGCCGTAGATGTAATGCGACTGCATGAGCTTCGGCCAGAAGTCGCCGCTCATGCGTGTCGCCATGCCGAAGAGCATCATCCCGATCGCCACGAGCAGCCAGCGATTGCGGCCTTTCAGCAATTCGATGTTTCCGCTGTGGCCGAAGACGACGCGCGTCGCGACGACAAACGTGACAACCGCGAATCCGCCGACCAACGTCAGATGCAAGAGCGTGACGCGATACGACGGGAAAAATGCGACCGTTAAAAATCCCGCAAGAACTCCGAGCAACGCCAGGCGAATGGATAAGCCGAGCGCATGACTCGCTTTGGGCGCGCGATGAAACGGCATTTCAAAAATGAGATAAATCAACGTGGCCGCGAAACGAAGGCCGTGCGCGGAGCGATGCCAGCCTTTTGCCTCCATGAAAAACGAAGCGATAATTACGACGCCAACGCCGAGCGCGAAAATCGCTTTCTTCAGCCAATCTTTTGACGGCACCAGCATTTCGGGAAAATCATGTTTGTTCGGCATTCCGAAAAAGCGCGGGAGGATGAACGGCCCGATTCCCAGAATCGGCAGCAGGACAAAACCTTGATACATCAACAACCGTTGCAGCGTGATCCAGAACGTGTCCATCTCGCGAAAATTTTGCGCGACGGCGAGAATGGCTCCGGCGACAACGCACAGCAGCGCCAATCCGACCAGCGCGAATCCCGGCGGCGGCGTGTCTTTGCGTTGGGTGGCGCGAATTCCCAGACAGGTGAGAAACAGAGTCAGCGTGGTGAGAAACAGAACGTCGCCGGAGAACATTTTTCCGAGCGCAAAGAAAACGATCGTCGCCGTGTAAAGCAGCAGCAACGAAAACACTTCGGCGACGCGCAACGGATTTGCGGACAACATTCGAGGCATGGCGGTGCCGAGAAATCCGAAGATGAATCCGCCGAACAAGCCGCACGCCATGATGCGCGCGTGGGTTTGTCCCGGATAAAATTCCGTCACGCCCCAGAAATAAAGCGGCCAGAGTGCGACACCGATAATCCCCGCCAGCACGCCTGCGGGAAAGAAAACGCGAAACGGTTCTTTGCCGAAATCGTTCAGTTTAATTCGTTGTGAAGTTCTTAAGGGTTGAAAACTCGGCGGATTCAATTCGCGTCCTTGCTTATATCTTTCGCGCAACGAAAGCCCAAATTGTGAACCGCGTAATTCATCTGGAGGCTGCTGCGAAAACCGAATCGCATGAAGGCCGGATAATCGCCGCGATCTTTCGCGTCTTTGGCACCGCCGCCGCAGACGGCTTCCGCCATCGCGAGCGTGGTGTAAAAATCCCCCGTCCATTCCCAAACAAGACCGTGCAAATCCTGCGCGCCGAAAATATTGGCGCGATTGCTTCCCACGTTTGGCAACGTGTCGGGTGTCGGACTGGTATACCACGCCAGAATTTGCTTTTGAAAAGCCGCGTCGTTTTGGCCGTCGGCGCGCGTGGGGCTGGCGGCGGCGACGTATTCCCATTCGGCCACAGTCGGCAATCGTTTGTCCCGCCATTGCGCGTAGGCTTTGGCGGCGTAATACGAAACAAATGTCACTGGCGCATTTTTGATTTTCTCATCGAACTGCAAATCGTCCGACCAGTGTTTGAGATACAATTCATCGGCGGCCGCACGACTGACTTGCGAACGACGCCACTTGGGTTTTGCGCGCACGAATTCCAGAAAATCGCCGTTGGTCACTGGCAGCACATCGAGCAGGAATGATTTTATCGGAAAATCCGTCGCACCTTTTCCCGAGCTGAACTGCGGGACGTAGCGACCGGCTGGAACCAAAACCATTCCGTTCGTTGTCTCCTCGCATTGTCCGCTCTGGCTGGCGAAGCCGAACGCGCAGAGGAGCAATGCGGCGCAAGTCAGAATTTTGCGGAAAACCATTCTTGGAACGCGGTTCGACGTCCTTATTTTTCGATGCGGAATCTTCTCCCTCTCCTCCGCTGCGGAGGAGAGGGCTGGGGAGAGGAGGTCGTTTTTATTGAGAACCCCCTCACCCCGACCCTCTCCCCGCTCGCGCCTCGCAGGAAGAGGGAGAAGAACCGCCCTCATTGTCGTAGCAAAATGCGCCTTCATCTTTCGCATCATTCAAATTGATTTACCGTCGAGGGCGCGGGAGCTTCGGCGCGGATGCGGCGCACTTCGTTGATCGTTACGGCATCGCCAGAATTGCCGAAACTATTTCGCACGTAGGTCAGCACGTTGGCAATTTCGTCGTCCGAAAGATTATTCAACGGAGCCATGATGCCGTTGTATTTTTTGCCGTTCACCACGATCTCGCCTGCTTTGCCCTGAAGAATAATGCGAATGGATCGATCCTTATCGGCCATCAAATAATCGGCCTTGATGAGCGGCGGAATCTGGCTGGGAATTCCTTCGCCATCGGGCAAGTGGCAAACGAAACAGGTTTGCATATAAACCTGTTTGCCTTTGGCGATTTGAATGTCTTTGGTCAAAGCAACGATCTTCGGATCGGATTGGATGGCTTCCTTCATTTGCGCGCGCAGATTCGCAATTTCACTTTGATTATTGCCCGCCGCCTGGCTGCCGAGATAAGTGGCATCGACTTCTTTGCCGGAATAAACAATGAGATCCTCGGGGCCGGAAACTTTTAACATGCCGAGTGCGCCTTTGT
>JBBQAX010000322.1:0-4791 GCA_038316905.1 Verrucomicrobiota bacterium | reverse complement strand
TCTGCCAACGGTGTTCCCGCGCCCGCCTGTGCGTGTTTTCTAACAAAGCCCCACCCCACGCTCGGGGGCGCGCGGCTACGACCGCCACTTCAAATCACACCCTCCCGTCTCTCCCCTCTTGCCCACGATTGATTCTAGGATGATTATTCCGCTGCATTTTTCATGAGTTTATTTATCAAAGGTCAACGTTGGATCAGCGAATCGGAACCGGAGCTTGGGCTGGGCACTATCGTGCAAACCGGCGATGGACGCGTGCAGGTTGAGTTCAAAACCGCAGGCGAAACGCGCACTTATGCCACGGAGAATGCGCCGTTGAAACGCGTGCGCTTTCGCGTCGGTGACAAAGTGAAAACTCAGGACGATACGAAGTTCACGATCAAAGAAGTCGCCGAGCAAAACGGCTTGCTGATTTACGTCGGCGATAACCAGCAACTGCCAGAATCGCAATTGAGCGACCGCATCAGTTTGCAGGGGCCGCAGGAGCGTCTTTTCGCCGGACGCTTCGATGATTCCAGAACATTTGAGCTGCGCCGTCGCACGCTGGAGCTGATGCATCGCTCGCGCAAATCTCCGGTTCGTGGATTCGTGGGCGGACGGATTGATCTGATTCCGCACCAGCTTTACATCGCACAGGAAGTTGCCAATCGGCACGCCCCGCGCGTGATGCTTTCGGACGAAGTTGGCCTTGGGAAAACCATTGAAGCCTGCCTCATTTTGCATCGCCTGCTGTTGAGCGGGCGCGCGAATCGCATTCTGGTTTTGGTGCCGGAATCTCTGGTGCATCAGTGGTTCGTGGAAATGCTTCGGCGCTTCAACGTTTGGCTGCACATTTTCGATGAGGAACGTTGCGCCTCGATTGAAGCAGGCGAGCCGGGCGCGAATCCATTCCTCGATGATCAACTCGTTTTAACGAGCATTGATTTTCTGGCGCGCGATCCGCGCCGGTCAGCGCAAGTGGTGGAAGCTGGATGGGACGTCCTCGTCGTCGATGAAGCGCATCATCTCGAATGGTCTGAATCCGCGCCGAGTCGCGAGTATCAGGTTGTCGAAGATCTCAGTCGCCAATCGGAAGGTTTGCTGTTGCTCACCGCCACGCCCGAACAACTGGGAATCGAAAGCCACTTTGCGCGGCTGCGTTTGCTCGATCCCGATCGCTACCGCGATCTCGCGATCTTTCAGGCGGAATCGAAGGATTATAAAAGCAGCGCGGACCTTGCCGAGAAATTGTTGTCTCAAAAGGAATTGACCACGAATGACATCGCAACGCTTCGACGTTTGCTGGCACACGATGCGCAACTAGATCAACGTCTTGCCGAAGTGAATCGCAGCAATCCCGAGGCGAGATCGGCGTTGCTCGAAGATGTGTTGGATTTGCACGGTCCTGGACGCGTGCTGTTTCGCAACACTCGCTCCGGCATGAAAGGTTTTCCAAAACGCACCGTGACGCTCGCAAAATTGGAGGCGCGCTCGAACGCAGACGAATGGCTGGATCGCGTTTCCACAGAGTTCGCTGTGGATGCGGGTGACGCGCAGTTGCAAAGTTCATTCGATCTTTCAAAAGACCCGCGCATTTTGTGGCTCGTGGAACTTTTGCAAAAGCTCGCTCCAAAGAAAGTGTTATTGATCACACGCAGCATTGAAAAAGCGGAAGCCATCGACGCGGCCCTGCGAACTCATCTGACGATCAAGACGGGGATTTTTCACGAGGGACTCACGCTGTTGCAACGGGATCGTAACGCGGCGTGGTTTGCGGAATCGGACGGCGCGCGACTCTTGATCTGCTCGGAAATTGGGAGCGAAGGACGCAATTTTCAATTTGCGCATCATCTCGCTTTGTTTGATCTGCCGCTGAATCCTGAACTGCTCGAACAACGGATTGGCCGGTTGGATCGAATTGGGCAAACGGAAGATATTCAGATTCATGTGCCTTTCCTCGCGCACAGTCCGCAGGAAGTTTTAGCGCGTTGGTACCATGAAGGCTTGAATGCTTTTGAAAATAACCTGGAAGGCGGCAACGAAATGTTACGGCAATTTGGCCGCGCGGTTCACGATCTTGCGCTCGAATTCTCCGTGGCAGACCGGGCCGCCGCTGAACAGGAACTTGCCAACTTGCTCAAAGAAACAGCAACTGCGCGACTGAAAGTGCGCCGACTTCTGGAGCAAGGGCGGGATCGTTTATTGGAGTTGAATTCCTTCCGGCCGGCGACGGCGCAGAAGATCATCAGCCAAATTCAGGAGCAGGATCGCCAGCCGGATCTGGAGAATTATTTACTCGATGTCCTGGACCATTTCGGAGTTCACATTGAAGAACTGGCGCCGCAAACGTGGCAGTTGAATCCCCAAGGCATTATCACCGATTCGTTTCCATCCATGCCCGCCGAGGGAATGATCGCCACCTGTGATCGCCGTCGCGCGCTCAGCCGAGAGGATGTGGGATTCTTGACCTGGGATCATCCGATGGTCACGGGAGCGATGGATTTATTGCTGGGTGCTGAAACAGGAAATTGCGCTTTTGCGGTTCTGCCGACAGCAAACGAACGAACACTGTTGCTGGAATTAATCTTCGTGCTGGAAGCCATTGCTACTCCCGATTTGCACGCGGATCGTTTTCTACCACCAACGCCGATTCGTCTTGTGATCAATCACAAACTGGAAGAGGTCAGCGAAATTTTTCCCGTCGCGACGTGGGAACGAAAGCTTCAAAAAGGTTCGCCTTACAAACTGATTGATAATTCTGAAATCGCGCGCCGAACCTTGCCCGCCATGTTCGAGGCTGCCACGGAATTGGCGGAAAAAGAGGCGACTGACTTGCGCCAATCCGCGTTGAACGAAATGGATCGATTGCTGGGCCACGAACTGCGACGTCTGCAAATGCTCATGCAAGTGAACGATCACATTCGCCCGGAGGAAATTGAACTCGCGCAAGCGCAGCAGAAGAAACTGACAACTGCGCTAGGAGAATCTCGTCTGCGGCTCGATTCATTACGCCTGATCTGGAAAGGTCCGCCCGAAGCGTTGAAATATTAGTCGAACCATTCGTCGGTCTCATCAAACGCTGGAACGGGAAGGTTAATGATCTTCAATTTTCCAATGGCTCGATGTCGGCAACCCGGCGAAATGTAAACGGCGGTCATTGGCTTGACCGGAAATCGCTTTCCGTCCAATTCGATCTCACCCTCGCCTTCCAGCACGAGATAAATCTCCGTCATCCGTTTGTGATAGTGCGTGCGAGAGTCTTTCTCGATTTCTACGACGTGCAAACTGGCGACGTTTTCAGAAGAACCGACGAAAGCTCGTTTCGCAAAACCACAGGGGCACCGCTGCGCCGGAATTTCGTCGAGCTGCTCTATCATGAAGTTGGCCATAGTGTGGGTTTGAGAATACCGCGTTTTGCATGGTTGCGAACTCATTTTTATCCAGGGCCACTGCGATCCACACGGCAGACAAATTCGAAATTGGCTTCACACGAATCTCCGAATCCGTTTTCATGGGTGCGGCCACAATATGAATATCGAAACTTTTTCAGAACCGCAGAGACAAGCACTTCTCGATTTGGTCATTCTTGCCATGTATGCGGATGGACATCTTGCAAAGTTGGAAGATGGGCGCGTCCACCTCCTGCTTGGCGCGATGGGTTTTCACTCCTCCTTTGAACGAAACACACACTACGACGCCGCTGTCTCACGAGTGAGCCGCCATTCTCAAACCGCTGAATCAGCACGCGCTCACGCGACCGCTCTTGCCGGGAGTTTTACCACCAGGCAACAGCGCCAAACCGTGCAGGAAATCCTCGACGATATTGTAATCACCGATAGCCACGTTTCTGCGCAAGAGAACAACTTGTTATCAGTGGTGAGCGACGCATTGCAGAAGTGACGGTGGAAAACGGATACTTCAATAGCGAGAGGACGTAGCGCATGGATGCATCGTTTAGTGCAATGAACCACTCTTGGCTTGATGCGCTGGTTTATTGGGATCCATTCAGGCACGGACCGGTTTAGGACGCCGCACTTTTCCGAAATTCCCGCTGCAGACCAGTTGTGTGGAACGAAGTTTTCGGCGCGACGCCGAAAACCACACGCCGGAGGCGTGCGCTCCCCAACGCTTTGCCTTTGGGTTTGAACTCTATTTTGAAATCTCCTGAAACGGTCGCCTGAAAAGCGGTGCTAAAGTCACGCGCAGTCCAGACGCTTCGCGAAATTTTGGTGGTGTATCAATTTGAGGTTCTTTCGGGTTCGGAGTTCCGCGTTCACGCGGCTTCTGACCTCCTAAAGGCGGAACTCCTAACCAACCTGATACACCACCGAAGTTTGAGGCAACGACTGCTCGCGAAGCGTCTGGACTGCGGCGCGTTCACCGCCGCTTTTTCATTGGGTTTGAACTTCCTTTGGTAAACGAAACCGGGCTGGACAAAAATTTTGGCCCGCCACTCTGCGCCGTGTCCCGGAGGGACGAACGAGAATAGCCCGACGTTTCAACGTCGGGTTGATGTATGAAACACTCGAGTCCCGCAGGGACGGTTGCGATATTTCAGCCGTCCCTTCGGGACGTGGTGTCCAATTTGGACTTCCATTCGGAAATGATTTCAAATAAAGAGTTTGCGACGAAAATCGCCCTGCAATCACGAGGGAAATCATGGTTGAAAGCGGCCTGCTATTCAAGCCTATTTGCCACTATTTTTCAGAATCTTTCACCGCTCGTTTGATGTCGATTTGGTGTCCGTTTTGGTGTCCTTTCCATTCCCCAAAAAAGCTGCAATCCGGCTGATGAATTGTTTGGTGGAACTGGTTT
>JBBQAX010000321.1:0-4818 GCA_038316905.1 Verrucomicrobiota bacterium | reverse complement strand
AATCACTGGTGGCACTGGATTTGTGGGCGGACATCTTGCCCGCGCGCTTGTTGCCGAAGGTCATCAAGTCGTCATCATCGCTCGCGGTGTGGACCGACGCGACCAAAGCCTTCGCCAACTTCCGAACGCCTCGTTCCATGCGTTGGGAACCGATGATGAAGATCAACTCACCGCAGCGTTTTTCGGCTGCGATGCCGTGGCGCATTGTGCGGGAATAAATCGTGAACACGGCACGCAAACTTATGCGCGCGTCCATCTCCAAGGCACGCAATGTGTCGTGAACGCAGCCCGGCGCGCAGGTGTGAAAAAGATCGTGCTCGTGAGTTTTCTGCGCGCTCGACCGAACTGCGGTTCCGGCTATCACGAGTCAAAGTTTGCCGCCGAGGAAATCGTGCGTGCCTCCGGTCTCGATTACACCGTATTCAAACCCGGTGTCATTTACGGCCTCGGTGATCACATGCTCGATCACCTGAGTCACGCGTTCCACACCTTCCCGATTTTTGCCTTTGTCGGGTTCAAACCCAAATTCGTTGCTCCGCTCGCGGTTGCGGATTTCGTTCGCGTCATGAAGGCGGTGATCGTTGAAAACCGCCTGTCGCGGCAAACCGTCGCCATTACCGGCCCGGAAAAAATGCTACTCCCCGAAGCAGTTCGACGCGTGGCTTGCGCCATTGGCAAACGTCCGTTCATGTTCCCAATGCCGCTCTGGTTTCATTATGCGCTGGGTTGGATTTGCGAAAAGACGATGACCATCCCGCTGATTTCCATCGGACAAGTGCGCATCCTTTCCGAATGCGTCACTGAACCGTTGCCGGTTTGCGAAGAAATTCCGGATAATCTGAAGCCGCGTCGTCACTTTAACGAAGAACAAATTCGCGCAGGTTTGCCGGAAGCAAAGTCCTTCGGGTTGGCCGATTGTCGCTGTTTCAATTTCAAATTCAGGAAGGCGTTATGAATAGCATCCAACGGTCGCGCGGGAGTTTTTGGCGGTGGTTAAAACTTTTGTGCGAATCCGGCAAAACCGAAAAAGCGATCACTGCGAACAGACCAAAGAGAAAACAACGACGACACTCGCATCGAACCACGGCGTTTTTTGAAATGCCATGAACATCACTCCGGCCATTTCTATTCGGCATCCACGACTTCATTTGCCGGTCATCAGTGGAAAAATCGAAAGGCGGATGTTGATTAACTTTCGCTGTGAACCAACAACGCTCTCGCAAATTCTCCCGCCGCCGTTCCGTCCTAAACTTGTGAGCGGCTGGGGCATGGCGGGCATCTGTTTAATTCGATTGGGAAATGTGAAGCCTGCTTTCGTTCCCGGTGATTTCGGCCTGAGTTCAGAAAACGCGGCGCATCGCATCGCCGTGGAATGGGATGAGGATCACAGAACACGCGAAGGTGTTTTCATTCTTCGCCGGGACACAAGTTCGATACTTAACAGGGGTGCAGGAGGAAGATTTTTTCCTGGTGTTCATCACGCGGCGAAGTTTCAAGCGTGGGAAACGAATGAATGTTTCAAATTGGAAATGAAGAGTGATGACGGCGAGGCTTTCGTTCGCGTGCGGGCGCGCGTTGCGGACACTCTGCCGATCGGTTCCGTTTTTCGTTCGCTTGCTGATGCGTCAGCCTTTTTCCAAGGCGGAGCATTGGGCTGGTCGGCGCGGGCATCCCACAACGAATTTCATGGACTTGAGTTGAGTTGCCGCGAGTGGAGATTGGAAACGCTGGATATTGAATGCGTTGAATCGAGCTTTTTTGGAAACGATAAAATATTTCCTGCCCGCTCCGCAGAATTTGATAGCGCTTTCCTCATGCGCAACATCGCGCACGAATGGCATGCTCGCGGACGACTCACCACATCGAAAGGAACAACATGAAAAATCGCATCATTCTCGCAGGCGGTTCAGGATTTCTCGGCGGCGCATTGGCAAAACATTTTTCCACGCTCGATTGGGAAGTTGTCATTCTCACGCGCTCGCCGAAATCGCGAACAGATCGCGTGCGTGAAGTCTCGTGGGATGCGCGCACCGTAGGCGATTGGGTTCGCGAATTGGATGGCGCAACGGCGGTGGTGAATCTGACGGGGCGTTCCGTGGATTGTCGTTACACCGCGAAGAACCGTCGGGAGATTATGGACTCGCGCGTGGATTCGACGCGGGTTGTCGGCGAAGCGATTGCGCGTTGCGAAAATCCGCCACGCGTTTGGCTGAATTCCAGCACCGCCACAGTTTACAAACACACGTTCGGCAAGCCGCACGACGAATCGAGTCGAGAAATGGATTCAATAACAGATGCGAAAGACGCTTTCTCGGTCGAAGTTGCGCAAGCGTGGGAACGCGCGTTGAACGAAGCGGTTGCGCCACGCACGCGCAAAGTTGCACTGCGCACATCAATGGTCCTTGGCCTCGGACACAACAGCGTATTTCCCGTTTTACGTCGGTTGACGAGATTCGGCCTCGGCGGAAAACAAGGCAGCGGAAAGCAATTCGTCTCGTGGATTCATGAGGAAGATTGCTGCCGCGCCATCGATTGGATTATTTTGCACGAAGAACTCGTCGGGCCGGTAAATATTTGCGCGCCGAATCCGCTGCCGAACGCGGAGATGATGAAATTGTTTCGCGAATTCTGCCACGCGCCGTTCGGATTGCCTGCGACAGAATGGATGCTGGAAATCGGCGCGTTCTTTCTGCGGACGGAAACCGAATTAATTTTCAAAAGCCGCCGTGTTATTCCGGGACGATTGATCGAATCCGGTTTTCAATTTCGTTTCCCATTCTTTCGCGATGCGCTGGAGAACCTAGAAACGAGAAAGGAAACCACGGATGAACACAGCTGAACACGGACTCGTAGAAGACATTGCATTTCATTCGTAGCGATTCGTTTTTATCCGTGCCCATCTGTGTCCGTCCGTGGTTTCAACTTTTTGAAATAATTATGAACGCCTGTGAACTCGAAAGAGAAAGAACCGGCGGAATCAACAAAGCAGCGCGTGAACGAATTCTCTCACGCCGAGGCGAGCCGCTTTTTCTTGCCGATTGGGAACGCGCGGTTTTCATCCATTTCGAAATCGATCCCGAAATTCTACAGCGTGAGGTGCCTTTCCAACTCGATCTGCGCGATGGCAAAGCTTATGTGAGCCTCGTCGCGTTCACGATGCGCCGGATGCGCCCACGTTTCGGAGGGCGTTTTGCCGAATGGATTTTTAAACCAATTGCCACGCACGAATTTCTAAACGTGCGCACTTACGTTTGGCACAATGGCGAGCCGGGAATTTATTTTTTGGCGGAATGGTTGTCGAATCCACTGAGCGTCCATCTCGGTCCAAGGACATTCGGCCTGCCTTATCGATTCGGACGAATCGAATACGGTCATGCGCACGAGAGGGGTAAATTGCACGGGAGCGTTGGAGACGCATTCGGCGGCTTGGAATATTCCGCGGCAGTTGGACGCGATGTTGAATTCAAGCCGTGCGCAAAAAGTTCCTTAGAAGAGTTTTTGATGGAACGCTATACCGCGTTCACACAGCGAGATTTCAAGGCTCGCTACTTTCGCATCTGGCATCCGCCTTGGTCGCAAACGCCGTTAAAAATAACAATTACGAAAACTAGTTTGCTGCTCGCAAGATGGCCTTGGTTTAGAGAGGTAAGCCTGATTGCGGCAAATTTTTCAATTGGATTTCCCGACGTTTGGATGGGCCGCCCGCACTCCTATAAATCGCCCAGCGCTTTTGGGGTTAGATTTGGCAGACGCAGTCTTAATCCCGGGTCAACGTCGTCAGGAGACTGATAAAAATAAGCGCGACGCGTGTCTCCGCCCCACGAATGTAAGTAATACATTTTTTCAAATTTGATGTAGCGCGATGAACCATCCATAAACAACTGCCCTCCGCCATCAGGCGCGCCATTCTTTTTGGGATGTGGTGGGATACTTTTCCAAATACCTCGGGTGGGTTCTGGATCAGTACTCCATGCCAGGTCGAGCTTGATATTCATGTCCGCAGCCAGAGCCCAAGTGCCTTTGGCGGTGCTTGTTTTGACGGGACTTCGGCCTGGATAGTTTCCAGCTTTGTTCGACCAGTTGGTGATGCCACCAAAATATTGGTAACCAATAACCCATTGGCCTCTGGTCCCGTCGGCATTGTTGTAGTTCTCTTCGAAGATGGGAAGGCCTGGACGATTAGGACAAGTCCAGACTCCCGGTGAATTAGTTTGCACCTTCAAGCCTACCTGGCTAGCGGCATCCCGTTGAAGTGGATTTAGAGCTACTTGAACCTTGTTATCCCGCGCTTCAAGCAAAATCCCTTTATTATCGTCCGCGTAGATAATGACACCAATTCCAAGTTGGCGAAAGTTGCTCAAATCTTGAGCGCGTTTTGCTTTTTCCTTTGCTTTCGCAAGTGCTGGCAAGAGCAAGCCCGCGAGGATCGCAATGATTGCGATCACGACCAGCAACTCAATCAACGTGAAAGCGTGGCTTTTGAGTTTTTGACCGCGATTTAATTGTTGCATACAAGCATGTTGTTATGGGGCACGACCGACTTTATAAAACTGCATCGAGTCAACCGGTTGCGTAAACTCAAGTTGCACCGATGTAGGGGTAAGCACGGTGGACGTAACATTCAGAACCGGACCCCAGGAAATGGTCGAAAGATTGTCTGTTTTTTCCACCGAATGTTGTTTCGACGAATCAGGTGTCTGCACGGTAAATCTGATTTTTCCATCGACTCGTTCAATTTTGCTAACGCGCATCTCAACTGAGCCCAACTCGATCTTCAGCGCATTCAAAAAGACGGAAACTCCGGAACCCAATTCTTCA
>JBBQAX010000320.1:0-4831 GCA_038316905.1 Verrucomicrobiota bacterium | reverse complement strand
TTGCAGAAGTTCAAGAGGGTCTGCGCGCGTTCCAAGTTTGCCTGGGCCATCGCGACTTTTGATTTCGCGGTGTCGATGGATTGCGCGAGGATCAGGTCGGGCGCTTTTTTCTGCGCGTCGCTGGCGCGTTTGTAATCTAGTTCGGCAATTTCGGATTCCGCTTTGAATCGCGCGAGGTCGGCCAGAAGTTCGGGCGCTTCGATCTCGGCGAGCAAATCGCCTTTCTTTACTTCGTCGCCTTTGTCCACGGAAATGGTTTTCAGGTAGCCGGTGATTTTGGAATAAAGTGTCACTTGCTGATTGGCGATGATGCTGGCGGGAAGGGAAATGCTGCGGTTCACGTCGCCTTTGCGCGGTTGAACGAGTTTGACGTTTACCGGTTCGGGCGACTTTGGAGTGACGGCGGTTTTGGCTGAGTCGGTCGGTTTGCAACCCACAAGTGCAAATGTGGCAAACAGCAAACTTGCCAATAGTTGAACGCTCGCCCTCACCCTGACCCTCTCCCCCGAGGAGAGGGAACTAGCAAATAATCCCTTCTGGTTTTCCTGTAGCTGTTCGACAAACCCATCGCTTGGATTTTTCCAGAACGCGGCGTGTGTTTCTCCCTCTCCTGGGGGAGAGGGCCGGGGTGAGGGCGAACATTTTAGCAATGGCAACGGCGCGCACGGAGTGACGCACTCTACCTTTTCCTGTTCCAAATATTTTTTCATGAATTTGTTTTTCAGACTGCCGAGTGCAACTCGGCAGCACATTTAAATTTTACTTTGTACCGAGTGGGGAAACGTAATGGCCGCTCATCGGATCATCCGGGTCCATCGAGCGTGAACGTGTGCTGGAACTTTGTCGGACGAGAGCGAAGACGGACGGCAATACGAACAACGTCGCAACCGTTGCGAGCGCCAGTCCTCCAATGACCGCACGACCAAGCGGCGCGGTTTGGTCGCCACCTTCGCCGAGGCCGAGTGCGAGCGGTAACATTCCGGCGATCATCGCCAGGCTCGTCATTAATATTGGGCGCAGGCGGCTTCGCGCGCCTTCGACGGCTGCTTCGGCGGCGGTAGTGGCATGGGCATCCTGCCCGTGCGAATCACTCACGGGCGAGACGCCCGTGCCACTAATTCTCGCGCGTTCCGAAAACGTCACGAGCAAAATTGCATTCGCCACCGCGACACCGACGGCCATGATCGCGCCCATTGCAGATTGGATGTTGAGTGTTGTTCCAGTAATCCAGAGTGCGAGTGCCACACCGGCGATTGCCGCAGGCACGCTCGCCACGGCAACAAACGACAGACGCAAGGATTGGAAATTCGCCGCAAGCAACAGGAAGATCACAACAATCGTCACAATCAGGCCGGTGCGAAATCCGCCGAGTAATTGATCCAGCGGAACAACCTGCCCGCGCAAATCAACATTGGTTTTGCCGTCGGCAGGCACGCCAACATCGGCGAGCACTTGTTTCACGCCAGCTAGAGCAGAGCCGAGGTCGGTGCCATGAAAATTCGCAGTGACGCTGACGACGCGCGCCATGTTGTAACGTTCGTAAGTGCCGACAGCGGTGCCGGGTTTAATCGTAGCGACGTTGCGCAACAAAACGGTTTTTCCACCCTCCGCCGTGACGGGAATATTATTCAAATCCTCGATGGTTTGCGTTTTCGATTCGGGAATCTGGACTTGAAGGTTGTAACTGATGCCGGAACCGGGATCGGCCCAGAAATTCGCGACGGTGAAACGGCTCGATGTCGTCGCAGCGACAAGTGACTTGGTGATGTCCTCGACTTTCACGCCGAGCATACCGGCGCGTTGACGATCAATCTCCACGCCGACCGTTGGGAAATCGAGCGTCTGCGCAATCTGCACATCGCGCAGATACGGTAGCTCTTTCATTTTCTCCAAAAGTTTTTCCGCGTGCGCTTTGCTGGCATTGATGTTGCCGCCGCTGACGGCGACTTCAATGGGCGTGGGCGAACCAAAACTCATGACGCGCGAAACGATGTCCTGCGGTTCGAACGACAGTCGCACGTCGGGCAATTCCTTCGCCAGCACACCGCGCAAATGTTCCTTGAAATTTTCGACCTTGATGCCAATTCCAGGTTTGAGTTGCACGCCCATCCAGCCTTCTTCGGGGCCGCCGTTCCAAAGATGCACGAGGTTCACCGGGAAACTCGAATTATGCACGCCGACCATGCCGATGCTGAAACTGACGTTCGTTTCGCCGCCCGCTTCATGCCCAATCGTCGCGAGAATTTTCTGCGAAATTTGTTCCGTGATTCCGACCTGCGTTCCGCTCGGCGCGCGAAAACGCAAAGCAAATTGTCCGGTATCAGTTTTTGGAAAAATCTCCACGCCAAGTTGTTTGCCGCAGAACCAGATGATCGCGCCGCAAACCAGCAGATAAACGAGTGCAACGATCCAACGCAGTTTGACAAGTCCATGCACCAACCCGGCAAAATTGTTCGCAGTCTTATCGAAAGCGGAGTGCGTTCGTGTGGCTGTTTTAATTTCCTGTTGGCGATGCGCTCGCACCATCCAAACGGTCAGCACTGGAACGAGCGTGCTGGATAAGAGATATGAGGCGATCATCGAGAAACCGACTGCGAGCGCCATCGGGACGAACAACGCCTTGGCTGCGCCGACCATGAAAAATGCCGGAATAAAAACCGCGAGCACACACAACATCGCGAGCAAACGGGGAATGGTTGTTTCGACAGTGGCATCAAGTGCCGCTCGCGCCACGCCTCCGCCGCGCGCCAGATGCGTGTGAATGTTTTCCATCGCGACCGTCGCTTCATCGACGAGGATGCCGACCGCCAACGCCATTCCGCCCAGTGTCATCAAATGAATATTTTGTCCCGTGACCCACAACGCGAACGCCGCCGCGCACAACGAGAGCGGAATATTAATGACGACGATAAATGCGCTTCGCCAATCACGCAGAAAGAGCAACACCATCAACCCCGTAAGAATTGCGCCGAGCGCGCCTTCTTTCACGAGATCGCGAATCGAACGATTCACCACGGGCGATTGATCGAATTCGTAACTGACCTTGATTCCGTCCGGCAAAAGTTTTTGAAACTCGGGAATGTTGCGCTTCACGAGATTCACCGTCTCCACCGTCGAAGCATCGCCCCGTTTTGTGACGGGCAGATAAACCGTGCGTCGTCCGTTCGCGAGCGCGTAACTCGTTACCACATCCGCGCCATCCTCGACCGTTGCCACATCGCGCACGAACACTGTTCCATTCGCGCCGCGTTTGAGCGGGACGCCTTCAAGGTCTTTGATGTTCGTGACAATCGCGTTAACCGGCACGATGGGATATTTGCCGTCGAGATTCATGTTGCCCGATGGGCTGATGATGTTGCCTTCGGAAAGCGCTTTCACGATGTCGTGGGGCGAAAGTCCATAAGCGCGCATCCGATCAGGATTCACATTGACGATGATGCCGCGCGAACTTCCGCCGAACGGGGGCGGCGCGGAAACGCCCGGCAACGTCGCGAACGCGGGTCGAACACGATTCAACGCCTGGTCCTGCATCTGGCTGAGCGTGATGTTCGGATCGTCCGTGGAAAAAACGAGATAACCGACCGCCACACTTCCCGCATCGAATCGCATGATAAACGGCGCGGGTGTTCCCGCCGGCATGAACGCGCGCGAACGATTTACCTGCGCGACCGTTTCGGACATCGCCTGCGACATGTCGGTGCCCGGATGAAATTGCAGCTTCATAATCGAAGCGCCCTGAATGGATTTCGATTCCACGTGTTCGATGCCGCTGATGTAGAGGAAATGATATTCGTAACGGTAAGTGAGGTAGCCTTCCATCTGCGCGGGGTCCATGCCGCCGTAAGGTTGCGCGACGTAAATGGTGGGAATGCCGAGCGGCGGAAAAATATCCCGCGTCATCCGTTTCAAAGCGATCCACGCACCGAGGGAAAGAGCAATAATCAGAACGATGACGGTCAATGGACGGCGCAGGGCCGTGGAGACTAAATTCATTACGAGGGCAAAGACTGCCTCTTTTCCGGCTCGGTTACAGGTTATTTTTCACCGGTATCCAATCAAACTTCGACATCTCTTAAGAAATCGTGAAACCCAAGGTTGGTGATGTTGGCGTCAAAACGCTTTCGATACGGCATCTCTGCATTTAATGTCGTTCCATGCATAATATGGTGTTCGAGGTCGCAGTAATTTTTTTGCTTCTGATTGCCAACGGTATTTTTGCTATGGCAGAAATCGCGGTAGTGTCATCGAGAAAAGCGCGACTGCGCCGAATGGCTGAACAAGGTAATAGCCGGGCGGCAATTGCGTTGGAACTTGCTGAAGCGCCCAATCGATTTCTTGCGACGGTGCAGATTGGAATTACTCTGGTCGGTATTTTCGCAGGTGCATTTGGCGGCGCAACATTGGCCACCAAGCTCGCCCCTTCCATCGGCAAGATTGCATTCCTAACGCCTTATGCGGATGAAATCGCCTTCGGATTGGTGGTCGCCGCGATCACTTATTTTTCGCTCGTTCTGGGTGAACTGGTTCCAAAACGGTTTGGTCTCAGCAACCCGGAGGGCATTGCAATGCGAATGGCCCGTCCGATGAATTGGCTTTCAAAAGCGGCGGGTCCGCTGGTGGGCTTTTTGAGTATTTCGACCGAGGGATTATTGCGCGTGCTGGGTTTCAAACCAATGAAGGAGACAACCGTCTCCGAAGAAGAAGTTCGGATCATGATGGCGGAAGGTTTGCGCGCTGGCGCCTTCAACAAGGTCGAGAGCCACATTGTCCACTGCGCGCTGGAACTCGACCAGTTGCAAAACTCTTTGTGACTCGGGCACGATCAAGGGCG
>JBBQAX010000319.1:0-4912 GCA_038316905.1 Verrucomicrobiota bacterium | reverse complement strand
TAGCTAAGTTTGTGCCAATGCGTGAACTGTTTGAAATTGGCTATAACAAGTTGTAAAACAATTACTTATGTCATTTTCTCAATTCCGAGAGTAGAATCACCTTGACAACAAGTGTAAGTAAAACCGACGCAAAGCCAGCAGGCACTATATTTTTTTGGGGGTTCCTCCTATGAAATGGCAAGGGTAAACCAATTTCGAAGACCGTCGGGTTATTTAACAGTCATTCTATCTGGCGTAAGACCGAATGAGCAGCGATTTCCTCGAATGCCCGCCCGGGGGTGCGTAAATTACTGCACCTTCTCCTGCGATTCTTCCTTGGTGGGAGCAACATGCCAATCGAAGAAGAGTTGATTCCGTAATTTTTTATGCGCGCGCTCCCTTGGCAGGAAGGGATAATACGCCGCCAAACTGACCGCGTTCAATTGATCGGCATCCACGATTGCCCACGAACCGGCAGGGTTGCGAATGTCGCGAACGCGCTTGGGTAATTCATCTTCTCCAGAGGCGCCGCCAGGGAGACTTCCGTAAGGATAACCAAAAGGCCGCGAAACAACGTCGTTCGTGCGGTTTTGAACTTCCACGCTGACAATGTAACTCAACGGTTGCCGCAACGACTCCGCTGGTTCGCCAAAATTGGCGGAGGTCCAGGCTCGTTGGGCGGAAGGGCAAACGGCCAGTTGAAGTCTTTTCACTTCAGTTGTCGGCTTAGGCAATCCCAGATAAGTCGCAATATAATAAGGCATCCGAATCCGCGAATTCTGCGAGCCGTCGTCGAAATAAGTGTCGTAGAAACCTTGCCAGACCGGGCCGGGCAAGCGGTCATCATTGTCACCGCTGTACATTTCGATCGCTGCCCCGATCTGTTTCAAATTGTTAGTGCATTTAACGCGATACGCGCTCTGCTTCGCCTTCGCCAAAGTCGGAAGCAGCAACGCAGCGAGGATGGCAATGATAGCAATAACAACGAGCAATTCGATCAATGTGAACCCGCGAACTCGCCGGTTCGATCCAACCTTTTTATTCATGCAGAACATAGAACACCTCAAACAAAATTTAGATTTTGAAAACATTATGGCTTTTTGTGGTTGATCAAGGAAAATTTCCACCTCTCCACGCTCAATGAAGCCACTGATATATGTCCGCCGAACGAAAAAGGTGACATCCCAGATTATCTCTCTGCTTTACCCAAAATTGTTTGTTCGTAACATGTCGGCGTGATTCCGCTCGAATCCACGAAATTATTCAGCAGCCTTGGCCCAAAGGAGATTGATCGCGTTCGCCAGTCGGTGCGCGAAATGTCGTTTGCTGCCGGTAAGGAAATCTTCAAAGAAGGCGAACCCGGCGATGGCATCTACATCGTCAGAAATGGTTTGGTTCAAATCTCATCCGTGCTCAATCACGGCGATCACGTGGTGCTGGCACGCCTCGGAACGGGAGAACTTTTCGGCGAAATGGCCGTGCTCGATAGCAGCCCGCGTTCCGCGACCGCTCTGGCGCAAAAACCCACGGACGTTTTTTTCATTTCGCGCGAAGATCTTTTGGAAATGCTGGAATGCATTCCGAAACTTTCCGCATTTTTCGTGTGTGAAATCAGCCAGCGCCTGCGCGATTTCAACGCTCAATACGTTCGCGAAGTGTTGCAGTCCGAACGCCTTGCACTCGTCGGCCGATTCGCCAGCTCCATTGTTCACGATTTAAAAAACCCGCTGAACATCATCGGCATCTCTTCCGAAATGGCGGACGACGAAAACGCCTCCCCGGAAATCCGCCGCAGTTCCAAGAAACGGATTCTCAAACAGGTTGACCGCATCAGCAACATGGTCAACGAGTTGTTGGAATTCGCACGCGGTTCGCAACGGGTGGTGGATGTTTCGCCCATCAATTTCTCGGATTTCGTCGAAACGTTTCTCGAAGAAATTTTGCCGGAAGCTGAATTGAATTCCATCGCAATCGAAGTTCAAACCCCGCTGCCTTCCGTTCCAGTTCAAATCAATCCCGCGCGCATGTCCCGAGTCTTTCACAATCTGATTCGCAATTCTTTCGATGCTGTCTCAGGCGGAGGAAAAATCATGCTGCGTTTTGCGGTCGAAAGAAATGAGGTTGTCACTGAGATCGAAGACACTGGACCGGGCATCGCTCCCGAAATTGTGAACTCAATGTTCGAGGCGTTCACGACGCACGGGAAGTCGCATGGAACTGGCCTTGGTTTGACCATTAGCAAACGAATTGTCGAAGATCACCGCGGCAAAATTACCGCGCGGAACGAACCGGGACATGGCGCGATCTTCCGGTTCACCCTTCCGATTTATTCCTGAACTCCGCGTCCGATGAACCGCATCCGTTTACTTTCCGAACAGGTCGCTAACCAGATCGCTGCCGGTGAAGTGGTGGAACGTCCCGCCAGCGTCGTCAAAGAACTCGTTGAAAATGCGCTCGATGCCAAAGCCACGCGTATCACTGTGGAAATTCAAGCGGGCGGACGCAGTTTAATTCGCGTTACGGACGACGGTTTCGGCATGAGCAAAGATGACGCGTTGCTCTGCCTGGAACGTCATGCCACCAGCAAGATTCTAAAAGCCGAAGATTTGAACGCAATTGCCACGATGGGTTTTCGCGGCGAAGCGTTGCCGAGTATCGCGAGTGTCAGTCGATTCACGCTGACCACCCGCGAGAAGCTCGGAGTTCCGCCTTCAGGCGGCCCGGAATTTCGCGCGGGAGAAACGACCGACGCATCGAACCGCCTGGAGGCGGAACTCCAAACCGAAACTCTTGAAGGAACACAAATCGTCATCAACGGCGGGAAAATTATCGAAGTCAAAGCCGCGGGCAGCGCGACCGGAACCAGCATTGAAGTGCGGCAACTTTTTTTCAATCTGCCCGCGCGCCGGAAATTTTTGCGCAGTGAAGAAACCGAATTTGCGCATATCCAACATTATCTCACCCTCGCCGCGCTGGCGTATCCTGAAGTTGCGTTCACTTTTTTGAAAGATGGCCGCGTCGTCTGGCAATTGCCCGCCGCCAAAATTGAGAACACCGAGGCCTCGCGTGCTAATGCCCTGCGCGAACGAATGCGCGCCCTGCTCGGTGGAGAATTAAAATTATTGCCCGTGGATTTTTCGGGCGACCTTCCATCCAGCGAAAATTTTGAAAACGATTCTCAAAATTCATCATTTCATCTCTGGGGATTTATTGGCGCGCCCGGAGTTTCCCGCTCCACACGCGAAGATCAACATCTGTTCGTCAACCGCCGCCCCATCGAAAATCGCGGACTCAACTTCGCATTGCTCGAAGGTTATCACACCGCGCTGATGAAAGGTCGCTATCCGGTTTGCTGTTTGTTTCTGGAAATTGATCCATCGGAAGTCGATGTGAATATTCACCCGGCCAAACGCGAAGTGAAATTTCATCGGGAGCGAGCCGTGCGTCAACTCGTGACCCAAGCGGTGCGCGACACGCTCTTGCATTTTCATCAGCCAGCGGAAATCCCGAAACCGGATTTCAACGCAGAGTCGCAAAGTCGCGAAGGGCGGCGCGTCGAAGCGATTGGCCAAACGTTCGAGATTCAAGCGGTCCCAAATTTTTCCACGCCATCGCTCCCGGAGTTTCCGTTGCCCGCCAAACCCGCGATTGATTGGCCGTCGCGTCCCGTCGAACAGCCGCCGCTGAAAATGGGTTTTTCTTCCACGACGCAATCGCCGATTCCCCAGCCTTCGACTCTCGACCCTCGACCTTCGACCGATCCCGTCCCACTCCTGCGCGTCCCGCTCCGGCTCATCGGCGTGATTGGAAAACTTTACGTCGTGCTGGAATCCGATCGCGGTTTGGTTTTGCTCGATCAACACGCCGCGCATGAACGGATTTTGTTCGAACAAATGTTGCGTCGTTTGGAAGAGCAGGGGAACGCCATGTCGCAACGCTTACTCTTGCCGGAGACGATTGAACTCTCCGCAAAGGATGGAAATTTTCTGCGCCAACAACTCCCCTCGCTCACGCGCCTCGGTGTTGGCTTGAGTGAATTCGGCGAGCGCACGTTTCTCCTCGATGCCTTGCCGCCGTTCGTCAAAGTTCCCGACCCGCGCCGTTTCATTTTGGAATTGATCGACGAATTAAAAGCCGCCGGGCAAAGCGTTAATTCGCTGCGACTCGGCGAGCACACCATTGTAAAAACCGTCTGCCGTCACGCTGTCAAAGCCAACGATTCTCTCGCCCACGCTGAGCTTGAAAAACTCGTCGAAGATTTGCGCCACTGCACGATGCCTTACACGTGCCCGCACGGTCGTCCGACTTTGATAGAGATGAACTTTCGCGAACTGGAAAAAAAATTCGGACGCACGCAGTAAGGCGCAAAATCGTTGATCGGATAATTTCGCAGGAAACGTGCTCAGTGCTGGCGATTCGCCGCAATAAATTCGAGCATGGCTGGCGCGGAAATTTTGTCTGGCCGACTCAATGTCAGGACCATTCGCGCGTGGCTTTGGCCGGGAATTTCCACGATTTTATTTTCGATTCCGTGAGCGGACAATTTTTCGTGAAGGACATTTGACTGTCTTTGCAAAGAGACGCTCTCACGGCTTCCATAAAGAATCAGAAATGGTGGGGAAGTTGGATGGATGTAGGTGATCGCCGAAGCCTCGTGCCGCCAGTTTTTATTTGCGTTGTCTGGATTAAACCGTTGTTCGTAATAGGTCATTTTTTCTCCAGGCTGATGCGGCTTTTCATTTGTTAAATCCAAACCCGCCCCACTGACGGAGATGACTCCGCGAATCATCGTTTCGGAAATTCCTTCTTTGGTTAATGGCTCCGGATTGAGCGCAACATAAGAAGCCAATTGCGCGCCCGCAGAATGGCCGGAGAGAAAAATATTCCGTGGATCACCGCCGTATTTTCCGATGTGGGAATGAACCCACGCCGT
>JBBQAX010000318.1:0-4926 GCA_038316905.1 Verrucomicrobiota bacterium | reverse complement strand
CGGCCACCAGACGGCTGGCCGTCAACCTTCTGCGCCGGGACAAAACCTGCTCACGCAGTATCAAAGGCAAACTCCTCCGCGCCGCCATTGACCCTGCTTACCTCAAACTCGTCATCTCAAATTGATATGCGTCAGCCCTGTGGTTGCAGGTGTGTTGGGAGAATTGCTCCACGCCAAATTTGGCGGAAGGATTCCGGCAATTAAACCGGAGCTTCAACGGCTTCGCAGCGAAGCAGGATTTTTCGTCGATGCCGGTATCGAACGATTCATTCTTTCACAAGCGGACGAGTGAAATTGAAATTTTCCCACATGATGCCAACCTTGAACTTTTTTGCGGAGGGGGGCGTTATCTCGGCGGCAGACATGGCGTTGGTCGAGTTGACCTCGTGGAAAATCGTTTTGTCGGAATGAAATCGCGCGGCGTTTACGAAACGCCCGGCGGCAGCATTTTGCATTTTGCGCATCGCCAGATGGAAAGCATCACGATGGACCGCGAAGTCATGCATCTGCGCGATTCGCTCATCCCGAAATATTCCACGCTCGTTTACAACGGATTTTGGTTCGCGCCCGAACGGCTCGCGTTGCAAGCGCTGGTTGATGAATCGCAAAAGAATGTAACGGGCACGGTCCGCGTGAAACTTTACAAAGGCAACATCATGGTGGCTGGACGCAAGTCCCCGGTGAGCCTCTACAATCCGCACATCGCCACAATGGAAGCCGACCCCACCAAAGCCTACAATCAGGACGACGCCACGGGATTTATTCGCTTGAATGGTTTGCGTTTGAAAGTCGCGTCGCAGGTGCATGGCGCGAAGAAGAAATGACTGACAAACTTGAGGTGCCAAATTGGTACTTCAAGTTGGTTTTGCAATAAATTATGAGCAATCAGATTGCAATCATCACTCCGGTAATCCGAACGATTCGCGGGCGGAAAGTAATTCTGGATTCCGACTTGGCTCACATTTACGGCCTACCAACGCGACGGTTAAACGAGCAGGTCAAGCGCAACGCAAAACGATTCCCATCTGATTTCTTGTTTCAACTTATTAATAGTATCGAAGAAGTTGAGACATTGATGCCGATGCAATCGCAAATTGCGACCGCATCAAAACGCAACGTTCGCTTTCTTCCTTACGCTTTCACCGAGAATGGCGCGATCATGGCGGCGAATATTCTCAACAGTCCGGCGGCGGTGCGCATGAGTGTCTTCGTCGTGCGTGCTTTTGTGAAGATGCGCGAACTGCTCGGCGGCACGAAGGAACTTGCCCGCCAGCTCGCCGAACTGGAACGCAAACTTACCGGACGTCTCGACGTGCATGAAGGCGCAATTGTGGAAGTGCTGCAACGCGTGATGGCCATTCTTGATCCGCCCGCGCCGCCGCCAGAACCACCGAAGCGGCAAATTGGTTTTCACGTTGAACCGGAAGCAAAATCTAAAACCAAACGAAAGAAAAAGAAGTGAATTTTCACGCGCACATCGCCACGATGGAAGCCGACCCGACCAAAGCCTACAACCAGGACGACGCGACGGGATTTATCCGGTTGAATGGTTTGCGTTTGAAAGTCGCGGCGCTTGACCCCCGCATTTGCCACGGCAAACCCGTCGTGCGCGGCACGCGCATGTCTGTGTCACTCATCGTCGGGAGTCTTGCTGGCGGCATGAGCTTCGAAGAAGTCGAAAAAGAATACGGCGTCACTCAAGACGGAATTCGCGCCGCCCTCAAATTCGCCGGCGAACTCGTTGATCAAGAAGAACACCATCCGCTTGCGCCCGCCGCAAAATGAAGTTCCTGCTGGATGCCAATATGCCGCGCTCTTCGGCGGAATTATTGCGGAAACATGGTCACGAAGCCGAGGATGTTCGAAATATCTTACCCGGTGGCGCGGATGACGAGCAATTGGCACTCACCACGCGGGACCTTCGACTTCTCCGATATCCGCAATTATCCCCCTCAAGATTATTTCGGGCTGGTCGTTTTAGAGTTGCCTGATGATGCGACCGCCGCACAAGTGAACAGCACGTTGGATTCGTTTTTGCGCAAGGCGGATTTGTTGACTCGGCTGTCGGGACGGTTGGCGATTGTGGAATCGTGGCGAGTTCGTTTTCGTCCCGCCTAAATTTTGTAACAGACAAACGCTACTTCTTCTGCGCGCTGTTGTAGATCGTCTCAATCCAGCGGTCGGTCTTCATAAAACCATTGCCGTAGTCTTTGAACTTTTCCGGCAGACCGGCGGCTTTGAGGTCGGCGAGAGATTTTCCGGCGGCGATGTCTTTCTTCACGAGGCCGGTGGTTTCCACAAGCATGGCGTGAAATGCTTTCAAGTCTTTGACCATTCCGAGTTTGCCGTGGCCGGGAATCACTTTTCCGTCGGAGCCTGTCTCACCAGCTGGTTATTCTTCGTTTCGAATCAACGTCTTAACGGCGCGATTTCCTTGCGCCATTGATCGAAATAATTCGGGCAGTTGGCTCAAGTTACATTCTCCATCGACGAAATCCTTGGCGCGAATCACGCCGGACTCAATCAAGCCCAATGCGAGACGAATTGTCCTGGGCGTGTGATGAAAACTCGCGAGCAAAGTTAGGTTGGAATAGTGGATGAGTGACGCATCAAGGGGGACAATTGTTCCAGCCGGGCAACCACCAAAAAAATTTACGGTGCCTCCCTTGCGAACCAGCCGGACTGCGGCTTCCCATGTCTCCGGTTTGCCGACCGCTTCAATCACCACATCGAATCCAGAGCTGATTTTTTGAGTGGTATCGATCGCGTGCTCGGCTCCCAAACGGCGAGCCGCCTCCAAACGCTGTTCACCACGACCAATGACCGTTACATGGCAACCCAGATTTTTCGCCAGTGCCACGAACATCAGACCTATCGGCCCGGCGCCAATTACCAGAACCTTCTGTCCTGTCCGCAGTTTGGTGTCCTCGACTCCTTGAACCACGCAGGCCAGCGGTTCCGTCAAAGCTGCATCGCGAGAATCCGTTCCGGGTTTGAGTCGCAGAAGATTTTTCTCCACCAGTCGCGCTGGAACGACAATGGACTCCGCGTAAGCCCCATTGAGAAACAGCAGATCGTCGCAGAGATTTTCCTGCTGGTTTTTGCAGAAGAAACATTCGCCGCACGGCGCGGAGTTGGCGACAACCACACGATCTCCGATTTTCCAATTCTCATTCGATGTTGAGTGTTCGATGTTGGATGTTCGATGTTCCCCCGTCACTTCACAAATTTTCCCCGCCAGTTCGTGTCCGAAAACGGCGGGCGGCACAATCATCTTGGCGTGATAGCCACGTTTAAAAACTTTCAGGTCTGTTCCGCAAGTCAGCGCGGCTTCAATGGCAATGCGCACTTCGCCCGACTTCAATTTCGGAGCTTCAATCTCTTCGATCCGAACGTCCTCTTTGCCATACAAAACTGCTGCTTTCATCGAACAAATTATTTCAGCCGTAAAAGCACGCCGAGAGCTGCATCAATTTGGGTTTCCCAATCCCGTTTTAATAGCGCTGGGTCAGCTCGATACTCACTCCATGTCGCACCGACGTCTTTCGAGCGCATCGCAACATTGTTTCCCATTCCTCGCCAGAGGCGTTTGCCGGTGCCGTCTTGTAGTTCAGCAGCCAAAACAACAAACGGCACTTTCTTTGTGAGGCTAAACCCCAGATCGTCAAATCCGTGTTGCTGCAATCGCAGAATGAAAGTCCCCTCCGCCTTTGCTTCATCCACCTGCAAATCTGAATTGTTTTTTAGCGCAACGGCAAAGCGTTCACGCACCATCTGCGGAATGTCGATCCCGTTGTCGTGCATCAACGCCGTCATTTCAGTCAATTGTTTGGATTTGAGCGCGTCCAAAGTCAGAGCGGTCAGCGCAGCCGTAAGAGTGCCTTGTTGAACCTGGCCGAAACGCATCGCTTCGCTATCAACGCGTGGTTCAATTTTAACGGTTTTCACACCAGCTTTTTTCGCTGGCTCAATTGGCCCCGTCGCGCAACCAGCCAACAACACCGCGGAAATCAGAAGGGCGAAAAGGCACTTGGTTTTATTCATATCGTGATAAGTGGGGAAATTATTTGGGCAAGGCTGATTCCATCGCAAGGCTTATCGTCGGACGGCGCGAATCGGACCTTCAATCAATTGGCGGCTCAAATCTTCTGCAACTTCCACGAAATCCTTTCGATACAACTCCGGCTGGTGGTGAAACTCTTCTTTGCGTCTATCATTGATCCCAATGGAATAAGCACTTGCTCTCCAAATCCTTTTTCCTTTTGGATCAGTGAGCGTGGCTTCTGCATAAACGTAGGGTGCGAAGAAACCGCGCTGGACTTCACGAAGGCCATATTTCGTGATCTTCAGATCCAGGAGGGGTTTCGAATCATCCTTGGAAATCAGCACATTCGAGGCATCGAGCTTTGAATTAAATCGTTCCGTAACCAAAGCAGTTTCAAAGTGGCCGGTCGAGTTGCGAAGGTTCCTTAAAAATTCTTTTTCGCTCCCATCAGAAAATGCGATCATTGTCGCGCCGATCGCAGCCCAAGCAGTCCTTGCGATGTCAGCTCGCGTTCCCGCCGCCCAGATACTGTAGAAAACGACGCTTTCTTCGGATCGTTGATCGTTGGGGAAAGCCGCACCGCATTCTGCGTTGCATGGTTAACGCTTAACAGAGGTTTGCTTGTTGCGCACCCGGCCAAAAACAAGGCAGCGCAGCAAAGGCCGCGTGAAACATAGTTCATGACACAAATTGAAGATCCGGCTCCTTCGGTTAAGCAATGACTCATTTACTCTTGTGCAAGGGTGTGATTAAAAGTGGGTGAGATTAATTCCAGAAAGATTCCCATTGGTGGTTGGCTCTGAGGACACGGAGGTGAGCGATTTGATCGGCGTGGGGGCGCAGCCAGGCGGTGCCCGCCTTTTTGAGTCTGGCGTGGAGGA
>JBBQAX010000317.1:0-4930 GCA_038316905.1 Verrucomicrobiota bacterium | reverse complement strand
AAGGCGAACAATGCCTTGATCTCGCGCGAGGTCGTGGTGCTCAAAGCGGAACTGGAAAAATTTCGCGAACAAGTGCAGAACGTCGAATAAAATGTCTGATAAAAATTCAAGCGCATTGCTCATCGTTGTTTCCGCTCCCTCCGGCGGGGGCAAAACCACGCTCTGCGAACAATTGCTGGAGAAACATCCGAGTATGGCACGCGCGGTGACCTGCACCACGCGGGAGCCTCGCACTGGCGAGGTTGATGGCCAGGATTATTACTTTCTGGATGCCGGAAATTTTTTGAAACGCGTCCAGGCGGGTAACTTTTTGGAACACGCCACGGTTTACGGAAATAGCTACGGCATTCTGAAGTCCGAAGTGCTCAGCAAATTGCGCCAGGGCAAAGATGTTTTACTCAACATCGATGTGCAAGGCGCGGCGACGGTTCGCGAAAAGGCCTGCGAGGACGAAGAATTAAAACGCGCATTGGTCACGGTTTTCCTGACGACTGCGACCTTCGCTGAGTTGGAAGCCAGATTGAAACGACGTGGGCAGGATTCTTCCGCCACCATTCAGAAACGTCTCAGCGTGGCGCGACAGGAAATATCGCAATGGAAGAATTTTGATTATCTGCTCATCAGCACCACCATCGCCGAAGATTTGCGGCGGATGGAGGCGATTATCGAAGCCGAAAAAATGCGGCAATGTCGGGCGCACCTGTTGGAGTAATGAAATCGAAGCACCATATTGTTCTCGGCGTGACCGGATCCATTGCGGCCTATAAAGCAGCGGATTTGACCAGCCAACTTGCCAAAGCCGATTGCGACGTGCATGTGGTGATGACCTCCGATGCGCAAAAATTCATCGCACCTCTCGCTTTCAAAACGCTTTCGCGAAATCCGGTGGTCACTGATTTGTATGAGGAAGAAGAAGGTTGGAAACCACTTCATATCAAGTTGGCTGACGAAGCTGATCTCCTTCTAATCGCCCCAGCCACCGCGAATATTCTGGCGAAATTGGCGCACGGAATTGCGGACGACGCTTTGACCTGCATCGCGCTGGCATTGAATCCGAAAGCGAAGATTTTAATTGCACCGGCCATGAACGGAAAAATGTGGAACCACGTCGCGACCCAACAAAATGTGGCGACGTTGAAGTCGCGCGGGGTGGAATTCATCGGGCCGGAAGAGGGAATGTTATCGTGCGGCTACGAAGGATTGGGACGGCTTTGGCAAGTGGAGGAAATTGCCAAACGCGCCTTGGGATTGCTACAATAGCGCGGTTATGAAATTCGTTGCCCGCCAGGCGCTGAAAAAGTTGACCCGGCTGGTTGTCTCACCCGGGCTTGAGCCCGCTTTGCAAGCAGCGCGCATCCAATCGTTCCAGCGCGACATCGTTCTGCCGATCAAATGTCTGCTCATCCTGACGCTGGTTTATTATTTTTATTTTTCTAACTGGATCGATCAAACCAACAGCAATCGAGAGGTCGCGCTGGAAACCACTTCGAGTTTTTTTCTTCTCTATGTGCTGGCGAACATCGCCGCTGGATCCGTTTTTCTGGTCGTGCGAAAACTTCCGCTCCAGGTTCTCCTTTGGACGATCTTCGTTCTTGGCCTGCTCGACGGGCTTCTGTTTGCTTCGCTCACGTTGGTGACGAGCGGATTCGACAGCATTCTTTATTGGGTCTTTCCCGCGCTCATCATTCACAACGCCATCAGCATTCCTCTGGCTACGCCGCAAATCGTTTTAAATATGTTGGTTTGTCTCTTCTACGTTTCAGCGGGCACGTTGGATGTGACGATTGCCGGGGAGGACGCGATCTTTTTGGCGATGGATATTGGCACCCGTACCGCACTGGACATTGGCCAGTTGGAAAACACGACTGAACCCTTTTTGTTGCGGATCATTGTGTTGCTGCTGCTCACGCTCTGTTGTTACGGCGTCCAATCGTTATTCGAAAAACAGCGGCGCGCTGAGGAAGAGGCTGAGGAGTTCGCATATCGACAAGGACAACTTCACACCGCCGGACGTCTTGCTGCGCAAATCGCGCATCAAATTAAGAATCCATTGAGCATCATCACGAACGCGTCGTTTTCGCTACAACGCGCGGTGCAGGAGGGAAGAGATTCTGCGACGGAACAGATCCAAATCATTCGAGAGGAAGTCGATCGTGCGGACCGGATCCTTACTGAATTGATGGGGTACGCGCAGTTGGCCGAAGGTCGTGTCGAAAAGTTAAGCATCACGGAAGAACTGGAACGCGCCATCACGCAGGTGTTTCCGTCGGCAGTCAAATTTAATGTCGAAATCCGACGTGATTACATGCCAGCACTTCCGCCGTTGATGATGCAGCGGAATCACTTGTCAGAAATCTTTGTCAACATCCTGCAAAATGCCCGGGAAGCAATGAACGGTGAAGGTTGCATCGAGATTACTGCTGAGCACGGCGAAGATTTTGCGGCGGTCGTCACCATCACGGATTCTGGACCGGGAATTCCCAAAGATAAATTGGAAAGGATTTTTGAGGCTTATTTCAGCACGAAAGTAAAAGGGACAGGACTTGGGTTATCAATCGTCCGGCACAACGCGGATATTTACGGAGGCAACATCACTGCCGAATCAGAGCTTGGAAACGGAACACGCTTCATCATAAAATTTCCGTCGAAAACGTTGATGAAATTAAGCAAATGAGTCTTCTCCCGCCACCGGTTCTCGTTGTGGACGACGAGAAAAATATGCGCTTGTCCGTCAAATCCATTTTGACGGACGAAGGCTATCGCGCCCACATCGTGGAGTCAGCGGAAGAAGCCATGATCCTTTTGGCTCAGGAAGAATTTCTCATGATCATCACCGACGCGCGCCTCGGCGGAATCAGTGGTTATGAATTTCTGAAACAAACCATCAAACGCTGGCCGGAGATTCCGGTGTTGATGATTACCGCCTACGCCACGCCGAAACTCGCCGTCGAAGCGATCAAAGCTGGCGCAATGGATTATTTGGCAAAGCCATTTGCGCCGGAAGAACTTTTGCATGCCGTGGCGCGTTGCGCAGAACGCCATCGGTTGCTTCAGGAAAATGCCACCTTGCGCGCCCGCACCGTTGAACCTTACAAGCTCGAACAAATCATCGGCGAAGCTCCAAAGATACAAGAGCTTCGACAATTGATTCAAACCGTCGCCCCAACCAATGCCACGGTTCTCATCCTGGGCGAGACCGGGACTGGCAAAGAATTAATTGCGGGATCATTGCACACCATGAGCCAACGGCGTAACGCGAATTATGTTCGCATCAATTGCGCCGCTATTCCTGAAAACCTTCTCGAAAGCGAATTGTTCGGTCATGAACGAGGCGCGTTCACCGGCGCACTGAAGCAGAAAGCGGGACGCGTGGAAGAAGCAGATCGTGGCACAATATTTCTCGACGAAATCGGCGACATGAGCCGTTCGCTCCAGGCAAAGCTGTTGCGCTTTTTGGAAGATGGATCCTTTACGCGTGTCGGCGGCAATGAGGAATTGCGGGTTGATGTTCGCCTGATCGCCGCGACCAATCGCGATATAGTGGAGGCGATTCGGGAAAATCAATTTCGGGAAGATTTGTTTCACCGCTTGAACGTCATCCAGTTTCGTCCACCTCCTTTGCGTGAACGCGGAAACGACGTGCTTTTGCTCGCGGACGAATTTCTCCGACATTTCAACGCCGTCATGAAAAAGCACATTCGTGGACTGACGGTTGCGACTAAAGAAAAGCTCCTTTCTCATTCCTGGCCGGGAAATGTCCGGTGCCTTCGCAATGTTATTGAGCGCGCCGTTATTTTGGAAACAACCAATGAGTTGCAAGCGACAAGCCTGCCCGATTTTCAACTCGAATCTCTGTTGCGAAAATCCACTGCGCCCTCCTTCGCAGCCGACGAATCACTCGACAATTTGATGGCGGGTTTTGAGCGCCAGGTCATTGCCAGCACGCTGGAACAGAATCATTTCAATCTGGGCAAAAGCGCCGACCAATTGAAAATCAGTCGCCATGCCTTGCGTTATCGCATGCAACGTTTGGACATCGGCGCGCCCGACGATGAAACGACTCCCAGGGAGGCGTCGTGCTGAAGAAACATCTCTCTCCAAAAGTTCGCGAAATCCTAGACCTCAGGAATCGCAACGATCCCACCCAATTCTGGGGATCTGAGGAGATGTATTGGTTGTTTGGAGCGATCTTGCTAATCGCGGTTCTTTTCTTTGTGTGGGCTAAATATATTCGCAAACCGAAGCGTCGTTCTTCGCACACTGGTTCGTCCTCCAGGGCGGCGACTCAGATTTTGCGAGACTCGCGGAGTCGGCAGGATAATGGACGCCGTCGCCGTCACAAGCGACGTAACCCGACTCTCGCTGAAACTGGTGGGCTACCACCGTCAAAAGAAGACTTCGACTCAGAGTGAGGCGATAATGCAAGAAAGCCAAACGATCACACGTAAGAGCGCCTCCAATCTGGCGCTCGCTTTCGTGTTGTTGCCGAAAGCCAAACGCGACGCCATGTGCGCGCTCTACGCCTTTTGCCGCGAAGTCGATGACGTCGCGGATGACGAATCTGTCCCCGTTGAAAAACGCCGGTCTGAACTTGCCCGCTGGCGCGTTGATCTCCGGCGAGCCTACGACAACATCACCCCAGAGTTCGTCGTCAATCAGGAACTCGCTCCATTCATCGTCAAATACGGATTGTTGTTCGAACATTTCGACGACTTGATTCGCGGTGTCGAAATGGACCTCGATATCAAACGCTACGAAACGTTTGAGGAACTTGAGAAATACTGTTACCGCGTAGCTTCTGTGGTGGGTTTGCTCAGCATTGAAATCTTCGGTTATGAGAACCGGGCCTGCCGTGATTACGCAATCTATCTCGGCAAAGCTCTGCAACTGACCAATATTTTGCGCGACGTGAAAACGGACGCCGAGCGCG
>JBBQAX010000316.1:0-4933 GCA_038316905.1 Verrucomicrobiota bacterium | reverse complement strand
ACGGCGATAATGACGATCGCTTTCACCACTTGCGTCCATTCGACATCAACGCCGCGCGTCAGAATTGTGGTGGTCAAAGTCTGGATGAGAATGGCGCCAATCAGTGAGCCGAGGAGATAAAAACGGCCACCCGTCAGTGCGGTTCCGCCAATTACCGTTGCGAGAATGGCGTCGAGTTCCAAAAGCAAACCGGCGTTGCTGGGATCGGCTTCCCCGACATCCGTGACGACAATTAATCCCGCAACTCCGGCGAGCAATCCGGCGATTGAATAGACGGCAACTTTCACAATATCGGTGTTGATCCCGGAATAACGGCTGGCTTTTTCATTGTCGCCGGTGGCTTCGATGAAAAGTCCGAGCGCCGTGCGGGTGGAAACGAGATGCAAGATCACGAATGCGATCAGCACCAGAGTCACGCTGAATGGCAGACCGAGAAACGTGCCGCGTCCGATGAAGGCAAATTCTGGATTATCGAAGCGGACGTGGTGCCCGCCGCTCACCAGTTGAGCGATCCCGCGACCGGAAACCATCAGAATCAATGTCGCGACGATGGGCGTGATTTTAAAAACGCCAACCAAAACACCGTTCCAGATTCCGAAAAGCAACGCAGTTCCCAGCGCGAGAACAATAACGGCGGGAACTGGCAAAGACGCTTTCGTCAAAAGAAGTGCACCGACCGTTCCGGCGATTGCCACGATTGAACCGACGGACAAATCGACACCGCCGGTTGCGATCACCAAAGTCATACCGAGCGAAACCAGCATCATTGGCGCGGCCCGATTTAGAATATCGACCAGGCTGCCGAAGAGCCGCCCGTCGATAATTTTCAGATCGAAAAAGCCTGAAGTGAATAACGCGTTGAACAACAGAACCAGCGCGAGTGCGATCAACGGCCATTTTAATTTGTGCCAGGTACTCATTTACTTTCTTCGTGGGGCGCGGCGATGGCGTGCATGATGTTCGCTTCGGAAATTTCGTCGCCGCTCAATTCGCAAATCTTTTTGCGGTCGCGCAGGACGATCACGCGATGACTGTTGCGCACGGTTTCTTCCAAATCGGAGGAAATAAATAGAATCGCCATTCCTTCACCCGCGAGTTTCGCCATCAACTTTTCGATCTCGAGTTTTGCTCCGACATCAATACCGCGCGTCGGTTCGTCCAAAATCAGGAGGCGCGGATGCGAGGCGAGCCAGCGTGCGAGAATGACCTTTTGCTGATTGCCGCCGCTCAAGAGACGAATTGCTTGCTCAGCGTGCGGCGTTTTGATGTTAAGCGCTTTGATGAATTTCTCCGCAAGCTCGTTTTGTTTCGGACGCGAGACGTAGCGCATCCAGCCTTGATTGGCTTGAAGCGCGAGGACGATATTTTCGCGGACGGAAAGATTGGGAATGATGGCTTCAACTTTTCGATCTTCGGGACAAAAACCAAACTTGTGGTTGATGGCCTGGCGCGGAGAACGGAAGGAGATTTTTTTATTCTCGAAAAACATTTCGCCGCTATCGGGGTGATCAAGGCCGAAAACGAGGCGTGCGGTTTCAGTGCGGCCCGAACCAAGCAAGCCGGACAAACCGGCGATTTCACCGGAATAAACTTCGAGATCAAGCGGCTGCAGTGCATTTTTTCGCCCCACTTTTTTCAACTGGAGCAACGGCGTTCCAGTTTTCCTGGAAGCTTGTCGCGCGCCCGCTTTGAAGTCGGCTTCAGAAAGTTCTTTGCCCATCATTTTGGAGATGAGTTGAAAGCGCGAGAGATTGGCGGCTTCAAATTCGCCGACGAATGTTCCGTTTCGCAAAACGGTGATGCGATCGGAGATTTCGTAAACTTGATCCAAAAAATGCGTGACGAAAACGATGCCGAGTCCTTCGGCTTTCAATTTCCGCATCACACCGAAAAGCGTGGCGACTTCCTTTTCATCGAGACTGGAAGTTGGTTCATCGAGGATCAGAAGTTTGGCGTCAATGTCGAGCGCGCGCGCAATGGCGACGAGTTGCTGGATCGCAATGGAATAATTCGCGACGGTTTCGGTGACGTCGATTTCAATACCGAGTCGCGCGAGGGCTTTTTCAGCGCGCAGGCGAATTTCTTTCCATTTGAGAAAACCAAGTTTCGTTCGCTGGCGTCCGAGGCAAATATTTTCTGCAACGGAAAGGTGCGGAATCAAATTCACCTCTTGATAAACCGTGCTGATGCCGAGCGACTGCGCTGCTTCGGGCGATTGCGGATTGATGGATTTATTTTCCAGCAACGCCTCGCCGCCATCGCGCTGATAAACGCCCGTGAGAACTTTAATGAGCGTCGATTTGCCCGCGCCATTTTCGCCCATGAGCGCATGAATTTCACCACGACGAAGCGTGAAATCCACCTCAGAAAGCGCTTTGACTCCGGGGAACGTTTTGCTGATTCCGCGGAGTTGGAGCAAAATATTTTCGGATCTGGAATCGTTCATCAAAACTTGTTGTATTCTTCGTGGCTGCCAATCCAGGTCCAAACAAAAGTGTCGCGTGTCAGAAAAAATCCGACAGCGCGATAATGTTCCCCCACGCGAACAGACCAATGCTCGTTCCTAAAACGCTTAAACCGTAGCGAAGGATGATGAACATTGCCCAACCACAATTGATAATTCTTGTAGGCCAACTGCTGAATGTGAGCCGGCAATCTGAAGTAATCTTTCCAAAAGGAAGCGGCGGCCTTTGACTTCATTCAGAGGAAGGTTTTGGGAAATCGCGAAGGCGACCGGCATTTTCTTCGCGTTCAGCTTCTTCCCGCAACTTGTCTAATTTTCCGCCGGGTTCTGCATCAGCCCTCATTTGCTTGTCCCAATCGTCATCCGGCCAGTCGTGAAGCAATGCGTTAAGCTCGCAGCGTTCGCGAGGCGAAAGCTTGTCGATCTCCGCTTTGATTTCTTCAATTTTGCTCATGCAAAAAACGTAATGCCTCGGCGAAAGAGGTCAATGAATGAACCTTGCGGATTAGTATTTACGATTCGGCAAAGCCTGCTTCGCGTTGGTCTCGTCGTAAACTTCGTCCTTCATGATGATTTTCTTTTCCACTTTCTCGCCTTTACGAATTGCTTCGAGCGTGTCGAAAACCGTGGGGCCGAGAAGCGGATTACATTCAACGGTGCAGTTCAGTTTTCCAGCAGCGATGGCTTCAAACGCCGGTTTCACGCCGTCGATGGAAACGATGATTATATCTGTGCCGGGTTTCATGCCCGCTTCTTCGATGGCTTGAATTGCGCCAAGCGCCATGTCGTCGTTGTGCGCGTAAACGGCCTTGATATTTTTTCCTTCAGATTTGAGAAACGCTTCCATGACTTCCTTGCCTTTGGAACGGGTGAAATCGCCGGTTTGCGATTTGATAATTTTCATCCCAGGATGTTTCGCGAGGACTTCTTCAAAACCTTTTTTGCGATCAATGGCGGGAGCGGCCCCCGGTGTGCCTTGCAACTCCACCACGTTGCCTTTGCCACCAATTTTTTCAGCGAGCCATTTTCCAGCCATGCGACCTTCTTCGACGAAATCCGAGGCGATGAGCGTCGTGTAGAGCGAGTCGTCGGAAACCTTGACGCCGCGATCGACGAGAATGACAGGAATGTTGGCTTGTTTGATTTCGCGCAACACCGGTTCCCAGCCCGTTTCCACGACGGGCGCGAGAATGATCGCGCTCACTCCTTGAGCGAGAAACGTGCGGAGCGCTTTGATTTGGTTTTCCTGTTTTTGTTGCGCATCAGAAAAGCGAAGGTCAATTCCGCGCGTGGCGGCTTCTCCCCGGATGGATTCGGTCTCGGCAGTGCGCCACCCGCTCTCAGCGCCGATTTGTGAAAAGCCAACCGTGAATTTTGCATTGGTGGTCGGAGCAGCACCGTCCGGTGTTGTTGATTCGCCGACAGTCTCAGAGTTTTTTCCGCACGAGCAACAGAGCATGGCGGTAAGTGTCAGAAGTAAAAATGGTCTCATGCGGGAATTGTTCTGATTTTCCGCCGACAGTCAAAGTTCTTTTGCTGAAGAACCGTGACAAAGATCGATTCTCCATCATTCCGCTTTGTGATTCCTGAACATTAAATTGCAGTACGCCGAATGCCACACGAGAGAAACCCTAAACCGGCATGAGCGCAAAAACTCGCGTTCATCGCTTCAAATAAGAGAGATCTCCAAAGGAAATTTGTCTGACAAAGGTGCCTCGCTGCAAAGTAACATGCCAAACAGCCGGGTGTGATTCAAAGTGGTGAGATTGGAAACCTTTGGAGTGCGACGGCAAGACGTCGCTTTTCCTGCACGCTGCCACCCGCAAATTCATTTCGAACTAAGAGCCTGTCTGAAAAATCGTTCCTGGGTAGCACAGGCTACCAGCCTGTGCCGTCCGGCGACCCGCCGGACGGAACGGGAAGAGCGTCTCGATCCAATCCCACCGCTGCTTTCGTTGCGACGACCGCGCTCGTTCCGGGCGGCGGGTCGCCGACCGGGACGGGCGGTTCGCCCGTGCTACCCATTTTTCAGACAGGCTCTAAGAGACACTCTGCGCTTTTTCACCGTGCAGCCAAAGCGGAGACATGTCTCCGCAGTCCAAATGGCCAAGCCTCACCCACTTTAATCACACCCAAACAGCCCAAATTCATTCCGTGCATTGACTTGCCAGAACACCACCGATAACGTCTTTTCCGAATCAAAAATCCATTTTCCCATGCTTGAAGCCATCGAAAAACTTCTCATTCTCCAGGATCGCGACCGCAAACTCGCTCGAGTAAAAAACGAATTGGCCCGCATCGATCCAGAGCGGAATCAGTTGCAATCCCGCGCCGCCAGCACTCAATCCAGCCTCGACGCGGCCAAGTTGCGCACGCGGCAAATTGAGTCGCAGCGCAAAGATCTGGAGTTGGAGGTCGAAGCGCAGAAGCAAAAGATCGCCAAGTATTCCGTGCAACAATTCGAGACGA
>JBBQAX010000315.1:0-4959 GCA_038316905.1 Verrucomicrobiota bacterium | reverse complement strand
GGCAAAAAACGAGCGTGAACGGTTCGCCAAAGCTGATCCCGGTCCTGATGAGAGAACGAAATGAATTTTTTTCTCATCCGCCAGGGGAACATATAGAGCCCCGCTCCTGAAAATCTTTTCTCAAGCCCGACGGACTGCTAGCGATATTGAAATTTACTTCTCTGCAACAAAGTTTATTTTTGCGACATGGATTTAACGGTTGAAACATTCAGGCAGGAAATTTCCGAGGCCACCAAAGGCTTCGAGAAATACATTCTTTGCCTGGATAAAACGCCGGAAGAATGTGAAGAAGCACTGGAACGGTTGATGGAGAAAGCGATCAAAGCTTATGCGAGCCGCGGCACGAATCTGCGCCATGGAATCGCATTGGACAAACAGATCACCATCATCCTGAGCCAGACGGAAAACGCGAAACCGTTGTGCGGCATTTACTTCAATCTTTCCTCTCCCTACCGCAAAAAGGCGGCGCCCAAAGCGGCAAAAACCAGCTAAATTCTAGTCTGCGCGAACTTCGTCGTTTACCTGCACCTCACCCGTAATGATGTCGGCCACGGTATTGTTATCCCGTTGCGGACCCGTGATTTTCACCTCGGCGACTTTCAGCCCGTTTCGGTAAACATTGAGTCGCAACCCGATGGCAGGCACCTCGCCGGGTAAAAAAGTGATCACGACGAATCGTGCATTCAAATTCACCTTCGCGACTTTGCCAGCATTTGAAGTCGCAGAGGTCGCCACTGAACTCGTCGAATCGCTGGTTGATGACGCCTCCGATTTGGACGTAAAAGGCAACCACGACTTAACTTTTGCACAGCCGGTAAACAAAGTGCCGCTCATTACAATCAGGATCAAAATTCGCATATTGGATTACTTAACCACAGGGGAACGGTAAGCCTCGAGAAAAATTCACCTTCGATTTTTCTCCGTGCGCGGGCTTCCCATATTTTTGCCGAACTCGGCAAATTTCATTTGAAGCTTTTTCCAACGCGTTGCCCAATCAAGCCAGCTCACCTCCCATTGCGCGCCGGCGAATTCTTTCTTCGCTTTGGGCAAAAGTTCGCTTGTGGCTGTAAATTCGCGTTGCGCGCCGATTTTCTCGCCCCATTTCAAATACGCTTCGAGCAAGTTCAAACGATTCTCGGGATAATCGGGTTCCAGCAAAACAGCGCGTTGCAAATGATGACGGGCTTTACTGCGGTTGCCGATGCTCGTCGGCCAACCGGGCGCCTCGGCATAGAGCAGCCCCAAATTCCTATCCGGACCGGCGTAATCAAACTTTTCGTCCAAATCTCGTGCGGTTTGAAATTCCGTTTCCATCTCATCAACCAGCCGTAACGCGCCAAGGGTTTTCGTGCGGGCAAGCTGGCCAAGGTTCATCGCGAGGTAATAATGACCCGCCGCCGACTTGGGCTGGAGGGCGACGACGGCGCGGCAGGCAACGATTCCTTCCAGCGCAATTCGCTCGCGTTGGTCATTGTTCTCAGCGAATTCAGCCCAATCGAAACAAGCCCGCCCAAACTGCAAAGCGGCTTCGGGATTCCTGGGATCCTTTTGAAAATCCTTTTGAGCACTTCGGAAACTTTTTTCGGCTCGCGTTGCGAACGAACCCGTTGCTCCACTCTGGTTGGTCGATCCAATCTCGGCGCGAACTATTCCCGCAAGCAAACCGAATGCAACCCAGCAAACCCACCAACCGAGGAACCTAAGAAAAAATTTGTGATTACTCATACTGGAAAAACCGAGGTGATCTCCTCGGCGACAACCCAATTTAAGGTTGCTATCATGTTGACCTAAATTATAGTCGTCTCCGTGAGATTGAATTGGTTTTTTCGGCGTCTTGCAATACTCCCGGCGATCGTTGTCCTGGGTGCAGGATGCAGCGGTATCAACGCATCGCAAAGTATTTCGCCGTTAGGTTTTTTCTTGCCTGGACTTGTTCAAACCGAGCCGAATTTAAAAAAATCCCCCGCAATTGTTTCCCAAACAGAGCTCGCCAAGAATTTGGCTCAAGCTAACTAATTATGCGATTTCCATTGGGCCTGACGGCGAAGATCGCCCGTCATATTATTAAACACAAAGTTCGTCGGACGCCAAAATTCGCGCTCGTTTTGCAACTCGAACCGCTGCACACCTGCAATTTGACCTGCACCGGCTGCGGGCGCATTCGCGAATATTCCACCAGCCTCAAGGACATGATGTCGCTGGAAGATTGCTTGTATTCCGCTGTGGAGTGCGATGCGCCAATGGTTTCGATTTGCGGCGGCGAACCGCTGATTTATCCGAAGATTGAAGAGTTGATCGCTGGTATTTTGGAACAAGGTCGCATCGTTTATGTCTGCACGAACGGCATGTTCATGCGGAAAAAAATGCGGGATTACCTCGCAAAGGTTTATTCCCCCAAGCTGGAGTCCAAAATTGTAAAATTGCTTTCGGAGAAGCTGATCACCGAGAAAGACGCCGAAACGATTCGGAAAGGCAAAAACGATTCCCGCCCGGTCATCGGCCCTTCAAAATGGATGTATTGGAATGTTCACATCGATGGACTGGAATATACGCATGATTTGATCGTGGAGCGCGAAGGCGTTTTCAAGGAATGCGTCGATGCGATCAAGATGGCGAAGATTTTAGGTTATCAAGTCGCAACCAACACGACGGTTTACAAAGAAACTGACGTGAAAGAAATCGAGGAGATGTTTGAATATTTCTCCGGAATGGAAGTGGACGGTCACACGATTTCTCCGGGTTACGAATACGATGCCGCGAAAAAAGACATGGTTTCCCGTCTCGGCAAACAACCAGAAGATTTTTTCCTCACGCGCAAAATGACGCGTCAGAAATTTGCAAAAATTCAAGAATGGGGAAAGCGTTTCACCATTTTTGGCACGGTCGCTTACCAGGAATTTCTCGCGGGCAAACGCGAACTCACCTGCACCGCCTGGGCCATTCCCACTCGCAACGTCAAAGGTTGGAAAGCTCCGTGTTATTTAATGACCGATGGGCATTATCCGCGTTACGACGAAATGCTGGCAAAAGTGGATTGGGAAAAATACGGCGTGGTGGATGGAGTTGCCCGCGATCCACGTTGCGAAAATTGCATGGTGCATTGCGGCTACGATCCGAGTGGCGCGCTCAGTCCAAAGCTTTCGGACTCGTGGAAAAACATGAAATACAATTTTGGCGCGAAGCCAAAACCGTATTTCGCCGGCTTAAAAGTGAATGCCTTCAATGGAACTTCCATTGGCAAAGGTCATTTAGCTGAAGCCAAATCCGCGATCAATTCTCCACGTGCGGCAATGAACGGGGCGCAATCAGTTTTCTCGCGAAAAGAAGAAAGTCATTCCCATGAAAACGGCGGCGGTTGCGGAACCGGCGACACCACGCAGCGGGATGAGTTGCTGGCGAAGATCAACAAACCAGGTGCATAGGCGGGCAGCTTCGAAAAATTTCTATGAGCAAAACACTTTTTCTTTCACCGCCAAGTTTCGACGGTTTCGATGGTGGCGCGGGAGCACGTTATCAGGCCAAGCGCGAAATCCGTTCGTTCTGGTATCCGACGTGGCTCGCGCAACCGGCCGCTCTCGTGCCGAATAGCAAATTAATGGATTGCCCGCCGCACGACATCGACGTGAAAACGTGTCTGGCGGAAGCAAAGAATTTTGATCATGTCATCATCAACACTTCCACGCCGTCGTTGAAGAACGATTGCAAAGTCGCCGAAGCCATCAAATCACAGAAGCCGAGCACAACAATTGGTTTTGTTGGAGCACACGCGGCGGTGATGCCGACGGAAACTTTAAAAGCGTCGCAATCCATTGACTGGGTTGGCCGCAAAGAATTTGATTTCACCTGCAAAGAAGTCGCGGATGGAAAACCACTTGCGGAAGTGGACGGGCTTTCGTTCCGCAAAGAAGGAAAAATCGTTCACAACAAAGAGCGTGCTCTCATCCATGACATGGATGTTTTGCCGTGGGTGAGCGATGTCTATAAACGCGACCTGACCATTGAGAAATATTCCATCGGTTACCTGAAAGACCCGTATCTCTCGCTTTACACTGGTCGCGGTTGCCCGGCCCAATGTAGTTTTTGTCTCTGGCCGCAAACGATTGGCGGACACAAATATCGCGTTCGTTCGCCCGAAAATGTCGCGGCGGAAATGGCGCATGCCAAAAAGCTTTTCCCGCAGGTGGAGGAATTTTTCTTCGACGACGACACGTTCACCGCAAATTTGCCGCGCGCCCGCGAAATAGCGCAAAAGCTGAAACCGCTCGGCATGACCTGGAGTTGCAACAGCCGCGCGAATGTAAATTACGAAACCATCAAGTTGATGAAAGATTGTGGCTTGCGCTTGTTCCTCGTCGGTTACGAATCTGGAAATCAGGGCATTCTCGATCGCATCAAAAAGGGGATCAACATCGACGAAGCTAAACAATTCACGAAAGCGTGCAAGGAACTGGGCGTGATCATTCACGGCACGTTCATTCTCGGTTTGCCAGTTGAAACCAAAGAAACCATCGAGCAAACCATGCAATATGCGATGGACCTCGACGTGTTCAGTATTCAAGTTTCGCTCGCTGCGCCTTATCCTGGAACGGAGCTTTATGAAATGGCGCGTCAAAATGGTTGGTTCGCCAAGAAAGATAAAAGCGACATCGTTCACGACGACGGTTTTCAACAAAGCGCGCTCGAATACCCTGGTCTGAGCAAAGAAGAAATCTTCGAGTCCGTGGAAAAATTTTACCGCCGTTATTATCTGCGTCCGAAACCGATTCTGCGCATCGTGAAAACCATGTTGGAAGACAAAGACGTTTGCGTCCGCCGTTTGCGCGAAGGCTACGAATTTTTCAAATCCATGGCGCAACGCCGCACCGATTTAGCGACTTCCAAAGCGGCGGCGTAACTCGCTCGCAATTTTCCAACGTGCTGTTGGCATCCGTAGCCGCGCTCGCCAGAGCGTGGCGTTCA
>JBBQAX010000314.1:0-4972 GCA_038316905.1 Verrucomicrobiota bacterium | reverse complement strand
GTTGCTCGACATGGACAAGTGCAATTGGAATTGGTCCGTCATGCTGCCGCCCGTCATGGACATTGATCTTTACGAACTCGCCAACAACCACATCTGGCGCGCGGAGTATGCTTTCACCAATTTCAATGTGCCCGCGCCCGCATTCATGAATCTGCCGGACGCCGGGCGCAGCGGCGGCGAGCGCGATTGGATCAACTATACCTTCAACACTTACTACGCCTTGCTCGACTGCGGATTCCGAATGCGCCCCACAGCTGGCACCGCGAGCGGTGTTCATCCGGTTCCATTGGGATTTGGCCGCGTCTATGTCCACTGCCCTCGCGGGTTCAATTACGACGATTGGATCAAGGGACTCGGACAAGGCCGCAGCTTTGTCACCACCGGACCGATGTTGCTGGCCGAAATAAATGGCGAAGTGCCGGGCGGAAAATTCCAACTCACGCCGAGCCGCTCGCGTCGGGTGAAAATTTCAGGCACAGTTCTCAGTGAAAAACCGGTTCAATCTGTCGAGGTTCTTGTGAACGGCAAAGTGCAGCAGACAATTTCATTGAAGTCCAAACGCAATCGCGATGGGGCGTATGAAGCGCGCTTCAAAGTGACCGAAGAAATCAGCGGCACGAGTTGGGTCGCGCTTCGTTGCTGGGAAGATCGGGCGGGCGGGCGGGTGCGTTTTGCGCACACGGCGCCGAGTTGGTTTGATGACGCGACAGTGCCATTGCGTCCGCGGCGGGAGGAAGTGACCTGGCTCGTGGAGCGCATGAAGCAACAGATCGCGTCCAACACCGGCGTGTTGTCGGCAGAAGCCGTGGCGGAATATCAGCAGGCAATGGAACGCTACCAGGCCATCGAAAAAACTGCGCGATGAACATGAGAATCGCGGTCCTATTCGTCTCGCTCGTCCTGCTTTCTTCCACGCCACGCAGTTTCGCTCACGGCGTGGATTTGCCCAAGCCCACTGCCGCGCAGCTCGCCCAGACTCAATCGCCGCTGAAAGGTTCCGTGGAGTTTTCGGGTGAGTTGCTTTCGCATCTTCGCAATCGCCTCAACCAGCCACAGGCCGTCTTGCTTGATCGCGTCATGGAATCGTTCGCGGCGGCGAATCGCATTCGCACGGGTGAATCGCCGCATAGCATTCCCGCTCACGCAGATTATTTTCACTGGCAAGCCGAGGAGGATTTATTGCAACTCGTCGCGCAAGTGCCCGATCTCGTCACGCTCGATTTCCGACACGGCTTGCCAGTGCGCGCGGCGGATGGCGCGATGGAACTCGATCAGCAACACAATCTGCTTCTGCTCAAAGTCGTCACCGGCAACGGACCGACGAATTTTGTCGTGCACGAAATGAACATGACGACCGAGCGCGACCCAAAACCTTACCGCATCACCATTGCGTCGAATGCCACCACGTTTGTCGCGGTGAAGCTTGAGCAGGTGCCTTCGGACACAACCATTTTCCATGTCGCATTTAATTACGAAGGCGCGACTGACGCGGCTTTCCGCTGGGTTTTGTCGTTTAGATCCAAGCCCGGTGGCCAAGTCGGAGTGCAGGTGTTGGATGAAAATGGGAAACCCGTTTCCGTGCTGTTGCGGCTTACCTCGGGCGCGGGGCAGCGACTTTTTGAACCGGCCGGAGCGGTGGATTTGTCGCCGATGATGAACGACGTAACGAGCCTCCCCATCTACGGACCGGGGCGCGGTTACATGGTTTATATTCCCGGCCAATTTCAAGGACGTTATTGGATTGTGCCGAAGCCGTTTGAAATGGCGCTGCCTGCGGGCGATTGGGAAATCCACATTCTTCACGGGATCGAATACGAGCCATTGCACGAAAAGTTTCGCGTCGAACCCGGCCAGTGGACGCGCAAAACCTTTCGCCTCAAACGCTGGACGAACATGCCAGAGCGAGGTTGGTATTCCGGCGATGACCACATCCACTCGCGCTTGATGAGCAGCGAAGATGCGGAAAAACTTCTAGCCTTCACCGTGGCCGGCGACATCCATGTTGCGAACGTGCTGGAGATGGGCAATGAGATGCGGACGTGGTATGCGCAACGCGGCTTCGGCCCCGAGTTCCGTGTGCGAGACGAAAGCGGACGGCACTGGCTCGTGCCGGGACAAGAAGACCCGCGCTCCATGCTCGGCCACGCCATCGGTTTGAATCTCAAATCGAAAGTCCGCGATTTGCAACGCTACTATTTGAACGACTGGGTCGCGGAGCAGATTCATCAGCAAGGCGGTCTCTACGGTCACACGCACGTTGGGGCGAAGGCGTTGTCCGTCGAGCGCGAAATGGCGTTGTTCACGCCGATGAACATCGTGGATTTCAACAGCATCCTCCAGTCGAGTCTCAATACGGATTACTTCTACGACTTCTTGAATCTCGGTTTCAAAATGACCGCGAGCGCCGGAACGGACACGCCCTACGGCGGCACGGTCGGCGCGGTGCGACTTTATGCGTTTTGCGGAACGAACCAGCCGTTCAAACCCGATGCGTGGTTCGCCGCGCTAAAGGCTGGGCGCACGTTTGTGACCACCGGCCCGATGTTGGATTTCAACGTCGGCAACGCGCTGCCCGGCGACACGGTCACTGTGACAAACAATCGTCCGCTCGAAGTCAAAATTCGCGCATGGGGTCTGCGGGGCGCGTCCGCGCCGATGAAATTGCAGCTCGTGCAATTCGGCAAAGTCATCCAGGAAATTTCCGCGACGAACGAGAATCAAACTGAACTTGAACTCACCACCACCGTTGCCGCCGGGCATGGGTCTTGGCTCACCGCGCACGTCGTCGGCCGTGACCGCTCCGAAGCTGTCACCACGCCGGTTTATGTGATGCGACCGGGCTTTCGGTTCTGGGATGTCAGCCAGACCGACATCTTAATCAAGAAACAACTCGCCGTGTTGGATGACATTGAAAAGGCCGTGCGGGAAGCCGCTGCGATGTCCAGTTCCTCACCGCTGGATTACTGGAATCGCTGGCCTGCCGAACAAGCGTCGGCCTTGCGCGAGCGGGTGGAAAAGGTGCGGGCGACGTATCAGGAACTTGAACGCAAGCTAAGTCAGGAGCTTCCGGAACGAAAAGCGAATCCGTAATTTTTTATCGGCAATTGTTCAGGCTAATTGTTTCTCTCTCACGGAATAGATCTTCACCGGACCGAGCAAACCCGCGGACATCAGCGGCATATCCTTTATCCGCTTTCGGCAGAGTGATGAAGGAACTATTTTCTCAAAGACAATCACCAACAAAAAACCCCACCGAAGCGGGGTTGTGAAAAACTTATTGGTTAGTGCCTGATTTTAGGCGGCGCGGCGGCGTAAAGCCAGCAGCCCGGCCAGTCCCAATCCCATTAGCGCAACAGTAGTCGGTTCAGGAACGGGCGCGGCATAGACGGAGAGATTGTCGAAGGTGGTCGAAGCTGCGACCAAGCCCGGGGAGGTGAAACCACGTTCACCCACCAAAGAGAGATAATTGTCAGTGTATCCACCGTCACCCTTAGTGTAGCTGCTGATGAAAAGGCTGTTGACGTAGAGATCAATCGTTGTGGAGCCAACTCCATCCCATGGATTACCGTCCGCCAAATCGTCAATCCGCAAGTCAACATTGAATGCACCTGCGCCACCGGCTGTGAAAGGAAGCACGTTTTGAACGAGCGTGCTGCCGTCATAGAATTGAATGAAGTTGCCCGAGCCAAAAGCACCATCCTCGACGAACTTCACTCCAAAATGAGGGGTGGCCGCATCGAGCAAATTGATGCCAGCAGCCGAGCCTAAACTAATGCCAGCGGCAGTGTAGCTGGCACTGGTGGTCGCGTTCAGATCCATCGAAAACGTAATCTCTTTTCCGGCGATCTGTGAACCTAAAACCGTGCCCTTAAAACTATACTGGGGTTGAACGCTTGTGTATTGATTAATAGAGTCGCCCGTCAGCAGCAACTGGGTTCCGGTCAAAATGTGATAATCACTGCCGCCCCCAGGCAATTGAGTGTAACCTGCCGGAGGTATCACGCCCGTTTGCCGGGTTCCGTTATTAAATTCAAAACTCGTTTTGTTGGTAGCAAAGCTGGTGTTGAAATTATCATTCCAGACAGCGGTGTATTGAGCTTGGGCGACCGAGATGGTCACGGTTCCAATTATCAGCCCCAATGTGATAGCTGAACAAGTGCGGCCAAGGATGGTTTGGGTTTTGAGCATAGGTTTCAATTTGAATTGATGGGTTCCGGTTAAGCAGTCCTTTATAGAACTAACTAAATTTTCCAACCATACCCCCATTCGGGTGTAGTGGTCATGATCACGGGAAATCACTTCTTTTTCCGAGTAACGGAATAAAAATAAATCAAAACGAAGAGAAACCAATGGACTTCAATAAATGAACCTGGCCGAGACCGAGTGTGCCGCGTTCGGTCAGACCAGTTGCGGGTTCGATGCGGAGGCGGGTGATTTCGCCGCGCCAGTTGGCTTCGAGGCCGAGCGCGCAATTCAGAATCATTTGCCGCGAGCGGAATCTACGCGGAGCGATCGGGATCAAACGACTCGCCTGCGCTCGCCCAAAAGACCCGCGCCAAGCCCGCGTTCGTGCCGTTGAGTATATCGGAGCGCGGCGTTTACGCCGCTTCAAGTTGGATGTTTTTGTGCGCTCGCAACACCACTTGATTGTCGGCGATGAATCGGCGTAAACGCCGCGCTCCGTTCCAGATCCCGCATCAACTTCGGAGTGCAGGTTGAAACTTAGGGCGAGACGAAGCGGTAGTAGCGCTGGGGCTGATTGGTGGTCGTCACAACGTCCACGCTCAGCAGGCCATTGCCGCCGGTCGCATTGGTCGAGAGGCTGAGCCAGTTCAGCAAGTTCGAAGAGGACTGCAAGGTGTAGGCCGTGTTCGGAATGCCGCTGAACTCCAGGTGGAACGCGCCGTTGCTCAACATCTGCCATGCAGTAATTGTCGGGCGAACAATTGTCAGCGAAACCGCTCCTGTGCTT
>JBBQAX010000313.1:0-4973 GCA_038316905.1 Verrucomicrobiota bacterium | reverse complement strand
AAGAATGGCTGATCTTTGTGATCCCGAATGAAGCTCGTGGCTTTTTTCGTGTAGGTTTCGGTCAATTCATCCATCACCGGCGGCTCGGGCAATCGCTCGGTTCCGTTGATGTAATAAAACGGCTTCATGTCGTTGCTGTAGGGAACGCCGAAATAATAGTCGAAGCCTTGTCGAATCGGATTGAACTCCGGCGCGTCGCCGAGGTGCCATTTGCCGACCATGCCGGAGAAATATCCGGCGGGTTTTAAAACTTCGGGAATGATTATCTCGTCAGGATTCAATCCAAGCTTTGATCCGGAATGAATGACCTTCACCCACGATTTGGTGACGACATCGCCAAAGCCGGGTTGATTAACGAGGTCTTCGCCCATGCCGATGCGGGCTGGATAACAACCGGTGAGAAGCGCGGCGCGACTCGGTGTGCAGACCGAAGCGCCGACGTAAAAGCTGGTGAACCGAACGCCTTCCTTCGCCATGCGATCAAGGTTCGGCGTCTTGATCAGCGGACTGCCGTAACAACCGAGGTCGTTATAACCAAGATCGTCAGCGAGGATGACGATGAAGTTAGGTTTGGTTTTGGGCGCGGCAAAAATTGTCCCTGCTAACGCGGAAAGCCAGAAAGCGAGAAGGAACGAAAGCTTTTTGATGCTCATGAATTTTAAGGTGAAATCACGGATGGACACGGATAAAGACGGACCGCGCGCTGTGTCGCAGACCAGCCGCAGCACTTTGATGAAAGAGACGCGCTGCGGCTGGTCGAGGACGACACAGCCGCGGTCCAACCTAAATCGGCATTGATTTCATTGGCGTTTTTCATCCGTGTCTATCCGTGTTCGTCCGTGGCTAATATCGGTTCAGTTTTTCTTCGGTGCAGTAGGACGATTCTCCAACACCGGCCACGGTTCCGCGCCAATACGCTCTGCCCATGCGTCATATTTGGAAAGCAACTCTTGCGCGGTTTCAAGTTTGGCTGTGGCTAAATTATTCAACTCCATACGATCCGCTTCCATATCGTAGAGTTCCCACGCCTCATTGAAACTCGCGACCAATTTCCATTTGCCGTCCCGCACCGCGCGATGGCCTTCGTGTTCCCAAAACAGCGGCGTGGAGCGCGGAATCGGTTGACCCGCGAAAGTGGATTTTAATGAGATGCCTTCCAACGGAGTGGTGGGACCGCCATTCTGTTTTGCGGGAAATCTCGCGCCCGCCACATCCAGGCAAGTTGGCAGGATGTCGATGATATGACCAATTCCGCCCAGCACGTTTCCATTTTGACTTTTCGCGATTCCTTCGGGCCAATGAATAATCAGCGGCGATGAAATGCCGCCTTCGTGCGAATACTTTTTCGTTTTGCGAAACGGCCCGCTGCTGACGTGCGCTCCGTGGATTCCATAACCTTCGTAGCTTTCGCGAGTGCCTGACTTCGCACCGGGCAAACTGCGATTGGGATCTTCCGACGCGCCGCCATTGTCCGACATGAAAAAGATCAACGTGTTTTTATCGCGTCCAGTTTTCTTCAACGCTTTCAATACTTCGCCAATGCCGGAATCCATCTCTTCGGTTTGCGCCGCGTAAATGGACATTTCTTCATCCCATCTGTCGCGTTGTTCGGAGGTAGCTTTGTCCCACGCGACAACATTCTCTGGGCGCGGAACCAGCGGCCAGCGCGCGTCAATGATGCCGCCCTTTTGCAATCGTTCGTGACGTTGCTCGCGCAATTTGTCCCAGCCGATTTTTTTATAGTTGCCGCGATACTTCGCGATGTTTTCAGGCTTCGCGTGCAATGGCCAATGCGGCGCGGTGTAGGCGAGATAAAGAAAGAACGGATCAGGATTCTTCAGGTCAGCTTCAATGAAACGAACGGCATGTTCGGTGAACGCATCCGTGGCGAAAAATCCTTCGCGCAACGGCAAAAAAACTTTGTCGTCCAGCGCCATAGGCGGATTGGTGATGATTCCCGTGTGTTGAATGCCAAAGCCGTAATAGTTCATCGCTCCTTCAATCACCGCGAACGACCGATCAAATCCCCGCGCGTAAGGCCATTCATTGGTGCGATAACCCAGATGCCATTTGCCCGACATGAATGTGCGATAACCTGATTTCTTCAGCGCTTCAGCAATCGTCGGCGCGTGCGGATTCAAGCGATCCGAATACGCCGGGTTGTTCAGTTTTTCGCGAACGCGCCGCGCATATTCATCGACCATATCTCCGACGTGCGCCTGATGCGGATACAAGCCTGTCATCAACGAAGCACGCGAAGGACAACACCGCGCGCCGTTGTAAAACTGCGTGTAGCGCAATCCACTCTTCGCCAGCTTCTCGAGATTCGGTGTGTGGATTTCCCCGCCGTATGGACTGATGTCGCTGAAGCCAAGGTCGTCCGCGAGAATGAGAATTATATTGGGTCGAGCAGAATCAGCCCGCGATGACGCAACGAAAAATTGGAGAACAAACCCGATGGCAAAGGCCGTGAGGAATCGAGGTGTGTTTAACATTGAGTCTATTTTATTTAGCGAATCTGTGGTTTGGCCTCGGGATGCTGCGCAAGCATGTTGCGCAGTTTTTTCACCACATCCTGTTTTTCTGCGGCGAGGTTCTTTGTCTCAGCGGGATCTTTTTTGTAATCGTAAAGTTCCAGCTCAGCAGTGTCGGCGGAAGCGCCGGCGGCTTTCCATTCCACAAGGCGATAACGTTCCGTGCGGACGGCACGACCGAGCCGCGGACCGCGTGGATAAACGTGCGTGATGTGATCTTTCACCGTTGCTTTCGGTTTGCGCAAAACCGGCACGAGACTCAACCCATCGAGAGTTTGCGGAACGTTCGGTTTCGGCAAACCAGCGAGCTCAGCAAGCGTCGGATAAAGATCAACCGATTCGGTGAGCGCTTTTGAATGCGAACCCTTCTTCGTCACACCCGGCGCGACGATGAGCAGCGGAATGCGATTGGCTTGTTCGTAATTCGTGTGTTTGCACCACATGCCGTGATCGCCGAGATGCCAGCCGTGATCGCCCCACAAAACGATGATGGTGTTGTCGGACATTTTCTGGCGGTCCAGTTCGTCGAGCACGCGGCCGAGTTGCGCGTCCATGTAGCTGATGCTCGCGTGATAACCGTGAATCAACGTGCGTTGTAACTCATCCGAGAGGTCACCTTTTTCAGGAATGCCGGAGTACTGCCGCAGCTCGCCGCCGAACTGTGGTGCGTAAGATGGAGCGCCGTCCGGTGGCGTGCGACGCTGGGCTAATTTGAAATCATTGCGGTCGTAGATATCCCAATATTTTTTCGGCGCGCAAAATGGCAAATGTGGTTTCACGAAACCGACAGCGAGAAAAAGCGGTTCATCGGGTTTGTCTTTCGCGCCACGCAAACGGCGAATGGCTTCATCCGCGATGCGTCCGTCAGCGTAGGTCTCGTCAGGAACGTCTGCATTTTCGAAAGCAGCGCCGCGGGGCAATTTGTTGATTTCATCCAGATGCGTGTTGGAGAAATAGGCTTCCTCGCGTGTGATCTGGCCTTTGGTCGTGCTTTGCGGCAACGCATAATTCACCACTTTTTCATGCACGTGCGGCACGCTCCACGATGCCGGGTCTTCCGTGTTGCCGTGCCCGACGTGGAAAATTTTCCCGATCGCTTCCGTGCGGTAGCCGTTGCGCATGAAATATTGTGGAAGCGTGACCGCATTGGGAACCGCTTTGCGGAAGTTCGTACCCAGATTGTAAATGCCGAGAGTCGTCGAACGAGAGCCGGTCAAGAGCGCATTACGAGACGGAGCACAAACGGCCTGGTTGCAGTAGGCGCTTTCAAAAACCATCCCGCGTTTGGCGAGTCGATCAATGTTCGGCGATTTCACCGTGCGATCTCCGTAACAACCGAGTAACGGTTTGAGATCGTCGACGCAAATGAGCAGGACGTTCGGGCGTTTCGGTTTTGCAGCAAAAGTGAATTGGCCGCCGAGAAGGCAAAGGAACGCCAAGAGAAGCGGAAAGGAAAGCCACGGATGAACACGGATGGACACAGATTCTACTGTGGGGAAAAATTTCGACATCTTTCTGATCCGAGTGCATCCGTGCCCATCAGAGGCTTCAATAATGTTTTCAGAGTTCATCTTCACTCTTTCTTCGGTGTTGCTTTCGATGGAGCGGGGGCTGGTGTTGCGCCCGGACCGTAACTCGACAAATCACTGAGCAACCGCGGTTCGTCGTACACTTTGAGTTGATCGCCTTGGTCACGCATCCACTCCTCCAATTCAGCGCGCATCACTTTTAGTCGAGAAGCCTGGCTCGGATGGGTCGCCAGATTTCGCTGTTCGTGAGGATCATTTTCTAAATCGTAAAGCTCCTCTGCGGGCCGAACATGATAACGGTTCACGATGGTTCCCGCTTCCGCATTTGTCTTCGCCACTTTTTCCCAAGTCGCAAAGTACGCGCGTTGACCGAGATTCACCGGCAAATCGATATGCGTGGTGAACGCGAATTCTGGATGCAGATTTGAAATGTATTTCCAACGATAGGTTCGGAGACTACGCATCGGATAGATGTTGAAATTCCCATCGCTGCTATGCGTAGTGAAAATGTGATTGCGATGCTCTTTCTTTTTCCCGCGCAACACCGGGAGAAAAGAACGTCCATCAATCTTCTTCGGCGCTTTGCCTCCAGCGACTTCAACAAGCGTCGGCAAAAAATCAATCCAACTTGCCATTGCGTCCGTGCGCGTTCCCGGTTTCACCACGCCCGGCCACGATACGATCAGCGGCACGCGAATTCCCGCATCGTAAAGATTCCATTTGCCGAACGGCCATTGCGCGCCGTGATCCGCGCTGAAAAGGAACAGCGTGTTTTCGCCAAGCGTCGTGCGCGCCGCCTCGTAAACCTTGCCAAGGTCATCATCCGCTCTCGTCACCGCAGCGGCGTAACGCGCGTACCATTCGCGAGTCGTCGGTGTGTCCACGGAACCGGCAGGCAACGAAAGCTTTT
>JBBQAX010000312.1:0-5103 GCA_038316905.1 Verrucomicrobiota bacterium | reverse complement strand
TTCGATGCTCGCGGTGTCCTCGGACTTTTCCAGTTCGTCACGCACGGCAGTAGTCGCCGCCGCTTTCGCCTGTGCATGAGATTCTAAAACTAATTCCTGCTGCTTCGCTTCCTGGATGAGATTGTAAATGGCGCTGTCGGTTTTTATACCGATGAGGATGCGAATTTTTTCCGTTTTCTCCAAGGTGGGATACAGCTTGTAAAATCCACTGATGAAAAAATATCCGACCAGACAATCAAAGAGGCGCGTGTCCTCGCTCAGCAGAACGCCGAAGCGATCGCGTAAACTTTTTCCCGCTTCATTGGTGATGAATGTCAGGTCAGAGGACATTGCACTGTTGTTTTGGCATCATTGCGTGTGCGAGTTGTAAATCAGCGGTTAACTGTTTTCTAGGTATTCTTTCAGCCAAAGTTAAATTCAGATGGTCTGCCGTCGCGATCACAAAATCGGGACGACAGGAGCGGCGACGCGGAAACAGGTCCGAGGACCAAAAGGAGAAAACGCCGGGTTGCGTCAAGCGCCGGATGTTTGCGATTGAGATCGGTCTATTTCAGGCATGTCCGCTTTTGGGTGTTTTCGTGTCTATCGCGTTTGGCTTGGACGGCTTTTTGAAACTGGGCGCGGCGTCGTCCAATGTCCAGATGTCGGCGGAACTCATCCGGCGCATTTGCGAGCTTCGATAAGCGCTGGCCTTGCGCTCTCTCACGGTCCACTGGCCTTGATCAATTTTGCCCATCAATTGTTCGAGTTGCGCGATGGATTCGTTGACCTGTTCTTTTGGGCCGTAGGCTTTCAACTGCTCAATGGTTTTCGAGAGCAAGGCAATGGCTTCGTTGTTTTTACCGGAGTCCATGTGTTTGGTCACTTCATCGAGGACGCGACCGGTTTTTTGCATGGCGACCCAGCCGATGACTTCTTCGCGGACTTTTACCTCATCCGGGTTTTGCGTGGCCTGAATGCGAATGAGTTGCGTGATGGAGCGGGAATGGATTTCTGATTCGCCGATTTCATCGAAGAGGATTTCGATTTCCACTAGCTTTTCGCCTTCAAGGCTGAAGGCTGGTTTTCCTGAAATGAAGGGCAGCGGCAAGACCCCCAGTGCGAAGCACAATACCCTTGTCTCACCGCTGACCAAATCTCCCACGGCAATTTCCGTGCGCCCGTCGGGCAATTGAACCACCGGAGAATTTCCGAGCAGCTCTGCCGCATCGCAGAAATCGAGTCGCGCCAAGCGGACGCGCAGATTCTGGATGGAAAGTTTTTGCAGGCCGTCGAGTTCCGAGGCGAAGATGGCGGGAATTTTCTCGGGTGCATCCGCATCGTAAAATTGTCCGCCCGTGACGCGCGCCAATTCGGACATGAGATCTTCATTGTAGCCTTCGGAAAATCCGAGGCACGACGTGCGGATCAAATCTTTCTCCAATCCGGACGTTACGAGCTGGCGAACAACGGGAAGCTCAACAATGCCGGCGTTAAGATGGCCGTCGCTCAACACGAGCAGGCGCCGCGTCGTATCCTTTGGTGCTTTTTTCAGTTCGTCACGGCCCAGCATCCAGCCGCCGGAAAGATTGGTACTGCCGCCATCATTGATGGTGGAGATGGCCCGAACGAATGTTTCGTTTTTGTTCGCGGCTGGTTGCAATGGGATAACGGTCTGCGCTTCCTCATCAAACACCACGAGGCTGAATAAATCTTCCGGGCGAAGATTTTTCACAGCAAGTCGCGCGGCTTCTTTGGCTTTGTCCAGCGGTTTGCCGGCCATGGACCCGCTGCGATCCAGTACGACACAAAAGGCGGCGGGCTTCGGACGAGGATGGGTTTTGCTGTCGGCCTCGAAGCGAATGGCGAAATGAACCGGCTGCGCGCGGTTGGCTAAAATGGTCTGATAATCGAGATGGGTTTCAATCTTCATGAACGGGATACTAAACGATGGGGTTTGACATCCGCTGTCACAGGGGTCAGAAAGGTGCGCCACTCCAACAAACAAAAATATGCCTAAAGTTCAGGAACGCATTCTGGTCCGGCCGCCGTGGGAGCGCATGATGCGGATTCATGACCAGATCAAAGGGAAACAATATCCGAATTGCACGGCGATTGGCCGCGAGATTGAAGTTTCTACCCGCACGATCAAGCGGGACATCGACTTCATGAAATACCGGCTCAACCTGCCGATTGAATATGACAGTCGCCGTTATGGTTATTATTACACGGAGCCGGTGGAAAATTTTCCGAAACTTTCCGTGACCGAATCGGAAGTGTTTGCGTTGCTGGTCGCGCACAAAGCGATCGCGCAATATCAAGGCACGCCTTACGAGCAACCGCTGAAAACGGCTTTCAGAAAACTCACCGGACAACTTGACGGCCAGGAAAAGTTTTCATTGGGCAGCTTTGACGAGGCGCTTTCTTTTCGCCCGTTCGCGCCGGGCGACGCTGACTTGAAGATCTTTCAGATTTTGGCGCGCGCATTGCAGGAACAGCGAGCGATCAAGTTCAGCTATAAAAATCTAGGCGCGCGAGCGAAGCAAAAGAGACATGTGCATCCGTGTCATTTGGCCTGCATTCAAAACCATTGGTATTTGTTCGCGTTCGATGTGACGCGCCAAGCCATGCGCACGTTTGTGCTGTCGCGCATGAGCGAGTTGGCTCTGACGCGACAGACGTTCAAGCGGCCAAAGGATTTCAATGTGGACGAATATCTGAAAGGGAGTTTCACGGTTTTCAAAGGCAAAGAAGATTATGAGGTGGTGATTGAATTTGATGTCTGGGCGACGGACCTGATTCGTGGCCGCAAATGGCACGCGAGCCAGAAGTTTGTCGAATTGCCGAACGGCACGTCCTGCCTTCGGATGCGGCTCAACAATATTGAGGAAATGGAGCAATGGATTCTGAGCTGGGGAACGCACGCGACCGCGGTTCGGCCCGCAGAACTGGTGAAGCGCATTCAACAAACCGTCGCCGCATTGGGCAAGCGTTATGAAAAATTTCATGATTGAGCCTGGGCTGTGACAGCGGTTGTCACAGGGGACGTGCTTTGATGGTGGCAATAAAACAAAAATCCATCAGAGCCATGAACAATAATTACGTTCAATTCACTGAGTTTTTCGACAAGGAGAAATGGTCTTACCATCAACACGGCAAGAAACCGGTAATTCATACCCATTGCAAAGGTGACAATGGTCGATGGGTTTGCGTGGCAATGGCCAACGAACCGGGTGAAGTGGTCATCTTCCTTTCGCTGTTGCCGAGCGTTGTGCCTGCGGAAAAGCGGGCCACGTGTGCTGAACTTCTGACGCGCATCAATTACGATCTGAACCTGGGCTGTTTTGAAATGGACCACGAAGATGGCGACCTCCGTTTTCGCACGAGTCTCGTTTCAGAGAAATCGGGTATGACCCAGGAAACAGTGAAAGAGCTGATTCTTTCCAATGTTTACACCGTGGACCGGTTTTACGGAGCGATCATGAAAGTGCTGCACGGCGGAGCGTCACCGAAAGCGGTGTTGAAGAAAAAAGAAAAAAAGGAGCCGATGGTGAAAGGCCGTTTGGAATTAAATTGAAATTGGCGTGCAAGCACTGGACGGCTCTGGCACAAAAACGAACTCAAAAACAATTAACATCGGGCACAATTTAACGTGAGTTCCACTCTTTCCTCATCACTGTTCCGCGAAATCCCCAGGCCTGAATTTTTTCGGGTGTTGTCTGGGCAATTGGCGCGGCTTTACGTGGATGCGCTCGATGCATTAGAACGGGAAGCAGCCCGGCGCAACGACGGTTTGGAGCATGAGGAGGCTCTGGCTCTGATTGAGCAGGTGCTGGAGACACACGAGGGTTTAACGCTTGCCGAAAACGAAGCTTTGGCGAGTGCGGTCACTATTCGCGAAAAGTCGCGCGCGGTATTCGATCATTTAAAACAAGCTGGCTGGCTGACGGAAGATGACACGCGTTCGGATTATCAAAAAATTGTTTTCTTCGATCCAAACGGAGTGGTTGTGATGCAGGCGTTACGCAAAATCGCATTTCCGGACGTGGCAGTATTTTCCGACAAGGTGGTCAATGTTTGCGCAACGCTGGCCAATCACGATGCGATTGTTAACGAGCCGTGGGAGCAGGTGGAAAGCTGTGTGGATACTTTGCAGATGGGTCTGATGGAATTGCGCGGGATGCAGAAATCTATTGAACGACACACTCGGCAACAGCTTGCCGCCGGAACGTTGAAGGAAAATCTGGCCGTGATGTTTGATCAATTTGCCGAACGAATTGGGCGCACCTGTTATGCCCAACTGGTGCATGCTCGATTGCCGTCGCGTTTGGCCGAGGCGAAACGAACGGTGAACGATCAACTGGCCCAAGCCGACCTTCAAACCAAAATGCAGACTGAAGTAATCCGGCGTGAACCGGCGCTTTCGCCGGAAGCGGCGATGGCACGGGTCCGACTGCGTCTGGATCAACTTATTGAATTGCTTGAACAGGTGGAGCCGCTCGCTGATGTGATTGATCGTCGCACGGCCGAATTCGCCCGCCGTTCCCAAGCGCGATTTCGTTACCTGCAGGAAACAACCAGCGAAAACCGAGGGCGGGTTCAAACATTTTTCGAAACGCTTAATCATCATTTCGCCGGCCAGCGTCTGACGGCGCTGGACGAACTGAACATTGAATTTCCCATGCTTTTGTTGCACGACACCAAAATAATTGGCGGCCTGGAGTCTTTATACACGCCACACTTGCGCAGAGTTGGTGGGGAAATTGAACCGATGGAAGATGCCGATCAACTCCAGCAGGACCGCGCGCTGGCTCAATTGGAAGGCACGATGCGAGATTCGTTGACGGTGAATCGCGCCAATCGTTTTGTCGCGGCTCTTCCGGGCGGACGCGGCGCACGCTTGATCTCTGGCGACTTGCTCCGTGAACACATTCACAACGACGAAGACGTCGCCGATCTGATTGCCTGTTTACTGCATTCCCGTTCGTCCGATGCGAAATTTGAAATGATCGCAGCACGGGCCGTGAGTGAAGAAGATTCCGTCGAATTCGATTCGAAGCTTGGCTATCGCATCGAGCGATTCACCCTGGTTAAAAAATAATGAACACCACAGAAACCATCAAC
>JBBQAX010000311.1:0-5131 GCA_038316905.1 Verrucomicrobiota bacterium | reverse complement strand
GGCGTTTGCGTTCCAAAACCACGCCACGCTCTGGCGAGCGCGGCTACGATTTAATTAGTCGTCTCAGCCGACAAATCGAATCGCTCGAAAATTTTTCCGAGTAGCTTCACGCCGATAAATCCTTCGATCGCCAAGATCAGCGCCGCTGCAGTTGACGCGAGGGGAATCGCCGCCGTTAAACCAAGGAACATTTTTCCAACAATGACGATCACGCCAAAAATTGCTGCTCCCGGGGCGAGTGCGATCGTCAGCACAAGAATCTGACCGAAAAGAAAAATCATGCGTTGGCCCATTGCTTCGATTCCCGTAGGTGCATCTTTGCCCGTTTGAAACCACGATGGAAATAACAACACCGCTGCATTTGGAATCAGCAGCGAAATCAGGTTCAGGGTCGGAATGATCACCGCCAGGCCGAACGCCACTGCGAAGCGCATTTCGATCGGAAATCCTTTCGTGGACATGTTCGCGCTGAAACCGAAAGCCAGGATTAAAAGCACCCATTGGACCGCGGTCAGAATCAGCACCGGCGCAAGAAGTTCGCCCAACACGATCTGCCAACCCGGCAACGGATAGGTCTTTAGAACATCGATGGCGGGTAAATCCTGACGAAAATCCTGCCGCATCATTTGGGGTCCGCCGATGAGCGACATCACCAGGAGCATCATGGAAAGAAATCCGAGCGCGACGAAAATTCCCGAACGCGCTCCAACTCCGCCAAACGAGAACGATCCAAAAACAGCGAAGCAAGCGACGAATATCCAGAGCCTCACGGAAAACATCTGGCCCGCGCTAATCAAATTTTTCCAGAGCAACGCGACTGGTTTCACGCCCAGCGGCTGAAGCAAGAAAGGCGAACGTCGCTTCTTATTCGGCTTCGCCGCTGCCGCCTGCCAGTTACCGGATCGAACCGCCGTAATTTTCTCTGCGATACGTTGCGACATTTCGACGGATGCCTCCTCAAAAGCGACATTCGAACGGACAACCCACCAGTAATGAAGAGCCAGCAACAGCAGCGCCGGAGCAGCTGCAGTAAAAAAGCTCCTGGCGTCCGACGCGAGAAACGGCTGCACCATGATTTGAAACGGAAGCAGCAAATACGGCAACGGACCGGACTGCAAAAATTGCTCGAGATAGTGTGCGATGTCGGTCAGGTCCGTCGTTTGCGACAAAGTGAACATTGGCAAGGTGTCCTTTGCCCAAATGACGGTGACCAAAACCGACAGGGCAACCACGAGCAGGACGACGGTTCTGCGCGCCCAATTTGAAATTCCGCGCTCGAGCAAAAGCGTCCGCGCGAATGACGATCCCAGGAAATGGAGGTTCAGGGTCGAGAGAATTAGCCACCAACCCGCGGCATGGATCAAACCATTGGCGCCACTGAAACGCCGGGAAATGAGCGTCAGAAAAAGGATGCTGACCAGAATTCCCGTCTGCGATTTAAGCAGTTTAAAATGAATCAGCGTGCGTCGTGAGATTGGGGCTGGAAACAAAAACGCGACTTCTGCCTCGGTAAACGCCAGGGCCGCTCGTTGGTGAGGAAACAGCCATGCGGCAAGGATAATGACGAAAAGCGCGAACGCACCGAGCATCTCCAACGGGAAATCCACCTGGGGGAAAACGTTTGCAAGATTTCCGCCCTGCCGCGCGCCGAAAAAATGACGTCCAAAATAGAAATAAAAATAAGCGCCGCCGACAATTGCGCCAAAAAGATATTTGGGCTTTCGCATCCGGAGAACGCGCGTCACCAACCGATTTTTGATCGAGTTGAACTGGAGAAAAAGAAGGGCGGCGATCATTGGACACTCCAACGATGAAAACCACGAATAAACTCAAATAAACACGGATCACCGCTGGTAGGGCGCGTCACTCCGTGCGCGCCGTCACACGATATTTCAAGAGCGGTGCGCATGGAGTGACGCGCCCTACCAGCGTGATTCAATTCGTGTTGATTCGTGTCCATTCGTGGTTGATTGAATTGTTACGGCTTCGTTTCTTCCGTCGCGCGCAGGAATATTTCTTCCAGGCTGGCATCCGAAGATTGTTCAGAAAATTTCTGGCGAACGCCGTCCAACGTGCCGTCGAAAATTTTCTGACCCGATTTCAAAATCAAAACGTGCGAGCAAACTTCTTCGAGCAGATGCAGCAGATGCGAACTGAGAATGATTGCCGCGCCGTCGCGCGCTCGCTTCAGGATGGAATTTTTCATGCGGCGAATCCCGATTGGATCCAGACCAGTGAGCGGTTCATCCAGGAAAATTACTTTGGGTGAATGCAAAAATCCGCAGGCAATGGCGAGTTTTTGTTTCATGCCGCGCGAAAGTTCGCCGGGCAATTTGTCGGCCTTGTCAGCGATTTCCAATTCTTCGAGAAGTTGCTGGCCGATTTCGCGCGCGTTGGCGACCTGGTAAATCCGCGCGGTAAATTCGAGATGCTGTTGGACGGTGAGATAATCGAACAGGCGCGGTTCGTCAGAGAAAAACGCGAGTTGTTGTTTGGCTTCAATGGGAGCTTTTGCCAGATCGTGTCCGCAGATTTTCACTGAACCGTGCGTCGGCGGAATGATTCCAGAGATGCAACGCAAGGTGGTGGTTTTGCCCGCACCATTTGGTCCGACGAGTCCCATGACTTCCCCGGGACGCACGGCAAATGAGAGATCAGTCACAGCGGAAAACTTGTCGTAAAGTTTGGTCAAACCTTCGACTTCAATTGCAGCAAGAGGAGCTGTGGCGAGGATCGGCGGCAGAATTTCCATGCGTGGGAGAGTAACAATTGATTGGGAGGTGCAAAGGGGAAAAGGCCTGTCAGGGGAAGTTGGGGTGTGATTAAAAGTGGGTGAGATTGGAAAACGTTTGGAGTGCGACGGCAAGACGTCGCTTTTCCTGCACGCTGGCAACCGCAAAATCATTTCGAACCAAGAGACGCTCTGCGCATTTTCACCGTGGAGCCAAAGCGACGTCTTGCCGTCGCAGTCCAAATGGCCAAGGCTCACCCACTTTTAATCACACCTGGAGACATACCACAGAAATTCTCGTAGTCCGTAGATGGTCTAAACACCCATATACACAATCCTCGATAAACGCCTATGCTCGGTCGTGAATCCCAACGCCTTTTCAACTACTGGGCAATCCTCTCCGCCGGAGCGTTCCGGTCCACCAGTTCGTGTAGGCGAAACGAAAACCCATCAATCGGCATATGTGCCCGGCTTTGACACGCAGATTAGACAAGCGGATTTGCGGGCTGAACGAGCGGAGAAAGAGCAGGCACGTTTAGCCGCAATCATCGAATACTCGGACGAGGCTATCGTAAGAAAAACCGTGGATGGCATCATCATCGGATGGAACCTCGGTGCCGAACGATTGTATGGCTACACGGCCGAAGAGATAATCGGACATTCCATCTGCGATCTCTTTCCGCCCGATCATTATCAGGAATGTTTGCGTCTCATCGAAAAAGTCAGGAACGGGGAGGCGGTGCCACCTTTTGACACGGTGCGGCGATGCAAAGATGGCACAATTATTAATGTATCCGTAGGTCTGGTTCCCATCCTAAACCGCGATGGCGAAATCATTGGAGCGACGAAAAACAGCCATGATATTACCAGGATCAAAAAGCTCGAGGCGCAATTTATCGAAGCGCAAAAAATGGAGGTGATCGGACATCTCGCCAGCGGCGTGGCGCATGATTTTAATAATATTCTCGCGGTCATTCTGGGTTACGGCGATTTAATCACCTCAGCGCTTCCTCCCGATAGCCCGCTGCAAAAATACGCGGAGGAAATCCGGCTCGCCTCGGAGCGCGCGACCGGATTGACGAGGCAACTCCTCGTCTTTAGCCGCAAAGAAACGGTGCAAGCCGTCGTGCTTGATCTCAATAACGAGATCATCAGTCTCGACAAAATGCTGCGACGTCTCCTGGACGAAAATATTGAGCTGACGATAATCCCAAGAGAGGAAATTGGCCGGATCAAAGCGGACTCGGGCTACATCGGCCAATTGTTGATGAATCTCGTCGTCAATGCGCGCGATGCCATGTTCGGTGGCGGCAAACTCACCATTACCACCAGTAATGTCACTCTCGATGAACAGGAAGCCCGCACCCACGCAGGCGTCTTTCCGGGCGATTTCGTAATGGTCAGTGTCACGGACACAGGGACGGGTATGACCGATGAAGTCAAAGCGCATTTGTTCGAAGCATTCTTCACGACCAAACCCAAAGGCAAAGGCACCGGCCTGGGACTGGCGACCTGTCAGACGATCGTTCAACAATCCGGCGGCTCTATCAGCATTGAAAGCGAGGTTGGGAAAGGCACGACTTTCAAAATTTATTTTCCGCGAGTCGATCAGCCGCTGATTGCAGTCAAGAAAAGTAAGAACGGGCCGTTGCCACGCGGGACAGAAACTTTGCTGGTCGTGGAAGACGAACCGTCGGTCCGGCATCTGGCGCGCGGGCTGTTGGAAGCACAAGGTTACGAAGTGCTCAGAGCTTCCAACGGCCAACATGCCTTGCACGTGGTGAATGAGCATAAAGGGTCGCCGATTCGTTTGGTGATCACTGATGTTGTCATGCCAGTAATGGGCGGCAAAGCGATGGCGGAGTGGCTGAAAACAATTTATCCCGACATCAAAATTCTTTTTACATCGGGCTACACGGACGATGCCCTCGCACATCACGGCGTGCTGAACGAAGGAATTGCGTTCCTGGCGAAACCTTATACTCCCGCGACACTCGCCCGCAAAGTGCGAGAAATGCTGGATACAGAGACAGTCACCCCGGAAATACAAAACGACGATCACTCAAAGCGCGCATCCGGCTGAAAGGCATGAAAAAAAATCCTTTTTGACCCACGGTGCAAGTGGATACCGATGAATAGCATTTCTTCTAACAGAAACCGGCGGGTGCTGGTGATTGATGACAATCGGGCAATTCACGAAGATTTTCGCAAGATTTTAATAACTGCTGCCACTGCGGATTTAGACGCCGTGGAGGAGGCGTTGTTTGGTAAATCCCCGGACTCGGTTGAACAAACTCCATTTGAAGTGGACTCGGCTTATCAGGGACAGGAGGGAGCGCTGCTGGTGAAAAAAGCCCTTGAAGAAGGAAGCCCTTACGCAATGGCGTTCGTGGACATGCG
>JBBQAX010000310.1:0-5155 GCA_038316905.1 Verrucomicrobiota bacterium | reverse complement strand
CAAGTCCAGCTCCTCTACACTCAGATCGGAGACCGCTCTTCTTTTCTCTTTCATCCCCACTGTATTTAATGAAATGGCTATATTTGTACATTTTATTCGCCGAAAACCTTCACTTTCCTCACCCACTTTTAATTACACCCTACTACGGTAGAAAGCCGAAATTTCTATTGCGTTCATCGCTTTAGCCGGTAACTTTACCGGCTCGGAAAATTTAACTAAAAGGCAACTTTGAATAGCGAATTTGTAAAACAAGCATTGGCGAAAGTTGGGAACCCCAACATTTTGGTGAACCTCGTTTCCCGTCGCGTCCGGCAATTGACCACCGGCGGCAGCCAAGGTCGTCCGTTGCTGGCGGACACCGCCGGTTTGGGCGCGGGAGATATTGCTCTGCTCGAGATCATTGAAGACAAAATGGACTATGATATTCTGGAAAATCCAGAGGAAGTCCAACCGCAGCAGAAGAAAAAGAAACGCAGTTAGTTCAATTTCAGGCTTACGCGCCAGCCAGAAGGTTTGCCTTCTGGCTTTTTCTTTATGTCCGACATCCTGAACAACCCCAAAGCGCGGCGTGATTACCACATCCTCGATACTTTCGAGGCGGGGATCGTCTTGCATGGAACCGAAGTCAAGGTGTTGCGCGCTGGCAAAGGACAAATCACGGACGCATTTGCGCGAGTTGAGAAGGACGAAGTCTGGCTCTATAACGCGCACATCGACGAATACACCTTCGGGAACCGCGAGAATCATCAACCCAAAGCGCCGCGCAAACTTCTCCTGCACAAAAGTGAAATCAGAAAGCTTTTCGAGCTGGCTTCAGTGAAAGGCAACGCGATTTTCCCGCTCTCGTTCTATTGGAAAAACGGCAAAGTCAAAGTCGCGCTCGGCGTGGGTAAAGGGAAAGTCGAATACGACAAGCGAGATGACATCAAGAAACGGGAATCCGAACGGGAAATGAAACGGGCAATCATGCATCGTTCCAAAGGAAAATAAAAATGGCGTCCTTTCGGACGCCATTCGTAAATAGATTTAAGTCGATTTAAGCTTTCGCTTTTTTCTCGTCGCCCTTTTTCCACGTGCGCTTCGGGGCTTTCACAACCAAGCCTTTTTTGATCGCGCTCGCCGTGACACGGATATAGCGGACCTCGCCGTTGATCACCGCTTTAACGCGCTGGAGGTTCGGGAGGAAACGGCGTTTGGTAATTGCAGTAACGTGCGTACCAATGCCGCCTTTTTTCTTCGCTTTACCACTGCGCCAAATGTGGCTGCCTTTGATTGGACCGACGCCTGTTAATTCACAAATTCTTGCCATAAAATACCTTTTTGATTTAAGGAGCCGAGAACCTAGCAATCTGCCGTGAGAGTGCAAGTTTTTATTTCCGTTTTGAACGGTTCTGAAGTGGGGAGCGCGAGAACGAAAACAGTTTGTTTTCAGAAAACTTCTTGTGCAGTTCACGATCGAAGCGTAGAAAATTCGCCATGCCTAAATCTAATTTGCCGAAAGAGATTTCCCTCGCCATGAATCGCCGCCGTTTTATCTATTATTCTGCGATTGCCGCCGCTGCGAGCGGAATGGCCGGATGCATCTCGGCTCGACCGAAGCTCAAATCGGCCAACGGTAAATTAAACATCGGCTGCGTCGGAGTTGGCGGTAAGGGAGCGAGTGATGTTGAAGGCGTTGCAGGTGAAAATATCGTTGCGCTCTGCGATGTGGATTCCACCACATTGAACAAAACCGCGCAAAAATATCCGGGCGCAAAGCTTTATCGCGATTACCGGAAGATGTTCGATGAACAAAAGAATCTGGATGCCATCGTCGTCAGCACGCCCGATCATCAACATTTTCTTCCGTCCATGATGGCGATCCAACGTGGCCAACACGTCTATTGCCAGAAGCCGTTGACCCACACGATCTGGGAAGCGCGCGAACTCACCAAGGCAGCAAGGAAACATAAAGTTGCCACGCAAATGGGAAATCAAGGCCACGCCCACAACGGTAATCGCGAGCTGTGCGAAATGATTTGGAGCGGTGTGATTGGCGATGTCCATGAAGTTCATAGCTGGACCAATCGTCCGATCTGGCCGCAAGGAATGAAGCGCCCGGCTGGTTCAGACCCGGTTCCTGAGAACTTGGATTGGGATTTATGGATTGGTCCTGCTCCGATGCGGCCGTTTGTGAAAAGTTGGCCGGAAACGGAGCAAGCCCAATACAAACGTGCCGGACGCGCGGTTTATCATCCGTTCTCCTGGCGCGGTTGGTGGGATTTCGGTTGTGGCGCACTCGGTGACATGGGTTGTCACGTTTTGGACGGCCCGAACTGGGCGTTGAGCCTGAACAATCCGACGTCAGTTGAAATCGTTGAATCCTCCGAATTGTTCCGAGAAAGCGCTCCTGCCTGGGCGATTTTGAAATACGAATTTCCCCAGCGCGGTTCCATGCCGCCGGTGACGCTCAAATGGTATGACGGCGGAAAAATGCCGGAACGCCCGAAAGAAATGGAAAAGGCGTTTCCAGAAAGCGGATCGCTCTTCATCGGAAGCAAGGGAAAAATCGTCGCCGATACTTACGGGATGAATCTGAGTTTGTTGCCGGAATCAAAGATGAAAGATTACGTCAAACCGCCACAAACCATTCCGCGCGTCCCGAATAACGATTCCTATTTCGATTGGATTCGTGCTTGCAAAGGTGGACCCGCAGCATCCTCGAATTTCAATGTGTCGGGTCCATTCACCGAGATGGTTCTGCTCGGGAATCTCACCCTGCGCGCCGGAAAGAAAATTGAGTGGGACGCGAAAAATATGCGCGCGACGAACGCGCCGGAAACCGCGCCATTCATCCGAGGCGAATATCGCAAAGGTTGGGACGTTTGATCGTTGGCGAAATTACTTGGTCAATTTTTTGCCAAGAAAAATGCCGATGATGAACAACACCACGCAAATTCCGAGGAACAAGAAGAACAGGAATTTAGCGATTGAAACAGCCGCGCCGGCGATGCCAGCGAAACCAAGCACTCCGGCGACCAATGCGATAATCAGAAATATTACAGCCCATTTAATCATGGCGTAAAGTTACGCTTGAGCAGAGGCACCGTTCAATACGGGTTCTGCTTGTGACGTAATAAGTGAACTCCTGAGAGCAATTCTAAAAAGACACTAAATGTTTATCACGATTCAAAATCACATCGTGCAAACGGCAGCGCTCCAGCACATCGAACTTGCTTCGCCGTCAATTCATATTCACGTCGCTGGACGTGCTCCGTTCCAAATTACGTTTCCTACGAAAGCTGATGCGGAGAGCGCGTTCAAACGAATCGCTGGAACCCTTCAATCCGAGGGCACCGGATTGAAGGCGGCATTGGGAAATTAATTAAGCTTTCGCCCGTTTTTTTAGCAACGCTTGTTGGAGCTTTCCAAGCGGTTGCGTGTTCACCACGTCGTCTTTCGTCAGCCAGCCTTTGCGCGCAATTCCAGCGCCGAGCCGCAAATATCCAGCCTGTTCAAGGCGATGCGCGTCGCAGTTGATCACGCATTTCACGCCTTTGCTTTTCGCGTAGTGCCAGAGCCGCCAATCCATGTCGAAACGATACGGGCTGGCATTGAGTTCGATCCACGTCCCGGTCTCTGCGCAGGCATCAATCACCGCGTGTTGGTTGACTTTGTAAGGTTCGCGTTCGAGCAACAATCTGCCGGTTAAATGACCAAGCATGTGGACAAACGGATTCTCTGCAGCGCGAATCAATCGCTTGGTCGTCTCAGCTTCGCTCTGCGTAAATCCCTGGTGAATGCTGGCAACCACCACGTCCAATTCCGCCAGCAACTCATTTTCAAAATCCAGTCTGCCTTCGTTCAGAATATCCACTTCGATTCCAGTCAGAAGGCGAAACTCATCACCTTGACCCGCGAGCTTTTGGTTGATTGCAGCAATCTCCTGAATTTGTTTTTGCACGCGCTCGGGTTGCAGGCCGTTGGCTTGCACCGAGGATTTTGAGTGGTCAGTGATGGCCCAATACGCGCAGCCGAGTTCTTTCATGTGCGCGACAATTTCCTCGAGAGAATTTCGCCCATCGCTCCAGTTGGAATGGTTGTGCAGTGAGCCTTTGAGATCGGTCCACTCGATCAACCGTGGCAATTCGTTCTTCTCAGATGCATCAAATTCCCCATGATCTTCGCGAAGTTCCGGTGCAACGTAGGCGAGATCAAGTTTTGCAAATATGTCTTCCTCCGTCTGGCACACAACGAGCAACGCGGGATCGCGAGTTTCCACATCCGATTTGAACAAACCATATTCGTTCAGGCGCAGACCGCGCTGGATTGCGCGCTGGCGCATCACGATGTTGTGTTCCTTGCTGCCGGTGAAATAGGCGAGCGCAAAGGGGAATTCTGCATCCGTCACCACCCGTAAATCCGCTTGAATGCCGCCTTCCAAAACGACGCTCGCCTTCGTGTCGCCTTTCGCGCCGACGCTCAAGATTCCGGGAAGTGTGGTGAAATAGTCGATGATCGTGGCCGGTGATTTTGACGAGACTAGGAAATCGATGTCGCCGACAATTTCTTTAAAGCGACGCAAGCTTCCAGCGGTGCTGCAACGAATCACGTCCGGATGCGCGCGCAGTTCTTCCAAGATTGGTTCAGCCGCGACAAGGGCACCGCTGACGAGATGACGCGCCGCGTAGGTGCGGCGGAAGGTAATTCCTTCACAAATTTTCTGCTGCGTCTTTTCGCCAAAACCGTCGAGCACGGCGATCTTTCCCTCTTTGCAGGCAGCTTCCAATTCATCGAGGCTCGTGATGTTCAGCTTCTCGTAAAGAGCTTTGACTTTCTTCGGTCCAAGACCTGGAACGCTCAACATTTCCAACAAACCTGAGGGCAATGACGCTTTCAGCTTTTCGTAATATTCCAGCCGTCCGGTCGTGACGAGTTCCGTGATCTTTTGCTGGAGCGCGTCGCCGATTCCTTTGATTTCGCCAAGGCGCTCTTCGGCGATAATCTTCTCCAATGGTTCACTCAAACCTTCGAGCGTGCGCGCGGCGTTGGCATACGCGCGGGTCTTGAATGGATTTTCCCCCTTCAATTCCAGCAACGTCCCAATCTCAATGAGGATTTGCGCGACCTGATCTTTGTTCATCGGCGAGAAGGTAAAACAATTTTAGAGTCAGAA
>JBBQAX010000309.1:0-5173 GCA_038316905.1 Verrucomicrobiota bacterium | reverse complement strand
AGTTTCACCGTCACGCATCTCAATCAAGCGGGCGCGTTTGTTTTGATTTATCAGGACGGCACGGTGCAGTTAAACCACGGCGGCACGGAAATGGGGCAGGGTTTGCACACCAACGTTGTGGCGATTGCGGCTAAGGAATTTGGAATTGATCGCGAACAAATTCGTGTCATGCCAACCAGCACCGAAAAAGTTCCAAACACATCGGCGACGGCCGCGTCGGCGGGAACGGATTTGAATGGCGCAGCGGTAAAAAATGCGTGTGAGATTTTGCGAGGTCGTCTTGCGCCTGTTGCCGCGCAGTTGCTCAAAACTCTAACGACAAGCCGCAGCGAAATTCCCTCCGAACCCGACATCACTCGAGGCAGTCCGCCGGATAATGAAACGACAATTCAATCTTCGGAATCACTGCAAGATGAAGCGCCAGACGCTTTGGTATTCGCAAACGGAGTTGTTTTCCATCGTGGCAAAGCGAGTTTGAAGATCGCGTTCGCCGACGTTGTGAAGCAGGCCTATTTGGAGCGCGTGAGCTTATCGGCGACCGGGTTCTATGCGACTCCGGGAATTCATTGGGATCGCGTGGCAGGGCGAGGAAAACCGTTTCATTACTTTTCCAATGGCGCGGCGGTGACGGAAGTGGAGGTGGATGGGTTCACTGGGATGACGCGAGTTTTGCGCACAGATATTTTGCACGACGTTGGAAACTTAATTAACGAGGGCGTGAATCGCGGACAAATCGAAGGTGGATTCGTGCAAGGCATGGGTTGGCTCACGAGCGAAGAATTGAAATGGGACGACAAAGGACGTTTGCTGACGCATTCGCCCGACACCTATAAAATTCCTGCGATCGGTGATGCGCCGGAAATTTTTAACGTGAGATTTCTCCAGAATGCGGCGCAACCCAATGTGGTTTACGGAACCAAAGCAGTGGGCGAACCGCCGTTGATGCTGGCGATTTCCGTGCGCGAAGCGATTCGCGATGCGGTTGCGGCTTTCGGAGATAATAATTCAGAAGTCGCGCTTGCGTCGCCTGCAACGTGCGAGGCGATCTTCATGGCGATTCAAAAAAGGAATGGGTAGCACCTGCCTCCGGCGGGTGAGAATCTGTTTTTATATTTTTACGCGGAGGGAAAACTACCATCGCACCCGCCGGAGGCAGGCGCTACCCGGCGTTGATTTCAGGACTGGCCGAGCGGGGAGAAATCTGCTTTTCGTGAACCAACTCGGCTCGTTTCTCGATAAATTGTGCCATGATGCTGACGGCGATTTCCGGAACGCTCTTCGATTTGATCTTTATTCCCACCGGACAAACGACGCGTTGAAGTTGTTCGCCTGTCGCGATTTTCTCCTCCAAAAAATGGTCAAAGATGATGCGGGCTTTTCGTGCGCTTCCGATCATTCCAAGAAATAGAAATGGTTTGCCGACCCAATCTTTCAACACAAGCGCGTCGTGACGATGGCCTCGTGTGACGATCAACCCAAACAAAGGGGCGGCGGGCAAAGATTCAGTGGTGAGTTCTTCCCACGAGCCGGTTCGTAAAAAAACTTCCGATGAAAAGTTCTGATGACTGGCGAGCGCGGGGCGATCATCGAAAACCGTCACGGAGAAATCTAAACTCAATGCCAATGGAGCGACGGATTGCGCAACGTGACCGGCTCCTGCAATCCACAACGCGCACGGCGGGCAAACTGATTCTGTATAAATCAAATCGCCCGTTTCATCGCCTATCGAACAGATTGAGAAATCCTCTTTTACGCCCCAGCGCGAAGTCGCTTTCCGTTCCGCCAGTTCATTCCAAAAAACCTCTCCGAGTTTTTGAGCGTTCGGCAAAATGACTCCGAAAACTTTTCCACCGCAGATCAATCCGTCATCCCAGCCGAAATCGTGGTCGAGCAATAAATCAAACGTCGAAGGCGTTCCTGTTTTGAGAGATTGGATAGCGCGTTGCTGAATTTCAGCTTCCAGACAACCGCCGCCGAGCGTTCCCTTGAGTCGGCCATCCTCGTAAAACAAAGCTTTCGCGCCGATCTTTTGCGGGCTGGAACCTTTGACGCCGGTGATAATTCCCAACGCAACTTTTTCCTTGTGGCGCGCTGCCTGGGAGAGCGCTTGAAAAACCAAGTGGTTCATTTGCGCCGGTGAAAGGGTTTCAACGCTGTGACCTCAGTCTCACTTCTTTTCCAATTCCAGAAGTTTTTTCGCGGCTTGTGTGTTTCCATTTGTGGCCGACGCATTCAGCCATTTCCTGGCCAGCTCCGAATCTTTTTCAACTCCGTCACCGTTAAGATAACGAACACCCAGATCATATTGGGCGGTGGGCGCGCCAGCTTCGGCCTGCTTTTTCTGAAACGCGATCGTCTTCCGCACCATTTCATCTTTCTGTGCCTTGGTCTTTTCCGGGATGACATTGGTGTTTACCAACAACGGGCGAGGGACAGGAGCAACCGCAGTGGGATTTGGTCGTTGTGGAGCAGGAGTTCCCGGCTGAGCAGGTCGAACCGGTGTGTTATCTGAATTGACAACGCGCTCGGTCAACCTGCGCGCTTGCGCTTCCGCACGAAAAGGAATTGCGATGAAGGCGACAAGAGCAACCACCGAAATGAGACGCGTTAGGTTCATAGAAGTTTGTAAAACCGTAACGTCAAACCTGGCAATGTCGAACCCAAGTTGATGCCGCTGCTTTTCGGTGCGATTAAATGTGGGTTGAGCATTGGGATGATTCAATATGCGGACGGACCGCGGCTGTGTTCGCGGAGAACCAGCCGCAGCGCCTTGCCAAAAACGCGTGCTCGAAACGCTTCACCGCTCGCTCACTGCGAAGCGCTGCGGCTGGTCGAGGACGACACAGCCGCGGTCCTCGCCAAGCGCATTTGACACTGCCCCCGGAGCGCCGGTTTCCAAACCGGCTTAAATTTTTGGTGCGCCGGTAGGGCTTCGGAAACCACCGGTGAAACTCCGCTACGCAAAGCCGACCGCAAGTCGGCGCTCCGTCATTTGGGCGCAGTGTGAAGATGCGTCCGGTTTTGGGTACGATTAAAAGTGGGTTGAGCATTGGGATGATTCAATATGCGGACGGACCGCGGCTGTGTTCGCGGAGGAACCAGCCGCAGCGCCTTGCCAAAAACGCGTGCTCGAAACGCTTCACCGCTCTCTCACTGCGAAGCGCTGCGGCTGGTCGAGGACGACACAGCCGCGGTCCTCGCCCGCTTTCAAGCTTGAGTTTCGCGACTGCATTCGCATGATCAATCCAGCATTCGCCAGACTCCAATTGTGAAGAAGAACGTTCAGTCAAATTCCGATTCAAAAAATTCTCCCGGCGCGCGTCTGCGCAAACTTCTTAAGCGCGAACGCCCATTGCAAATCGTGGGGACGATCAACGCATATTCTGCTTTGCTCGCCGAAAAATCCGGCTTTCGCGCGATCTATCTTTCCGGCGCGGGCGTCGCAAACGCTTCCTTTGGTTTCCCCGATTTGGGCGTGACGACTTTGGACAACGTTCTGGAAGATGTTCGCCGCATCACGGGTGTGACGAACTTGCCCTTGCTCGTGGACGCCGACACCGGTTGGGGGAATCCGCGAAAAACGGTTCGCGAAATGATCAAGGCTGGTGCCGCCGGAATTCACATCGAAGATCAGGTTGAAGCCAAGCGTTGTGGGCATCGCCCGAATAAACAATTGGTCAGCCGCGCCGAGATGATTTCGCGTATCAAAGCTGCGGTGGCAGGACGAACGGACGCCGGCTTTGTCATCATTGCGCGGACTGACGCAGTCGCCGGTGAAGGATTAGAGCGCGGCATCGAACGCGCGTGCGCTTATCGCGAGGCTGGTGCCGACGCGATTTTCGCCGAGGCGTTAACCGATCTGGCGCAATACAAACAATTTGCCGAGGCTGTGAAAATTCCCGTGCTTGCGAACATCACTGAGTTTGGAAAGACACCGCTCTATACCGTGGAAGAATTGGCTGCGGCGAAAGTTTCCATTGCACTTTATCCGTTGTCTGCCTTTCGTGCGATGAGTTCGGCGGCGCTGAATGTTTATGAAACGATTCGGAGTCGTGGCACACAAAAGGATTTGCTCGGCCAGATGCAAACGCGCGCTGAACTTTACGAAATTCTGAATTACGAAGCGTGCGAGAAAAAATTAGATAAACAATTGAAGCGCGAGAAACATTCGCGCCGACGAAAGGGGTAAAATGAGCGCAGATAATAGATCGGGCGGATTGGCAGGGGTGGTCGCGGGAGAAACCTCGATTTGCACGGTGGGAAAAGAAGGCGTCGGGCTGACCTATCGCGGTTATTCCATCGAAGAACTTGCGGAACACTCGACGTTTGAAGAAGTGGCGTTTCTTCTGATCTACGGAAAACTGCCGAACCGATCTGAACTCGAACGTTACAAAACAAAATTGATCTCGTTGCGGGGTTTGCCCTCGCAACTGAAGACAGTTTTGGAACAACTCCCTGTGAACGCACATCCCATGGACGTTTTGCGCACAGGTTGTTCGGCGCTCGGTTGCCTTGAGCCGGAAACAAAAGAGCGAGATGGATTTCAGATCGCGGACCGATTGCTGGCGCTGTTCCCTTCGATGCTCCTTTACTGGTTCCATTTCGCGAAGAGCGGAAAGCGAATTGAATCGCAAACAGACGATCCAAATATCGCGTCGCATTTTCTTCATCTACTCCACGGCAAACCAGCAGAAGATTTGTTCAATCGCGCTCTCGACGCGTCGCTGATTCTCTACGCGGAACATGAGTTCAACGCTTCCACCTTCGCCGCACGGATTACGGCTTCGACGCTGGCAGACTTCAATTCGGCGATTACTTCTGGCATCGGCGCATTGCGCGGAAATCTGCACGGCGGCGCGAATGAAGCGGCTATGAACTTGATCGAACAATTCAAAACGGCGGACGAAGCGGAAACTGGATTGATGGCTAGACTAAACGAAAAACAACTCGTCATGGGATTTGGACATCGCGTTTACAAAACCTCTGATCCGCGTTCGCCGGTCATCAAGAATTGGGCGAAAAAATTGAGCGCTGCTGTTGGCAATAAAAACATTTATCCCATTTCTGAACGGATCGAATCTGTCATGTGGCGTGAGAAGAAACTGTTCCCGAACCTGGATTTTTACAGCGCGGCCGCGTATCGCTTTTGCGGAATTCCCACTGAATTGTTCAC
>JBBQAX010000308.1:0-5176 GCA_038316905.1 Verrucomicrobiota bacterium | reverse complement strand
GTTTATCCGCATACCGTTGTGCCGGTTCATTGATGTTTTTTGGGAAACCACTAACGCGACTTGGGCTATGATTGAGAAAAAAGCCAAAAACCTCAACAAATCGCGGTGATTCCTTAACTAAGCGCCATTCGGGTCAGTTCCGAATGGCGCTTAGATAAGGCAGAGTGATCGAAAAATAATTTGTTCAAAATGCAGTTTTGTAATTGTACAAATTTGCGGGTTGGTTAAGCTGGCGGATGTTTCAAACCACACCGTTTCTGCCGGGGATCTCGCACCGGCTTTCGGGTCGGCAGCGCCGTTCCCAACTCGACCAGTTACGCGCCCAATCCGAGCACTGGCGGCAGTCCTCCTTGAGCCGGTTGTGCGAAATCTTCGGGCCTTGGTTGCCCACCACCCTTTTGTCTCCCACCACCAAGGGGAGCAATAGCCGGCAACGCACTTACCCGCTGAACCTGACGTTCTGGGCGTTCCTCAGTCAGGTGCTGGGACCGGGTTCTTCCTGTCGGGAGATCGTCCGCAAAGTTCAGGCCTGGTATGCGCCGCAGGACAAGACACTCGACAGCGGCACCAGCGCTTATTGTCAGGCACGCCGCCGGCTGCCGCTGACGCGTCTGACCGAGCTTCATCAAACGCTGGCGGACAAACTTTCCGCGCGCCTGACGACCTCGGAGCTTTGGTTGGGACGCCGCGTCAAAGTGGTGGATGGCACGGGCGTTTCCATGCCCGACACCGCCGCCAATCAAAAGGACTGGCCGCAGCCGGGCGGCCAAAAGCCCGGCTGCGGTTTTCCCGTTGTCAAACTGGTGGCGTGCTTTTGTCTGGCCAGCGGCGCCCTGCTCGAATGGGTCGAAGGCACGCTCAAAGAACATGATTGCCGCCTGCTCCAGAAGCTCCTGTCCGCTTTCAAAAAAGGCGATGTGGTGCTGGCGGATCGGGGGTTTAGTTCCTTTGCCACGCTGGCCACATTGTGGGCGCGTGGCGTGGACTCAGTGATGCGCCTGCATCAGTTTCGCAAGCTCGACTGGCGCGCGGGCAAACGCCTGGGCGCGCGTGACCGGCTGGTGACCTGGAAGAAAGGCCAGAGGCAAGGCGGGCTGTGGACGACGGAACAATGGGAGCTGGTGCCTGCGGAACTCACGGTGCGGCTGGTGGAGATCGTGGTGGCGGTGCCGGGATTTCGGACGCAAAAGCTCGTCCTCGTCACCACGCTGCTGGACGCGCAGACCTACAGCGCAGAGGCACTGGGCCAATTGTATTTGCGCCGTTGGGCCGTCGAACTCTTCTTTCGCGACATCAAGACCACGCTGGGTCTGGACGTGCTGCGTTGCCAGACTCCGGCCTTGGTGCGCAAGGAAATCGTGATGCACGCCATCGCCTACAACCTGATCCGCGCGTTGATGCAGGACATCGCCCACCGCCATGTCATGCCCCTCCAACGACTCTCCTTCAAAGGCACGGTGGACGCGCTGCGACAATGGCGGGAATTATTTGAAAGCAGCCAGCCGGACAAGCACCAGACCCGCAAGCTGCGGGAACTCTTCTATCGAAGCATCGCCACCGACCTGTTACTCGTTCGCCCCGACCGCGCCGAACCGCGCGCCGTCAAACGCCGCCCCAAGAACTTCCGCTTGCTCACCAAACCGCGCCGTGAAATGGTCGTGGAACGCAACCGGAAGCAGTCGCAAAAACCATCGAAACATGCCCTTATCTAAGCGCCATTCGGGACTGACCCCTTTATGATTGCCAAAAGTAATTTCCGAAAAGGTAGGGCAAACCTGCGGGTTTGCCGCGACGACCAGCAGTCGTCGCCCACCTTTTCGGAAATTACTTTTGGCAATCGCTCTAGGGCAGCCCCTAAATAAATGCGGCGTTTCAAAAACGGTTTTTTAAAATTATCTCATTTCAGCCGAACCGGCGTAAACGCCACGCTCCATTATTCGCGAGCGCGATAAAACCCTTTTTCCGCATTCGTTGCCGAGTTGTCGATGAATTCGACATTACCATTTGTGTTGAACAAATTGGTCAGCGGCTCCCAGTTCACCAGATTGGTCGTGCGATCTATCCAATAAGTAACTCCCGCATCGCCACTGATGAAAAGATCCATGCGTCCGTCCGGCAAACGAATGATGGATTGAAATCGCGGCGGCGTGGGCAACGTCACGCTGAGCATAGCGTTGGAACTTGCAACAAGGCCACCGGCATTAGTCACCAAAACGGAATACGCTCCAGAATCATTGGTTTTCACATTGTTGCGGATGTAACTGCTCTGAGTCGCGGTCGGAATGTTGTCTCCGGCAAATTGCCATTGATAACCCAACGCGGTCGAACTCGTCGCGACAACATTGAAGGTCACGTTCGATCCCAAACGCGCCGATTGATTTTGCGGGTGCGTCGTAATTACAGGCGAAGGGAAGGCGCCAACATACAAAAAGCGCACGGCGTCGGCCATCACGACGGTTGCGGATGCAGCGTTGGACAAACGGACATAGCCATTGGTTCCAGCCAAAAATGGATGCGCTGATCCGATCAAAAACCAATTGCCGCCATTGATCTGCTGGTTCACCGAAATGGTTTCGCTGCCTTCGGCGTGAACGATGGTCCATGGCGCATTGTTCGCGCGATTCCCCCCTTGCACGTACCAGATATAAACGTCGTAGTAACCCGGGACGTCGATGTTGGGGCGGTAGGTGACGTTGGACGCACCAACTCCTGTTGTGACTGCAAAGCGATAATCAGCTCCGTATCTACCGGCGTTTGCGCCGGTTTGCCAATCGCCAACGAAAGTTACCTGCGGATCGGGATTATCCAAAATGAGATCAACCGACACGAAGTTCGCGGTGACGGTTTTGTTGGTGGTTAGGGCGACTTCAATTGGGTTGATCGTTCCGGTCACATCGCCAGTCCAGCCGGTGAAAGCAAAACCCGGAGCAGGATTCGCCGTCAAAGCGACGACTGAACCGGGGTTGTAATTGGTTTGATCTGGATTTTTTGAAACCGAACCTCCGACTCCCGCATTAGCCGTCAGAGAAAAATTAACCGTGAGAATGGCGTTGTCACTGTTCGTCGAGCCCAGCGAGTTGGAAACGATGACCGAATACGGGCCCGCGTCAGTGATCTGAACATTAGCTCGTGTGTAACTGCTTTGAGTCGCACCAGAAATATTCGTGGAATTGAAACGCCATTGATAAGCGGGCAAAGGCGATCCCGACGCGTTGACCGAAAAATTCGCATTATTTCCGACAACGACAATCTGGCCTTGCGGCTGGGTGTTGATGATCGGTGCTGTTGGAACACCTGAGAAAGTTGTGGCGCTGGCCTGTGCCGAATTGGGCGATGCGCCAATCGCGTTGGTTGACTTGACGACAAAATAGTAAGTTGAGAGGGCCGACAGATTAGTGCTGCTGTAATTCGTCACGTTCGCGCTGACGGTCGCGATATTCGAGTAGGGGCCTCCAGGACTGGTTCCGCGAGCCACAATGAAACTCGTCTCATTCGTCGAAGTATCGTTCCACGTAAGATTGATTTGCGAACTGCTGACAGCGCTCGCAACCAAACCATTGGGAGCCGTCGGCGCACTTGTTGGCGGAACATAAATCATTTTGATTCCATCCGAGACAGCGACATTGCCGCCATCGGAAAAATTATCCATGACCCGAATGGTAGCCCCTATTCCTGCGGCAAAATTGAAACAGCCCAGCTTGTTCCATCGTCCGGCATTGATTTGCTGATTGGCGAAAATCGTCGCTGAGCCACCATAATAATTAATGACATGCGGCACACTTGATGAAGCATTGGTCACCGTTGGATGCCACTCATAAACATCGTAATTGCCGGGCGTGACAATGTTGGGCGCGTATTGCACATAAGCCCCGCCGCCGCCCTGAGCTTTATAATGATAATTTGTTCCAAACGTGTTGGTCTCGGTCGTGCCGTAATAGGTTCCATTATTGAATATTCGGACGGGCGTCCACGCACCCACCAGTGACGCACTCGCATTATCAATCACAATGTTGTTCACGATGCCGGGAAAATCGCCGATGGTCGCTTCTTTGATGAACGCCCATTGCGCAGCGCCATGCAAATCTGCCCGCCAAAAGCTCGCGCCTTTGTAACCGCCCGCTGTGACGGTATGCGGATCGCAACTGAGATGATCCACAAACTGTCCGACAAACTGATCTGGAATATGAGACACGCCTTGGTTCGGCGGGTTGGGACCATAGACGTGATTGACGGGTGCGAGCGGCTTGATCGAATTCGTCCACATTCCGGTCAAACTGTTTTGCCAGTTTCGCCAATTGGCATCTGCCCAATTAATATTGCCGGACGGAGAGCGCGCGACGTTGACGCGATTGAAAGGATAAATCTGCGGCATCACCACGTCGCTCCAAAATCCAAATTCTTTGTAAGGAAACGACGAGTGATAACTGATGATGTCGAACGGCGCGTGCGCCAGCAATTTGTTCGGCCAATTGGTGCGCGTTTGTCCGCACATCTGCCAGGCGAGATTGAGATTGTCCGGCACGTTTTGCACTTCCCATTCGGATTCGGCGTCCCACACAAATCCATCCGCGCCTTGCTGAAAAACGTAATCTGCCACCGCCACTTCTCCCGCGACATTGACCCCGCCCTGCCCTGACCGATTGTAACCGAAAATCAAAAGTCCGGCGGCGTGAGCTTCGTTGACGAGCGACGCGGTGAATTGTCGATTACCGTTGCTCGGAAAAAATTCTGAACCCGAAGCCGCTTTGACGATGATGTAACGAATGCCCTGGCTCTTTTCGTAAGCCATGAAACTCGCGATATTCGTTACGGAAGGAACATTGCCGCCAAGTCCGTTCGTCAAAGCGCTCAAAAAATAAATCCAATCGCCCTTGCCCAGATTCGCCGGATCTATGCCGCCATCACGAATGACCGCCGAAGTGGGATGCGTGAAAGAAAAACAAATAAACGCGATGAGCGCCGCCAGTAGTTTGCGATTGAGTAAAAACATGAGAGATAGAACAGATTACGTTTCAGGACGGAATAATCAATCTTGTTCGACCTTTCCACCAGGGCTGACGCATATCAATTTGAGATGACGAGTTTGAGGTAAGCAGGGTCAATGGCGGCGCGGAGGAGTTTGCCTTTGATACTGCGTGAGCAGGTTTTGTCCCGGCGCAGAAGGTTGACGGCCAGC
>JBBQAX010000307.1:0-5196 GCA_038316905.1 Verrucomicrobiota bacterium | reverse complement strand
GTCCGCGCCGATGCCGAGCGCTTCGAGATACGAGCGATCTTTTCCGTCGTGCAGTTGCGCGAGTTCCGCCCAAAGTTTTGGAGCATCGGGTGAGGAATTATGGCGCAAAGCAAGCGCACACTCGCGACGCACTTGCGCATTGGAATCTTTCACGAGCGGCTTGACGAAGGGGGTCGTATCCAATTTCAAATCGTGCGCGATACGTAGCCCGGCAATTCTCAAGTCGGGATTTTGGTCCTGCACGGCCAAAGCTAAATATTTATCAACAGAGTCTTTGATTCGTGCCAGAAGTTGCAAAGCGCGCGCGCGCATTGGCTGATCGTTCCCGTTCCAAAGCTTCAGCAGTTCCTTCTCGGCATTTTTTCCAAGCGCATTTAGTTCGTCCCACGCCAGGAAGCGCGTTGCCAGGTTGGGTGACTTTAAAACATTGATGCTCCCGGCAATCGTCGTGAAATCGGCGCGAGGAACCGACGGTTTATTTCCTTTCGGCGCGATTCGATATATCCGTCCCCGAATCGTTTTTGGATCGCGATCGCCCATGTTGTGTCCACCGACGCCGGAATCGTTCCAATCCGAAATGTAAATCGAGCCGTCGGGCGCAACGCAAACATCCGATGGGCGAAACCAGGCGTCGCTGCTGGATAAAATATCATTCACCTCAGCTGTGTATCCAGCGCCTTCAGGTTTTACAGCGTAGCTGCGAACTACTCGCGGTCCTGCATCGCAATGGAGAATTTGATTCTGAAATTTTTCCGGGAGCAGCTTTCCTTCGTACATCGCAATGCCCGTCGGCGCGCCTGCGCCGGTGATGAGCAAATTTGGAATCACGCCCGGATCGTTCTGATGCCAATGCCGTCGCGAAATTTCCTGTTCGCGATTGGTTCGCTTCTCCTTCCAGCTCGCGCCCGTCATTTCGTCAGTGAAGCCATAGTTTCCAAACTGCATCACGTAATTGAACCGCACACTGCGATTGCCATCATCGTCATTGTCCGCCTGCCAGATTGTGCCAAACGAATCGACTGCCACGTCGTAAGGATTGCGAAAATTTTGACCGAGAACTTCAACTTCAGTGCCGTCTGGCTTGCAGCGGAACGTCATTCCCTGTCGGAAGTTTTCTTTTGTGATTTCTTTCCCATCCAAACCGATGACGACGTTTCCATCCTTGTCTTTGAGCTGCCCGCCCTCGTTTCCAAAATTGAAATACAATTTTCCGTCAGGACCAAAAATGATCGAATGCACGCCGTGGTCGTGATCGACACCGCCAATGCCGGTGAACAGAATTTCCTTCTGGTCAGCTTTCTCATCGCCATCCGTGTCGGTCAGAACAAAAACATTCGGGGAGCATGAAACAATGACGCTTTTGCCGAGAACACAGATGCCAAGCGCCGAGTTGATGCTGGGATCTTGATAAAAGGTTTTCTCGGAATCCGCCAGGCCGTCGCCAGTCGTATCTTCAAGAATGACGATGCGATCGCCTTCCGGCTGAAGAGTTCCCCAGGGTTTGAAGCTGCTGCGATAATTCATCCCTTCACAAACCCAAACCCGTCCGTGCGAATCGATGTCGATGCTCGTCGGATTGCGCACCATCGGTTCAGCGGCGAAAACGGTGGCTTCCAACCCTTCCGCCAACGTGACCGTTTTCAAAAACTCTTTGGCGTCGTCGAGACCATGACCGCGCGTGGCGGATTCCGACTCAGGTTGCAAAATATTTTGCGGAGGCGTTTCGGTGAACACCAAAAACTCGATCTGTGTTCCGCAACCTTGTTCAACGCCGCCATTATCCGCGCCGACTTTCGCGGAGAAACGCGAGAATGCTTCCGGTAATTCGTATTCGATCATCGAGGGAGCGTGTGTGCCAATTCCATTGGTGAACACGCGGTTGTCGATTTTGAGCGGCCCGCCTTGAGTATTTTTGTTGATGCCGATCTTGCCGAAGCCGGTTGTCGCGACTTTCCATTTCAGATCAGTCAGGTTCACCGACGAGCCATCCGCCCGAATCAACTTTGGCTCAATCCAATCTGCCCAATCGCAAGTGTAGCCGTTCCCGCCATCGGTCACGACCAGCCACAAACCTTTTGCGCCGGAAATATCGACATCGAGAGGAACTCGCCCGGATTGGATCAACCCGCTCTTGAATTTTGGTGCCGTGACAGGGCTGGTGGGCGACGAAGCAATTAGGTTCGGAGTTTTTCCAGAGGTCGCGTCAGCTACTTTTTTTTTACGCCCTTCGGATCAAGATTCTGTTGCAAATCTTCCGCCGTGATTTTGCAGTCCACCCCGTTCTCTGGAACGTTCACTTTTGCGATCCACAAAAGCGCGTTCAGCACGGTTTTCCGGAAATTCTCATTGCCCCAATTGGCATGATCATGCGCACCGGTGAAACCAAAACCGCGCCCGCCATTTGGGCGTTCGCTGGCCCACGCGACCGTCTGCGGCACGCCCTTTTTCACCAACTCGCGCACGGCTGGATTTCCCTGATGCGTTCCTTCACCGCGAGTCATCGTACTCTCAGGCGCAACTGCGGTGAGAATCGGCGTGACGCCTTTCATCCCCTCGCGAAAACGCATGTTGAAATACCATTCATCATTGATAATAAATGGTTTTACGCCGCGAGTGATCGGATGTTTCGGAAAGCTTTTAAATTCAGCATCCCAATGCGGATTGACCGACCAATTGATTTCAAACGCGCCGCCGATCCAGTCGATAAATTCTTTCTCACCTTTAGCAATTGTCGGCTCAACCGCGTAATGCAACAAAGCGAGGCCAACCCCGCGTTTCATCAGCGCATCCATTTTCTGCAAACGATCTTCCTGTAGCGCGGGATGATTTGCGCCGCCATCCATGAAGAGAACGACGGCATCGGCGCCGTTGAAAAATGAATCGTTCGTCGGCCAACCGTTGAGATGCACTTCAGCTTTGATCCCTTCGACCTGATCCAGACATTTTTTCAGGAGCAAAACTCCGGCGTTGTGCTCGTGCGCCCCCGGGCCGTGGCTTGGTTTTCCGGCGATGAGGACGATTTTTCTATCGGCGGCAACCGCGGAAACGGCAAAGAAAACCAGGCAAAGATAAAACAGGCTCTTTTTCATGATGTCAGTTGGTATCCAATGCCCCAGACGCGCAACAGTTCGCAATAACCGTCATCAACGGTGGCATTAAATTTGATTATTTGAAATTGTGGGAGTGTCCAGGAGAGCTGCTCGTAATCACAAGGAGTCAAAAGAAGCGGGAGAATTTCGGATTGCCTTTGCTGCAACGCAAAAACCAGTTCTCGCTTAACCCAAACGGATTTTACGGAGTCCGGAGAAAGAAGGATTATAAACCAATCGCAGCGTTTTAATGCCGCCCCGATTTCATCGTGCCATTGTTGGGAGCCGACAATGTTCGTTTGGCTGAACCAAACAGGAATTCGATGCTTACGCAAAACTTCCACCAACTGAGTTGCGAAAAGTTGGTCGGACGAGGAATGCGACAGAAAAACCTCTTTAGGAAGCGCCATGTTAAAAATCAGGCCGGAACTAAAAGATCGTGGGAGATTTTTTTTATCGCATCCACGACATTGTTGTCCACCAGACGAATAATCTGAAATCGGCGCAAAACCGTAGGGATCGACTCCAGCGGAATTTGAGTGGCCGACCCAACCAAAACGGGAATGACTCGCTGGCGGTAACTCTGGCTGCCCAAAGCGAATCCCACTTCTTGCAAAACCCAGCCTGATTCCAAAGCATCGGGTGTTAGCAATGCGATCATGGCTTGAGAGTCGTTCAAAGCTTGAGAAACTTTTTCCGCCCAGTTATCTCCAGGCAACACTTCGTTTTCCGCCAACCACGTGTCGAGACCTTCTTTGCGCAATCCGCTGGCAAACTTGCGGGCCAAATCCGCCCCTTGGCGAGTGTGGCTGATGAAAACTTTCATGCGTGAAATATACAAGGCCATCGGCTCTCCGTAAATGATTTACAATTCACATTTGAGCAATGACCTCGCAAGGCGAGAGCATTCTCACTTCAGATTTTTGAGCCGAATATCTTTGAACTGGACGGTCATCGGCGGGCCAACGTGGACTTGCAGCGCGATTACGCCGTTCGTCGCCCGTTTTGATTCGCATTCGTCGGTCACATCGACGGTTTTTTTGCCGTTGATGAAATGTTGCAGATGATTTCCTTTAGCGATGATTACGTATTCATTCCAGTCGCCGTCCTTGATGCCCGCTTGGATCTGCTCAGAATCGCCGAGGGAACCGGTCACTTCTTTTTTGCAATCTTTCGTCCAGGTAACCTTTTCACCACGCAACGCCATAATTCCGCGTGTCATTTTTTCTTCATAAAGAATGCCGGAATATTTCGTTCCAGCTTCAAAGTCCGCTTGATAACCACCAACCACCCAATTGTTCGTGTCCAAAATGGTGCTGCGATATTGGATGCCGGAATTTCCTTTGCCTTTGGCCGGCATAATTTTGTAGGAAAGGCGAAGTTCAAAGTCACCGACGGTGCCGTTGGTCCAGATCAAGAATGTGTTCGCTTTGAGCGGATTTGCTTCGGTGGTTTCGCCGGTGAGCAATCCATCTTTCACAGACCACAAATCGGGATTGCCGGTCCAGCCTTTGAGACTTTTTCCGTTGAATAATTTTTTGAAACCTCTCTCTGGTTTATCCTGTGCGGACGCAGAGCAGACAACCAGCACGGCAAGAATTGAGCAGATAATTATTTTTTTCATAAATTTATTTCAGAGTCGCTTTCAAAAATTTCAAACCCTTCACCGCGATTTCATCCGTGGTCGGTTCCATGCGACGCCAGATCGCAGCGGCGCGTGCGATGACTTTGACGTCGGTGGTGAACGATTCTATCACGACATCCTGGTTGTATTTGATTTCCTTTAATGCTTTGGCAATCGGTTTCCAATCAATGTGATCGTTGCCGGGCGTGCCGCGATCGCTGCCGCACGCGTGGAAATGGCCGAGCAATTTTCCGGCTTTGCGAATCGCCGTCGCTTGATCTTTTTCCTCGATGTTCATGTGAAACGTGTCGAGATGCAGTTTCACCGCTTTTGAACCGACACCTTTCAGTAATTTCAAACCTTGATCGCAGGTGTTGAGGAAATCGGTTTCAAAACGGTTCAGCGGTTCGATGCAGATTTGCACGCCTTTTTTCTCCGCGTATTTGGCGAGTTGTTTCAAATTTTTCACCACCAGCGCCCATT
>JBBQAX010000306.1:0-5225 GCA_038316905.1 Verrucomicrobiota bacterium | reverse complement strand
CAAAGGACGCCAAGGTTTATTCACTCTGCGCTCCTCTGCGAAAACCTTTGCGCCCTCTGCGTTAAAAACCGGCTTCAGAAAAAAACTCACCCACTTTTAATTACACCCCACTGCAACGTTAGTGCCCCGCAAAGCTGAAGGTTTAACAAATAAAGGGAATTCTGGGGCAAACTCACTGGTTTCACATTACTCACTGGTTTAACGATACTTGGCTTCAAACCAGCTAATAGGCTTAAAGTTCCCGAGATCGGTTTTGGCCGACTGCCGAGAACCGGAATATGAAAATCTACATGATCAATCTTGTTCGAGAAGGATGTTGGAATATGGCTCGAAATGGTCTATTCATTTCGTCGCAAATTGCCATAAGGGAAAAGCTGACCTTCTGGAGTGCAAAATCACTTGACACTTTTAAAGGAAGAAATTAGATATTTTGTCCATATTTGAGGAGTTTTTGTTTAATTTCTGGACACTTTTTAAGTTTATGGACATTTTTGGCATATTTTGTGCGTATTTCTTACATATGAGAAATGGCGGATTAGGAATCATCTCGGGAACGAATTTTTTTCATGATTGAAGACTCTTTAACATCCACCGCGTGGTATTGTGCGCGGACAAAACCGAAGCAGGAACATGTTGCAGCGGCCAACGTGAAAAAGAGCTTGGGGCTGGAAGTCTTTCTTCCACGTATTCGGTTCAAAAGAACGACTCGTCGGGGCTTGGTCAGTGTGACGGAACCTTTGTTTCCTTGCTACGTATTTGTCCAGACTCGGATCGGCGCACCTTTGGAAGAGATACGATATACCTCCGGAATCAGCAGTTTGGTGCATTTTGGGCAAATGGTTCCAACCGTTCCTGATTTTGCGATCGCGGAATTAAAAAAACATTTTGAAGCAGGAGAGCCTGTCGCTCTCGAAAATCAGATGCCGCCAGGCAGTGAGGTGCGAATCGTCAACGGCGCTTTTGCGCATTTGAACGGAACCGTTTTGCGCTCCTTGCCCGCGAAAAGCCGGGTCCAGGTCCTGCTTGAGATACTCGGGCGACCGACCGTGGTGGAGATCGATCAGCACGCATTGTTGCGGGAGAAGTGTTCAATGGCAGCGTTGCTGCCATCTCTGGCAGCATAATTTGGAGAAAAAAGTATGAAGAACTTAAACGAAAGCGAGTTCTTCGACAAAAACATAGAAAACGTCGTCGTGATTTTGGACGGGGAATCCAAAAACGGCCAAGTGCGGAGCTTTGGGCGAATTCGGGTGGCGGGTTAGTGGGGTTTAATAGCGGGAGAATAAAGGTATGTTCGATTCAATTTTTCAATCTTTACGGAGGCGAAGGGATCGTAAGAGCAATCTTGCGAATCGCCGGGGTCTTGTTCGTTGCTTAAGCTCCGTCGAGCGAATTCGTATTCCAAAATGGAAGCGGGCGCTGGACGTAATCTGCATTCTCTGCGTGCTCCCGCTGTTGCTGCCGGTGATGTTAGTGATTTCCTTGGGTATCAAGATGGTTTCGGCAGGACCGGTTTTCTTCAAACAGCAACGCATCGGACACCGGGGTCGGCTGTTCACCTGTCTTAAATTTCGGACCATGAAAGTCAACGCCGAGACAGCTTCCCACCAGGGTTATTTGAACCATCTCATCAATTCAAATGCACCCATGGAAAAAATGGATAAGGGCGATCCGCGGGTCATTCGATTCGGTTTGCTCCTGCGCTCAAGCGGTTTGGACGAATTGCCACAGATTTTTAATGTTCTCCAAGGGGAAATGAGTTTAGTCGGCCCACGTCCCTGCCTGCCTTACGAACACGAAAACTATCTTCCTCGCCATAAAACGCGTTGCGACACGTTGCCCGGCCTCACCGGCATGTGGCAGGTAAATGGAAAAAACAAAACCACCTTCCGGGAAATGATCGCGATGGATATCTGGTATGCGCGAAATAAATCTCTTCTGGTGGATGTGGGAATCATGCTCAGGACCTTTCCGGCAATTTTTGAGCAGGTGCTGGAAACCCGCATGAAACGGACCCCGCGTGAAACTCTCTTCGCGCTTCCAAAATCATCACAATCGCTTGCTGATCGTTAAGACACTCAGCTGAGCATCATTCACTTTATAAAAAAACCTATGGCAAAACCAATTCGAGTCGGTGTTGTGGGATGTGGATATTGGGGACCTAATCTGGTCCGCAACTTCCGTTTACTTCCCGATTGCACTCTGAAAACCATCTGTGACGCAAATCCTGACCGGCTTCGGCATCTGAAATCATTGTATCCCGGGATTGAAGGAGAAGCCGATTATGGACGGATGCTGAAAAGTAACCTGGACGCCATCGTCATCGCCACCTCGGTCAAGTTCCATTATTCGATGGCGAAGGCGAGTCTCCTCGCTGGTAAACACACTTTTATTGAAAAACCGATGGCTTCATCCTCCAGCGAATGCGAGGAGTTGGTCGAGATCGCCCACAAAAATGGATTGATCCTGATGGTAGGGCACACCTTCCTTTATTCACCTAACGTCAGAAAAATAAAAGAAATCGTGGACCGTGGCGAGATTGGGGAAATTCGGTATATCTCCGCGCGCCGTTTGAACCTGGGCTTGTTCCAAAAAGATATCAATGTCGCTTGGGACTTGGCGCCTCATGACATTTCGATCATCCTCCATATCCTTGGCGAATCGCCTACCACGGTAAATTGTCAGGGAAGCGCCCACGTCACTCCTGGCATCGAGGATGTGACTGCGATGTGTTTGACCTTTCCCAAAAGCCGTTCAGCAATCATCCAAAGTAGTTGGTTGGACCCAAAAAAGGTGCGCGAAATGACGATTGTTGGCAGCAAGCGAATGATCCATTATGACGACGTCGCCTTGCAGGAAAAAATCAAAATTTTTGATGTCCGCGTGGAAACGCCGCCCCATTACGATACCTTCGCGGAATTTCATTACGCCTATCACACCGGCGATATGTATGCGCCCGCGATCAAGCAGGAGGAACCGCTGAAAACTGAATGTCAGCATTTTCTGGATTGCATCAAGGAAGGTGTCGAACCGCTCACCAGTGGAACCCGCGGTCTCGAGTTGGTTAAAATCCTGGAAGCTTCCACTGAGTCCCTCAAAAACCGGGGTGCGCCGATCACGCTGAGTCATGAAAGGGAGAAAACGTCCAAAGTTTTGAATCCTGCTGTGAGCATTCCGCTGGGACGCGTGCCAATGACGAAACATCCTCGTGCGGCCCGTGCCTCTCTCTAAAGTCAGCGCACACCACAATTATGCCGTCTCCGCAACTGCACCAGCAGATCGCTCCCGATGTAAAATTGGGGAAGAACGTCCGCATTTTTGGATTCACTAATCTTTACGGCTGCGAAATCGGCGATGATGTAAAGATTGGAACATTCGTTGAAATCCAAAAAGGCTCCAGGATTGGAAATAACTGCAAAATCTCCAGCCACACTTTCATCTGTGAAGGCGTGATTTTAGAGGACAATGTTTTCATCGGACATGGGGTCACGTTCACCAATGATCTTTTTCCTCGTGCCACCAACCTCGATGGTTCGCTCCAGACCGAGGCAGATTGGAAATGTCTTCCCACTGTCGTGAAGCGGGGTGCCTCCATCGGTTCCGGGGCGACCTTGCTTTGCGGTATCACCATCGGGGAACGCGCGCTGATCGGTGCGGGCAGTGTGGTCACCAAAAATGTTCCCGCCGGTGCAGTCTTCGCCGGCAATCCGGCTCGTTTAATCAAAATGCTCCCAACTGAATAGTATGATGAAAGTTCCTTTTCTGGATCTCAAAGCCCATCACGATCCGCTCCGCGAACAATGCGATGCGGCGATTGCCAAAGTAATTGACGCCAACGCGTTTGCGGGAGGGCCGTTTGTGGCTGCGTTCGAAAACGAATTTGCAGCCTATTGCGAATCGCGTTTCGCCATCGGCCTCGGTAACGGCACCGACGCACTTTGGCTGGCGTTGCTGGGATGCGGCGTGGGTCACGGCGATGAAGTCATCACCGTTCCCAGTACCTTCATGGCGACGGCCGAAGCCATCAGCTATTGCGGAGCAACCCCGGTGTTCGTGGACATCGAAGAATCGACTTACATGATGGATGTGAGCCAGCTAGAAAAGGCAATCACACCCAAAACCAAAGCCATCATCCCGGTTCACCTGTTTGGGCAAATGGCGGACATGGATTCAATTCTCAAAATTGCGAATCGCCACGGAATTCCCGTCATTGAGGATGCCTGTCAAGCTCATGGCGCTCTTTACAAAGGTAAAAAAGCTGGCACCAAAGGCATCGCGGGTTGCTTTAGTTTTTATCCTGGAAAAAATCTCGGAGCATTCGGCGAGGCCGGCGCAGCGATCACGGATGATGCTGCCCTTGCCGAAAAGATAAGAATCCTTCGCGACCACGGCCAATCTCGTAAATACGTCCACTCGATGATCGGTTGGAACGGGCGCATGGACGGGATTCAAGGCGCGGTTCTCAGTGTGAAACTTAAACATCTCGATTCCTCAAATGGGAGACGCCGCAGTCACGGTCTCCTCTACAACCAATTGCTGGCGGGCATGGAAGAAGTGATTACGCCTGCGGTGGCGAACGCGGATGGACACGTGTTTCACGTGTATGCCGTTCGGGTGAATGATCGCGACCAGGTTCTCAAAGAGATGGGCGAAAAAGGAATTGCCTGCGCCATTCATTATCCTGTTCCCGTGCATCGCCAGGAAGCGTATGCATTTCTAAATCTCGCGGAAGGCTCTTTCCCGGTGGCAGAACGGTGCGCCAGACAGTTTCTTTCTCTGCCCATGTATCCTGAACTCACTTCCGAACAAATTCACGCGGTCGCCGCAGCCTTGAAGGAATGTGTCAGCGGGAAACCGAATGCCCGCCATGAAAGTCGATCCAGCGCCACCATTCCGGCACGCTGACCAGTTGACTGAGGTGGATCCGCTGCAAACCCCAAACTGGGATTCGCTGTTGGGTCAACATCCGCAAGCTGGACCATTTCATAGCGCGGCATGGGCAAGAGTTCTTCAGGATACTTATGGTTATCGCCCCATTTATCTTGTTGGAAAGAATGGTGGCCGGCTCGATGTGGTGGTCCCGGTCATGGAAGTGCAAAGCTGGCTTACCGGGACTCGCGGTATCGCTCTTCCGTTCACAGATAGTTGCGAGCCTCTCGGCTGCGACACTCCTCTGAAACGGCAGATTGTTTCTCAGCTCATCGAAATGGGACAGCAACGAAAGT
>JBBQAX010000305.1:0-5225 GCA_038316905.1 Verrucomicrobiota bacterium | reverse complement strand
GCGCGGCGGAATTCGTCTTGGCGCGGATTATCACAAGGCAAAAGGCCCGCAACTCAATACGTCGCAAAATCCTGATGAAGCGGTTGCGCTTGGCGCGGCGATTCAGGCGGAAATCCTCAGCGGCGGTTTCAAAAATCTTTTATTGCTCGACGTCACGCCGCTTTCTCTCGGCATCGAAACGTTTGGTGGCTTGATGAATGTGATTATTCCGCGCAATTCCACGATTCCCATCAAGGCGGGTGAAATGTTCACGACGGCGGTGGACAATCAGCCGAACATGTTAATCCACGTTTTGCAGGGAGAGCGCGAACGCGCCAAAGATAATTGGAGCCTCGGTCGCTTCACGCTGGAATTCGAGCGCGCACCCAAAGGCGTTCCACGCGTCGGCGTGCAATTTGAAATTGATGCAAATGGAATCCTCCACGTCCTCGCCCGCGACATCAAAACCGGCAAACAAACCATCTTACAAGTGAAGTCCGCCGTGGATGTCGATGACGCCGAAGTGCAAAAGATGGTCGAGGAATCGGTGGAGTTTGCGTTCGACGATTTGAAAGCGCGCCAATGGATTGAAGCGAAAATTCGCGCGGGTGAAACCATCACGGCGACGCGTAAAACGATGGCCGAGTTCTCGAAGGAAATGGAACCGGATTACAAAAAGCAAATCGACGACGCGCTGGAAAATATTGAAGCAGCGCTTTCCACCGAAGAACCGAAAACCAAAACTGGCGATCCGAAGAAACTTAAAGAGGCCACAGCGAATTTAGATGAAGTGACCAAACCGCTCGCCGATTTGGCGATGGATCGGGTGATGGAAGCGATGTTGCGGAAAAAAGGTTTGATTGAATAAACGGTAGGGCGGCGTTGCTGCGCCGCCTTAAAATATTTAGGCATCGCGGCAGTTTGAGGGGGAATCACCAAACCTGAATCGAATCCGCGTCGAAGATTTTCTCTAACAGCTTTTTGTAATCCGCGTCCTTCTGAGTCAAATCAATCAGTTCGATTTTATTTTCAACCATGGCCTTTTGCTTCGCGATGATTTCAACGGCCAACAAATCGTCGGTTTGCGTCAAGATGTGGAGCAGCTTTGGCATAACTAAAATCGGACAACGTAATTACTTTTCGACGCCATCTCCGCTAGTTCTTCATCGGAGATTTCCTGGAATTTCAAAAGTGCTTCGCCCAACTCCGAAAGTTGCGCCGCATTTTTCTGCACGTAAATCGGACGGCCAAACTCACCGACGATGGGCAAATAACGCGTGTAATTATCTTCGTCGATAAATTCATCGGCGAATTCACTCAAGGCCAGCACAGCGTCGTCTCGGAGATAAAGTGTGATGTCGGCTTTTTTCCACGCGCCAACTCCCGCAGCGATGCGAATGGCTTCTGCGGGCCGCGGACTGGTGCGCGGATCGCCAGTGACGATGAAAAGAACGTTTGGATTAGCCATTTGAAACCTAGTTAAAGCTTAGAAAGCGATCGGTTCCAGCGATCAAATCGCTGACGATGGTCAAGCCGGCGAAGGTGGCCTTTTCGCTCAATGGAAAATTGCGTCGATGCGCACCGTAGGCGCATGCGTAAAGTTTCAAACCGTGGTCTTTTAGTTTCTGGATCGCGGCATCATCCACGCCTTTTACAGCGTCATCAATGCAGTAGAGATAGACGTCAACACCTTCAGCCAAGGCGGTTTCTGCAAGACGAACTCCCTGCCCAAACTTTGGAGAATCCGGTGGGGATGAAATTAATAATCCGAGTTTTTTTCCACGCAACGACATTGAAACGGACGGTAGGTGAAGGGATGGAAGCTGTCAAACAACGCCGAGTTATTCAGCGAGAAGCGATTTCACCAGAGCGGCCAGCGCCTTGGGTTCATAGGGCTTGCTCAAAAATTGATCCACTTTAACGGGGTGTCGCAAAACGGTGGCGGCTTGAACCGTTCCACTTACTAACACCGTCTTCAATCCAGGCAAATCACGGCGGCAATGTTCGATTAATTCCAAGCCGTTCATCGAACCCATATCGTAGTCAGTAAGAAGCAAATCGGGACGGATGGGGCTTTTCTGAAAGCTTTGCAACACTTGTTGAGGATCGCAAAAAAGCCGGCAATCATAACCTTCAGCCGAAAGAACGATCTCAGCCATCTGCGTCAATTCGGGATTATCATCAACGATGAAAATCAACGCTGGTGAATTGTTGTGGCGGATTGCAGTGCTGGCGACGCTCATATTCCCAAACCTTGTGGTTGCGCATTTAACTTTCGCGGACCGTCTTTGGCAAGCACCGAAAAATCGTTTGCACGACGGAAGCTTTCAGACTTAGTTTCTCCCGATTGCAAGTGGCATCCGGGTTTCCCCATCTCCGAAATTATGAAACCAGAAAATAAAAAAAATTCGTCCAAACCAGCTGCGGTCGCAGCAAAGAAATCTCGCTCTACAAAAATCGTTCCACCTAAAGATCCGCCAAAAAAGATGGCTCGGAAGTCCTCTTTGCCGAAGTCCAAACCATTGAAGGCAAGTTTACCTGCAAAAGAAGCTGTCTCTAAACTTGTGAAAGGCGCCGCCAAACGAGTCGTGCGCGCCACAAAGAAACTAAAATCCTCCGTGGAGAAATCGACCTTGGTCAAAAAAACGAAGAGTGTGGTCAAAAAGGCCGCCCTGGATATTCCTTCTATTTTGCTGGAGGGAGATAAACCCACCGTGGAAAGTGCGAGCGGTCCAGGGCAGCGCTATTCCCTGGGCGCAAATCCTCCTGCGGAAAATTTCGCGAACGAGGGCGAATTGCCGGAATCCTACGGCACCAAAAAACTCTTACTCACGGCACGCGACCCGCATTGGCTCTACGCGCATTGGGATTTTAGTCGCGAGCAACTTCGCGAGTACAACGCGCTTTCGCGTGACGGCCATTTGGTTCTCCGCATTTTCAAAAATAAGATTCACAGCGAATCCGATTGGCAGATTCATGTTCATCCCGAGTCGCGCAACTGGTTCGTTCCCGTGGACGAAGGTGGAACGAAATACATGGCGGAGATCGGTTATTTCAATCAGAACGGCGATTGGACTCGCATTTCCATTTCCGGCGCGACGTTCACTCCTCCGGACGCGCTTTCTGAAGATGTCTCGGTGCGCTTCGCGACGATTCCCATCGATGTACCGTTTGAAGAATTGATCCGCATTGTGAAAGCAGCGGTGCGGGAAAACATCCCATTGGCCGAAGCGATCATGCAATTGCGAGCCGCTGGATTCAAAGGCTTGCCGGCCGCGACGGAGATCGTCGCGACAAAATGGACTCCAGCGCAGGAACGCGCGATAGGCTCGCTCATCACCATGGATTCTGTGCGCCGCGTCTGGATTGGTTCGCTGGAAATCACAGAATTGATTCGCCGCCAGCTCATGCAGGACGTTTCTTCGATGGGTGTCGCGCAATTTTCTTTGCCGAGTTCGGTTTCAGTTTCCAGTCTCTCCAGTCCGTTTGGTGGAATGGAAAAACAGAAAAAGTTTTGGTTCAACGTGAATGCCGAATTGATTATTTACGGCGCGACGGAACCCGACGCGAACGTGGAAATCGGTGGGCGCAAAATTCAACTTCGCCCCGACGGCACATTTAGTTTCCGTTTTATTTTGCCCGATGGAAATTACGATCTCCCCGCGCAAGCTACCTCCGCCGATGGTGACGACACGCGCAGCGCACATCTGAAATTCAGTCGTAAAACAAATTACAGCGGCGAAGTCGGCGCGCAGCCGCAGGATTCACGGATGAAGAGACCGGAAGTGGCGAATGTTCGGTAGAAAAAAGAACACGTAATAGAAACTCATCCAAAGATCATGAAAAACTTTAAGGCCCCGTGGAACAGAGAGTTCGCATTGACCTTCGTAGCATTTATCGCTTGTTGCACCGCTGTTCCGTATATGGGTTTCAATCTCTCATCCAGACATCCACTTGTTGGATGGGCAATGTTTATCTGCCCGTTAATCCTTCTGATTTTCGGCCTCAATCTCTTGGTGCGCGGTTACAGACTGGAACCCGGTTCTTTGATCATTCGCCGAGTGGGCGGGTCTAAACGCTTTGATCTATCCACCCTCGTATCAGCCATTGCTGATCCGTCCGCTATGAATGGCGCGATGCGTTATCTCGGGCAATTTCAGAATGACAAGTTAGGAGACTTCCGGGCTTTCGGTGCGGATCCAAAACGCTCCGTTGTTCTGCGATTCAAGAATCAAATCGTCGTGGTCACTCCGGATCGGCCAGAAGATTTCGTGAACGAGATTACGAAAATGAAATGAACCCCTACACGAAAGCTTCTCTCTTCATTATTCGACTCGTTGCTTTTGCTTTCGTATTGTTCGGCGCGCTTCCACTCGGCGCAGATTATTTTGCCCGTCGCCAAAACAAACCAAGCGGAAGCACGCTTTGGCTTTTCCTGGAAATTTTCTCGTTGTTGCTCGGCTTCGTCCTCTTGTTCAAAAGCCGCGCGATTGCGAAAAAGTTGACGGAGGATTTTGAGGAATGAAAACTCCGCCTCAGTTTCCCGACATCACTCAAAATTCATTCACAATCACAAATATTAGTTTTATACTTTTTCCATGAGTTATCTCACGCTGGCAGTAGAGATTGATAACGGGAAGGTCGTTTCGAAAGACGCATCGAAGCTGCCGGAAAAAGCCAGCGGTCTCTTGACGATTTTCCTGCCAGAAACGTCGCGCGCATCGAAGCTCACACCGTTACAGGCGCTTGACGCCTTGCAAAAACATCTCCAAGTGGACGCGGACAAAGCGGCAGAATGGATGACTGCCGTGCGTGAGGGACGGCGTTGAGTGGCATGATTCATTTCGATACGAATTTTCTGATCCAAACGACAATGCCGGATTCGCCGGCGCACCAGCAATTCCGCGAATGGGCAACTGCACAGGAAACGTTTGGCGTGAGCAGCATCGCTTGGGCAGAATTCCTTTGCGGCCCGATGGATGCCACCGCTCAGAGTATTGCGAGTCAGATTTTTCCAAATCCCGAACCCTTTTTCCAAGCGGATGCTGTGCTGGCAGCCAATTTGTTCAATCTGACAGGCCGACGCTCGCGGACTTTGGCCGATTGCATGATTGCGGCTGTCGCAATTCGTTGCGAAGCAAAACTCGCGACGATTAACTCTGCAGATTTTCAACCGCTTGTTCAACACGGTTTGATTTTGGCTGAAATAAAGCATCTTTAAAAATGCAAGGCCATCTCGCACTCGT
>JBBQAX010000304.1:0-5258 GCA_038316905.1 Verrucomicrobiota bacterium | reverse complement strand
ATTCCAAAGCCCGCGCCCTGATGTTGCGCATGGCTGGTCGTTTGCCGACGGAATGAGAAATTGATTACGAAGATTTGGGCAACGTTTTTGGCCGGGCCCGCATTCAAAGTTGCAATGCCTGTGTTTCCACATCGATGGCCTTGTGCGTCTGGCCCTGCACTTGTTATGCAAAAAATAATTCCAAAGAACCGGATCTGATGTGGGATTTGGATTTGTATGCGCGATTGGATCTGGCCGACGCGTGGGCGATTATCGGCCCGATTAATTGGTATGCGCCCACTTCCAATTTAAAATTGCTATTCGACCGGCTCGTCTGCATGAACGGCGGCAATCCCAAAGAGGAATTGATCGAACACAAAAATCCGGAACTCGCGATGAAGCTCGATCATTCGCCGGAGTGGGAGGAATTAAGCGTGAACCATCTCGAAGGCCGCACCGCAGGATTTTTCTGTTACGGCGACGCTGGCGGCGACGAACTCGACGACGAAGGACGTCCCAAAATTTTGCGGCACTAGGATTATTTTGATCCAGAGAAAGAACCGCGCGACTACCGGGATTTGTATGCGTCGCTGGTCTGGCAATGTCGCTATGGCGGAATCGAAGTGCCGGATTCGCTCTGGCGTTACAAAAAATTTGGCGAAGGAAAAAAATACAGCGACAACCAGGCCGAAGATATGGCGGGCAATGTTTTCGCCGAGTTCGATGAATGGACAAAAACATTTGCGGATTTCGTCGCCGCCAAAGGAAAAGTTGAGCCGGGCAAATATCGCGCGTTCGGCTACAAGGCACCGGGCCATCTTTGGGAGGATTTGAAACTCAAATGGCGCGAACACAAAATGAAAACCGGCGACGCGCCGGAAGGCTCTTCGCCGGCACAACAGGAAAAGTTGGACTTGACCCACGACACCGGACGCGACGCGAAGAAAGCCGAAGGAGAAAAACTGCGGCGTTAGAAGTTTTGGAAACGCCCAGCACATTTTGTTCAGTGAAGCTGAAATGGCCGGGACGTTTCGAGACAAAGGACTGAACTAAGCGCCCGTTTTCGACTGCGCCTTTTTCGCCACGCATTTGGCGCAAGGCTTGGCGTCTTTCTCCTTTGCAGCCTTTTCAGAAGCTTTCTTGCAGCAAGCGGGCGCGTCGGCCAGACATTTCGCGCAGGTTTCGCCATTCTTTGTTTTTGCGGCGGCTTTCGTGCAACACTCGCCCGCGAAGGCAGTGGACACGGTGAGCGCTCCGGCAACCAGAGCGACAGTGAGGTAACGAATCATTTTTTTCATTGTTTTTTAATTTTATGCACCTTGTGCGGTTCATAGTTAAGACGCGCGGCTTAGAAATTTATTCCAAACCGAATCCTAGCGCGGGTTTGTCAGCACACCTGCCTTACGATGAGTGCGTGGGAATAAAGACGCGCACCCGGCGTCACATTGATATGAAACAGTTGACGTTTTTATTGCTGGCTTCAGTTGCGATCTCGGTGATGGGATGCGGTGGCGCGCCAGAATCCTCTTCGGATCTTAGGTCAGACGCTTCCGCAGATGCGTCGGCCTGGCTGACGGAATTCGATCAGGCCAGGGCACTCGCGACAGAGAAGAATCGACCAATTCTGATGAACTTCACCGGCTCGGACTGGTGTCCGCCCTGCAAGCAACTGAAGAATGACATCCTGAGCACAAAGCAGTTCGCCAAATTCGCGGATGAAGAACTGGTCCTGCTGGAATTGGATTTCCCACAACGGACCCCGCAGCCGGACAAGCTGAAGCAGCAAAACGAGGAACTGTCCGAAACATTTAAAATCGAAGGATTCCCCACCTTGGTTCTCCTGGATTCGCAAGGAAATGAACTCGCGCGAAATGTTGGCTACATGCCAGGAGGTCCAAAGCGTTTCGTGGAATGGGCTGAAGCTGCCCAGCAGAAGTAGGCGGTTCCCACTTCGTGTAGAAGCAACAATTTGAAAACGAAATCAAGCCGCTGCCGCCAGCTAAAAACGAAAGGATGAACCTATGGAAAAGAGACATCGAAAACCTGCCAAAACAACAAAGTCGGAACAAAGGAAAATCGAAGTCGAATTTGACTATGAATCCATGGAGGAAAAAGAAGTTTTCCTCGCGGGCGATCAATACCACTTCATCATGGACGGAGACTGGCAAAACGATCCGTTCGCCTGCGGGTATGCTTGGGACCATCGTCAACGGCGAGGCCAAAGCTTATCCGCTGGACAATTTGCCGCCCGGCAAGGCGATTTCAGATACAATCGGCGGACAGAATATCCAGATTTCGCTTGATCCTGTTACTCGCACTGCGACGGCTACAGATGATAACGGACAAACCATTCCCGCCGGCATGGTCTATTGGTTCGCATGGCAGGCGTTTTATCCGCAAACAGAACTGTGGAAACCGTGAGTAATAAAAATACCGGCAACAATACTCCGCACGCCAATGGCTCGCGCAAAAGTCGATTGCCCAACCGTTTCCTTCTTGGTCTGGGGATTGTCGTCGTCGTTGCGGTCTGGTTTTTCCGTGAGCCGTTGCAAAATAAAATCGCCCGCACTGCGACGCTGGCGAACCAGGCACCGCCGCCTGAATTGGTGGAAGAAATGATTGAGAATTCACCCGACCGCACAGCGGCGATTCTCGCGGCCTGGAACACCGGAAAGATTGTTCATCGTCAGGTCGCGATACGGCAGATTTCGCGCGCCGTTTCGCCCGACCAGCCTTTGCCTGCGGAATTGGAATCCATGCTTCTTTCCGCTGCGCTGGATGTGGACATGAACGTGCGTGAAACCGCCTTCGGCATTCTCCGCTCTCTAAACCATCCCGCCATCCCCGCATTAGCCACCGCACAATTGGCTGATCCTGATCCGCAAATCCGGCTGCTGGGCTTGAATAGTTTGAAACTGGCGGACGCGCGCATCGGCGTGCCGATTGTCATTCCGCTGCTCGATGAAGATGATCCATCCATCGTTTCGATGGGCTTGAAGCTGCTGGAAAACTGGTCCGGCGAAAACTTCGGCGTAAAACTCAGCGACACGTTATCGTTTGAAAACGAGAAGACCGGATTGAAAGAATTTCGCGAGGGCAGTCACGAGAAAGCCAAAGCGGGAGCGAGCCGCGCCAAAGCTTGGTGGGCTGCGCATCAGAGCAATTTCCCGCCTGTAAAACTCACGGTGCCGAATGAAGCTTATGCCGCGCGCCAAGCCGTTCCCGCCGGAGACTTTTCGCTGCGCGCGCTCGATGGACGCCGCGTGCGGCTCTCGGATTTTCGCGGCAAAGTGGTGTTGATCAATTTCTGGACGACGTGGTGTACCGCCTGTCTGAGTGAAATGCCGGAACTGATCGCCCTTCAAAAGCAGGGCGGTGACAAACTCGCCATCATCGGCGTTTCGCTTGATTTCGTGCCAGACAGCCACGGTCACATCGGCGGTCACGCCGCAGTTGAGGAACAGAACAAAAGCGATGGCCACCACGACGATGATGAACGCAATGCAGAGGCGTTGAAACGGGTTCGCGAAAAAGTCCGCCGCGCCGTGAAAGAGAGAGGAATCAATTACACCATTTTACTCGACGAGAAGAACGAAGTCGGCGGCAGGTTTAATGGCGGCGAACTGCCCACGACTGTTATCGTGGATGCCGAAGGCAACGTGCGCCGCCGCTTCATCGGAGCGCGCAGCCTGCCTGTATTCGAGGCCATGATCGCAGAAGCCCTGTGGTGACACGGGCCAGGGCTGACGCATACCTCTCAATTTCCCAATGTTGGAGTTCAAGCTTCAGCTTGTTTGGGCTTTTTTATTCGCATTCAGACAAGCTGAAGCTTGAACTCCAACGTTCCGAGTTTGATATGCGTCAGCCCTGTGACACGAGCGACTCGCCCTTGCCGCTATTTCGGCAATAAGCGCCCGATACGAAATTCTGGAATAATTCCCGGCACGAAGCATCTTATTTCCGTGGAACCGGATTTCGAACAGGTCGTGAACAGCCATTACGAATCGCTCTATCGTTTCGCGCTGAGTCTCGCGCGAAACGAGGCCGATGCCTGCGATTTGACTCAGGACACATTTTACACGTTTGCCACCAAAGGACACCAACTGCGGGACAAATCGAAAATCAAAGCATGGTTGTTCACCGCATTGCGCCGAAAATTTCTGGGCGCGCGGCGGCACGACACTCGTTTTCCGCATTTCGAAGTCGGTTCGGTTGATGAAAAGTTGCCGGCGATTTCACCGACGATGGTTGATGAAATGGACGGAGCCACAGTCTGGGAAGCGCTCATGCAGCTTGAGGAAATTTATCGTGCCCCGCTCACGCTTCTTTATTTGGAAGATCATTCCTATCGAGAGATCGCCGAGGCATTGGAAATTCCGGTCGGCACAGTCATGTCCCGGATTTCGCGGGGCAAAACTTTGTTGCGCGACCAGTTAACCAAGACGAAAAGCATTCGCAAAATTATCCCTTTAGACCAACAGCAGAGGAGTTCCCCCAAATGACTAACGAAGAAGCCAAATTTATTTTGCAGTCCTACCGGCACAACGGCGCCGATGCCCATGATCCTGCGTTCGCGGAAGCGCTCGAACACGCCCGGCGCGATCCAGAGCTGTCGAATTGGCTTGCTGAACAAAGGCAATGGGATGCGGCCATCAGCCAAAAGGTAAAATCCATTTCCGTACCCGCCGATTTAAGATTCACGATTTTAGCGGGTGGAAAAATTATCAGACCGCGCGTTTGGTATCGACGTTCCTGGTTTGCTGCCGCCGCCTGTTTTCTGATTCTCGCAAGCACGCTGAGTTTTTGGCTCTTGAATAAACAGGCCCGCTTTCCCGCGTTCCGTTCCGACATGATCAGCTTTGTGACGCAAATGGACCGGCTCGATTTGGAGTCAACCGATGTCAGCGAAATCAAGGAATGGTTGAGCGAGCAGAATGCACATGGCGATTTCACTTTGACGCAAGGATTGAAAGAAATGCCTGGCATCGGTTGTCGCGTGCTCTCGTGGAAGGGGCAAAAGGTCACGTTGATCTGCTTCGGGGAAATGGGGCCAGAGGAAGTTCACTTGTTTATCGCCGACCGCTCCGCTTTCGCGAAACGACCACCCATGATTCCGCAATTTGCGAAGGAGGGCGCGTGGACAACCGCAAGTTGGAGCCGTGGCGACAAGGTTTACATGCTCGCCGGAATGGGCGACCGCGAAAAGCTGTCGAAGCTTTTGTAAAATAAATACGGGAAACCCCCTCTATCGCGACATCGGACAGGTTTTAATATAATTC
>JBBQAX010000303.1:0-5292 GCA_038316905.1 Verrucomicrobiota bacterium | reverse complement strand
AGGGCCGAGATGCCGCCTTGCTCCCAGGCGTTCTTCCATCGATAAGCCACTTGCCGGGCGACCCCCAGACGCCGGGCCACTTCCGGCGCGGAATAATCCTTGGCAAAGAGTTTGCCCGCTTTCCTGCGGCGCTTTTCCATCACGGCATTGTCACGTGTTTTCGACATGCCCGGACAATACCAAAATACCCAATCATATTCACACTATTATGCGATTCTCAATAAGAGCGGCCAGTTGTGCAGGGATGTATTGCTTGCGGATTCCTGCGATGGCGTCGCGGGCGAGCTGATCACAACGTTCGTTATCGACGTGTCCGGCATGACCTTTCAACCACTTCCAAACGATCTGGTGTTCGCGAACCAATCCATCGAGCGCGCACCAGAGATCTTTGTTTTTCACGGGTTTCTTGTCCGCCGTTTGCCAGCCGCGCCGTTTCCACGACGGAAGCCATTTGGTAATGCCATCGCGCAGGTAAACGGAGTCGGTGAACAATTCGATTTCGCACGGTTCGTTCACGGCGGAAAGCGCGCCAATGGCGGCTTGCAATTCCATCCGGTTGTTCGTGGCGGCGGGTTCGGCTCCGCTGATTTCTTTCAAGGTGTCGCCGCAACGCAACACCGCACCCCAGCCGCCCGGCCCGGGATTTCCTTCGCAACCGCCATCGGTATGAATCGTGAGCTTTTTCAATCGAAACAGGATTAAGAACAGCAGCGTGGTTTCAATCTAAAACATCGTTTGATTTGAACGCGCTCCCTGTGGCGAAAGCAACGCCTGGCGCACCGCAGCCGCGACAAAGTTCATTCTGTCCTCGCGCAGCATGGAGCCGAACTTGTGCTGTTTGCCGTCTTGCATCTCGATGAGGATGTTTTTCTTTTGGTTGCGACGACCGTGGTGGCGGCCGCTCCATTCCTCGATTTCGATGCGCACATCCCGGACGGTTTCGGTGTTGAAACGTTTCCTCCTTCCAGTCGAACCAATGCCATTGAAGATCACGCCTTCGGTTTGACCGATACGAATCTCAGACCTCCCGACTAACGATGACAGGAACGCGCCGATCATCGCCAGGCCAATCAGGATAAAGGGCGTGAGAAAGAGCCAGAGAAAGATCGTCATGCCGACCGTCATGGGGCCGCCGTTCATTTTCGGATCAGGGAACCAATCTGGCGCCCCGACGCCGAGATGTTTCAGCGTGGAACTAAAAGCGAGCGATACGAAAACAGAAGTGATCCCATTCCAGAAAAGAGAGATGGCGAGCGTGCCGATTGCCATGCCAATCGAGCGATGCGTCGCGCCGATTACGGTGCTCATTCCCATCTGGCTGTGCCAGGTGCCTTGAGGCGGACGAGTGAGATCGACATCACCCAAGGCCAGTCCATGAACGAGGTCGGAAAGTTTGTGCGCCACATTGCAGATGCGACAGAACGCGACGTCGCTCGCGACATTCACATCAGCGTTGGCAACCGTCTGTTTGCAGTGAGGACACGTGGGCGTCATCGCTTCCGAGCGTTAAACTTTCCCGCCCATTTTTGCGTCGGCGGAATATCTTCCCGGACCTGCCAGAAACATCACAACGTAGGCGGCGAGATAAATGAAGGCCATTTCACCGCTGCCTTCGCCTTTCAAAACTCCTTTGTGCGCGATGAAGAACGCGACACACATCGTGACGATGAGGTTGAGCGCGGCAAAACGGGTGAACAAACCGAGAACTAATAATGCCGAGCAAACGGCTTCGGCGAAAATGGCCAGCGCCAAACTCATCGAAGGACTGAGGCCGAACAAGCCGATGAATTTCTGCGAATATTTGTCGAAGTTGATGACTTTGTCCCAACCATGGAGAAGCAACATGGACAAACCAACCCAAAGGCGCAGTGCCAGCAATCCGCAGTCGGTGCTGAGTGGGAGAAAATCCAATCGAAGAATCTTGGCGAGTTGTTTCATGGGTTTTTAAATCGCTGAACACGAGGAGAATGACAACGGATTTTTTGTAAAGCGTTTGAAAAACCCACTCCCGTAGCCGCGCTCGCCAGAGCGTGGCGTCGGTTCCCGTTCGAGCAACGCACCTTCTGCCGAGAGCGGCTACCCTTCGGCCCGCAGGACTTCGAGTGGCGGACGATTCAGTACGGTGCGGCTGGCGAGCAACCCCACCACAATGGTGAGCGCGGAATTCAGGGCTACCGCAACGAAGAGATGCACGATGGGAACCGTGAAGGGCGCTTTGAAAACAAACGTGGTGAGCAACCAATGCGCGCCCACCGCCAGAGCGATGCCGGTGACGCTTGCGCAAAGGCCGAGTAGAAAAAACTCGATCAATTGAATTTTCAGCAATTGACCTGACGACGCACCGAGTGTTCGCAGCAAGATGTTTTCGCGCAGTCGTTGGAATCGGCTGTTGAGAACTGCGGTGATCAACAAAATGATTCCAGTGAACACCGTGAACAGCGCCATGAACCGGATCGCAAACGAAATTTTAGAAACGATTCCTTCCACCACGCGCAGCACGAGCGTGAAGTCGATGCTGGAAACGTTTGGATATTTCTGCACCAGGACACGCTGCATGGCCGCAGATTGCGCAGCGTCGTTCACGTGCGTGGTGATAATGAAAAAGCCGGGTGCGTCCTCGATCACGCCACGTGGAAACACGACAAAGAAATTTGCCTGAATGCGACGCCAATCCACTTTGCGCAAACTCGCAATGCGCGTTTTGATCGGGATTCCTTGCACGTCGAAAACCAGTTCGTCACCGACGCCCACGCCCAATTCTTCAGAGATTCCTTTCTCAAGCGAGATCGGAATAGCACCGTCGTCGGCTGAGGCGCTTTTGATCCAATCGCCTTCAACTAATTCCTCAGAGCTGACCAAATTATCGCGGTAGGTGGAGCGATATTCACGGCGCAAAACCCAACTCTTAATTTTTTTCTCCTTCAACAATTCGTCGGACGAACGGCCTTTGATCGATTGAAGCCGCATCGTGACGACGGGCGAGATTCCTAACACCGGAAGTTGATGTTCTTTGAGCAAATTCACCACGCCATCTTTCTGGTCGGTTTGAATATCGAAAAGAACTGCGTTCGGTTTTCCGGCCTGATTTTCCGGCGTCAATTCGCGGACGAGCGAATATTGCACGAGATAAAGTGTGAGGATCAAAAACGTGCCGAGTCCGAGCGAGACCATCAAAAGTGACGTGCGATTATTCGGGCGATGCAAACTGGCGATGCCTTGCCGCCAGACGAAGGGCCAGGAAGGGCGACCGAGTTTTCGCACGCTCCAAACCACCAATCGCGCCACGAGAAATAAAACCAGCAATGCGACCGCCAGTCCGCCGGCGAAACCAATCCCGTGTTTCCAGCGCTCGGTTTGCAACAGAGCGAAACCGACCACGCCTGCGGCGATCGCGAGATAAACCGCGAGCAACCACGGATCGCGACGTGTCGGGTGATCGAGGTCGCGACGGAAAACTGCGAGAGGCGAAACCGTTCGCACCTGAAGCAACGGGAGCAATGCGAACAACATGCAAATCACAAATCCAGCGGACGCGGCGCGAAGGACGGACCACAGATCAATCGAGAATTTTACCTCGACGGGAATGAAATCCGCGAACGCCCACGGCAAACTTTGTTGCAGCAAAATTCCGAGCGCGGTTCCAGCAATGACTCCCGCCAAACCCAGCGCCGCGCCTTGAATCAGATAAATCAGAAACGCCTGTCGCGCGGTGGCGCCGAGACAACGCAACATCGCCACAGAATCCAGGCGTTGGCGAATGTGAACCTGGATCGCGCTGGCAATTCCAATGGAGCCGAGCAATAGCGCGACGAATCCTCCGAGGCTGAGAAAGCGATAGAGTCGGTCAAGCGATTCGCCCAAATCTTCCTTGCGCTCCTGCACGGTATCGACGCGAAGCTCCAGTTCCTCTTTCCGGTCTTCGAGTTCCTTCGCGACTTTTTCTACGGTGGCGTCCGAGTCGAATTGAAAATACCGACGATACCGCGCGAGGCTCGCTTCACCGATCAAACCGGTCGCGGCGAGCTTTTCCATGCGCACATAAACACGCGGCGCGAGGCTCGCGAAAAATTCGTTGTCGCCGGGAACTTTCAAGAGTGCGCCGACAATCGGCAGCGTCAGTTCGCCGACCTTGATCATGTCGCCGACTTGAGCATTGAATTGGCCGAGCAACGTTTCCTCGACCAACGCGCCTTCGCCATTTTGAAATCGTTTCCAGCCGTTGGCGGGAGCCGTTTGCGCTTCGCCGTAAAAGGGAAATTCGCCACTGAGCGCGCCGATTTGCGCGAGTCGCGTTCCATCGGCTTTCGGGAAATACACCATCGAAGAAAACAGAATCTGATCGGATGTTTTCCCGCCGAGCGAATCGAGAAACGTTTTCTGCGTCCCGGTAAATTCGTCGCGCGATTGCACCATCACATCCGCGCCGAGCAACCCCTTGGTTTGCTGTTCCACCGCGCGTTCCATGCTGCGCCCAAACGAGCCAATCGCCACCATCGCCGCGATTCCCAACACGATGGACATCGAGAACAGTAGAAGTTTTCCACGGCTGCGTCGGCTATCGCGCCACGCCATGTGGAAGAACCAACCCCAAGTGGGCGAAGGGCTGGAGATGGTCTCGATTTTCTTTGGATCAATCATGATTTGCCAACATTGCCCCGCGACCTTAACTCAAAAAACGTTTTTGGAAATGGATGAAAAAGAAAAGCTCGTTCGGCCGGAACCATTCAGTCGAAAGAAGGATTCACCACGGATGGACACTGATGGACACTGATGGACACGGATACTGAAGTTTTGCAGACGCCATGAACTCACTCAACCGGGAGTCATGGTGCCGGAGCGCGACAAGGCGCAATCCAAAACCATTCAGCTCGCCGATGTGAAAACGAGCGCCGTGGCACAAACGCGCCTTTGAATGGTTCACCGGTTTGTTTCGGAAACAGCTTTGAAGATTGAACCGAATCAAGAGCGGAAAGCTAGTTTGCGACTGGAAATGAAATAGAAGCCGATTTGATTGCTTCGTAATTCTTGTCCAATTCCGGCTGGAGCAAAATCAATGCGGCAATGCGACGAGCCATGTGGGTGACTTCGCGCGCCTCGTCCGGCGTGAGCGCGCGACCGAGCAGGGCTAATTCCCGGTAGCTCAACCATTTCTTCATCACCTGATAACCGCCGATGGTGTAGTCCCAAACTTTTTCCGGGACGTCGCGCCAGCAGGTTGTTTCGTTGAGAAAAACATCGTGCGTCGATTGTCCGAGCAAGGGCGACGCTTCATCCGCAGTGAAGGCGCGCGTT
>JBBQAX010000302.1:0-5299 GCA_038316905.1 Verrucomicrobiota bacterium | reverse complement strand
TGGCTCTATCGAACTCAACCCCGAAGTCTGCTCCGGCAACCTCTCGGGTTTGCGTGGCTTTCAGAAAAATATGGCGGATCAATTGGCTGCCAGGATCCAACCCCAGGTCGATCAATTGTTACGGGCAATGGAAGAGCAATACGACGTGTTGGAAACTGTGAGAACGATGCAGAAACCGATCATTGCGAAATCAGAAGCAGCGGCCTCAGGCGGTGTTTGCGCTCGCGTCAAAATCCAAATTGACCAGGACGTCATCATTGCCCGCAACGCCTTCAATGCGACGTTGCAATTGATCAATCGTGACCCTGCAAATCCGCTGCAAAATATTGCAGTTAATCCGATCATCTACGACGCCGATGGACATGATGTCACTGATCGTTTCGGTCTGCGTACGCCCACGGTTATTGGTCTCGGTAATGTAAACGGCACCGGCACACTTGGCACTGACTCGACGGGAAGTGCTTCCTTCATTCTGGTTCCCACATCCGAAGCTGCGCCGGAAACTCCGACCGTTTATTTCGTCGGCGGCACGCTGGCTTACACCGTCGGCGAATTGAACATCGACATTCCTCTCACACCCGCGCCGATCACGGTTTATCCTGATCCGAAGTTGCGCATTAAATATTTCCATCAGCGCGATGTGTTCAGTGACGATCCGTTCACCCATAACATCATTGAACCAACCGTTCCTTACAATCTGGCTGTGCTCGTGCAAAACGCGGGCAAGGGTGAGGCCAAAAATGTGCGGATCGTTTCCAGCCAGCCGAGAATCGTTGAGAACGACAAAGGGCTGCTCATCGACTTTAAAATCATTGGCACTCAAGTCGCCGGTCAAAGTGTCACACCGTCGCTCACCGCCGACTTCGGCGATGTCGCGCCCGGACAAATCAGCATTGCGCGCTGGTTGCTCACTTCGACGTTGCAGGGACTGTTCATCAGTTATGATGCGAAGTTCGAACACGTGGACAGCCTCGGCAAAACGAATCTTTCACTTGTGGATAGCGTGACGATTCACGAAATGAATCATCTGGTTTATGCGGATGGTTCTTTCGGCGACGGTTTCCCGGACTTCCTCGTCAACGACGTTTATGATCCGGACGATTATCCAGATCATCTGTATCTCAGCGACGGAACCACCAACGCGGTGAATGTGGTGTTGCAAGGCACGGTGGATTCCACGCCTTCGCTGGGTCATACCAATGTTCAACTGACAGCGAACATGACAGCAGGTTGGACTTACCTCCGCATTGCAGATCCGGCGAATAACGCATTGAAATTGTCACGCGTAATGCGGTCTGATGGCAAAATTCTGTTGCTCGAAACCAACGTCTGGGTGACAGATCGCACGTTCATTGGTCGCAGCCAGCAACCGATTCGCGAGAACATTTTGCACCTGCTCGATCACAACAGCACGGGCAGTTATACGCTGACCTACGGAACTTTGCCGCCTGAAGATTTCACGACTCCGAATAGTTCGGTATCCGCGTTGCCAGGTTATAGCCAGACACAATTCCCGGTGAGTTGGTCGGGTGTCGATGTGGGCGGCGGGACCGTTTCGTCCTACGACATTTTCGTGGCGGATAACTACGGCCCATTTATTCCGTGGTTGCAGAACATGACGGAAGTTGGCGCGTTGTTCAACGGGACCAACGGCCATCGTTACGAGTTTTATTCTGTCGCGACAGATACATTCGGCAATCGCGAACCCGCACCGCTTTACGCCGACACGGCAACCATCATCACCCTTTCGAACAACGCGCCGACGCTCGTGTTGACTGCGCCGGCTGCCGTCGATGAAGGCAGCAATGTGGTGATCACCGCGAGCGCGACCGATCTGGATCTTCCCGGACAAAGTCTGCTCTTCACCATGCCGGTTGGTCCGGCGGGAGCAACCATCAATCCATCCACTGGCCGCGTTCAATGGCCGACGGGTGAAGGCAACGGTCCCAGCACCAATCTATTTACCGTCGTCGTGCGCGACAATGGCTTGCCGCCGCTCTACGCCACCAACTCCGTTACCGTGATTGTGCGCGAGGTGAACCAGCCTCCGTTACTCGCCACGCTCACGAACTTTGTCATCAGCGAAGGCCAGTCGTTTAAATACACGAATGCTGCTGTCGATCTCGATCTGCCAGTTCAAGCCCTAACCTACAGCTTTGGTTCCGGAGCGCCGACTGGTCTCAGCGTCAATGCCGGCGGCATTTTGAGTTGGACTCCCAACAACACGCAGGGTGGAAAAACCAATCTGATTCAATTGATCGTGCAGGACAACGGCTCGCCCTTTTTGAGCGCCACGCAATCGTTTTCCATCGTGGTTCTCGATACAACAGCAGATCTGACCGTCACGCTCGGTAAAACCAACGTATTAGCGGGAGAATCCAATCAATTGTCCATCTGGTTAGACACCGGTTGGCAGCTCACCAACCTGACCTTCGTCGTGGAAACCGATCCCACACGGCTCACCAACTTGACGCTCGCGCCTCTCGCGAGTGGACTGGTCAGCGCGACGCTCGCTCCCGCTGGCCCTGGACATTCGCAACTGATCTTCGTCGCAAATTCGTCGCAACCGTTGGCTGCAAGCTCGCAACTCGCATGGCTGAATTTCGAGGCAGGCACAGTTCCGCGCTCTGCCTTCGTGCCGCTGGAAGTTAAAAATATTCTGGCGCAACGGGTGACTGGCGAAACCATCACCAATGGCGCCGCCGTAAATGGCCAGGTGATTTACGTTGCTGTGGAACCGTTGCTCGTCGCCGCGCTTTCCGGGACGAACCGCATCATAGAATTCTATGGTCGTCCCTGGACGGCCTATGAGCTTCTCTCTGCGACCGACCTGAGTGGACCGTGGCTCCCTCTCATGCACTGGCCACAGACCAATGCCGCTCCCACCCTTCTCGCTTTGCCTGGCGCAAGTAACGCGTTTTATCGTGGCGTTGAGTTCACACCCGAACCCCCGCTTGTCGAATTCAATGGGTTCAATGCCTCCCAATTGCGACTGACGCTCTACGGTCAAACCAACACGACTTATCGGCTCCAAAACTCGACCAATCCGATCGGCTCATGGAACACTCACACCACGTTACCGTTTACGAACTCATTCCGCTTCCAGAGCCTGGACGCCACGAACAGAATGGAATTCTTCCGAATGATCAGCCCTTAAACGGCAGGCGCATCACGCCCGGGTTTTGTCAGGAGATTGGCTCTAATGACGAAGCACTAATTCCTAATGACGAAAGAATGTCTCAATGAATCAAAGCCCGAAGACCCGCACGCTTTTGCCAGTTCGAATTGCTCTGGTTCCAGAGGGAGAATGCTCAACCAAGGTTGATCGTGCTGATCTCTTGGTTCTTTGAGTTTGGTTCTTCTTTCGTCATTAGGAATTAGGAATTACTCATTCGTCATTGGCTGCATGCGCGCGGTCAGAAAGAATGTGGAAGCGGCGCACAGGGACGACAGGCATGGTTCTCGTCAAAATCGCGTTATCGTTTCGTGAAGATTCAAAAGCGTTCTCGAAACGGATGTCCACGCCGCGAGTTCCGCTGGATTGATTGTCTTTTTCGCGGGTCGATCACCCACGCTCAAAACTTTTTCCGTCGCATCTTTATCCGACTGATATTTCGCCAGATGCTTTTGATAAAGCTCGGAAAGCATTTTGATTTCATCCTTTTGCGGCTCGCGTGAAAGCGCCTGTCCGTAAGCCCACTTCAATCGCTCACGTTCGTTCGCCCCGCCCTGCTCTACTATTCTTTCCGCAAAGACGCGCGCCGCTTCCACAAACGTCGGATCATTCAAAAGCGTCAGCGATTGCAACGGCGTGTTGGAACGGGGCCGTTCCGCCGTGCATTCCTCGCGGCTCGGCGCATCGAACGCCATCAGCATTGGATGTAAAAATGTTCTCTGCCAATGCGTGTAAAGCCCGCGCCGATATTGATTGTCGCCTTTGTCCGCTTCGTATTCGCGCTTCGGGAAATTCAACTGCGCATAATAACCCGCAGGCTGATACGGCTTCGCACTCGGACCAAACATCGTTGGCGAAAGCAGGTCACTGATGGCGAGCGCATTGTCGCGAACCATCTCCGCATCAAGTCGGAATCGCGATTGTCGCGCGACCAAACGATTGAACGGATCAATCTCGCGCAATTTTTTATCCGCCAACGACGATTGCCGATACGCACTTGAAGTGACCATCAGCTTGAGAATCTTTTTTACATCCCAATCTTTGGAAAATTCCAGCGCCAGATAATCGAGAAGTTCAGGATGCGTCGGCCATTCTCCTTGCGAACCAATGTCGTCAAGCACTTTGGACAAACCAGTTCCAAAATATAATTTCCACCAACGATTCACGAACACCCGCGCCGTCAGCGGGTTTTCGGACGACACCATCCAGCGTGCGAGATCCAGACGATTTGGCTGACGCCCTTCCATTTCCGGGTGCGGCAAAAATTGCGGGAACGCCGCCGTTACGACCTCTCCGCCTTCATCCATCCAATTGCCACGACGCAGAACCTTTATCTGCTTCGGCTCTTCGTGAACGGAAACCAACGTCGTCGGAATCTTTTTATTCAAATCCTCTTTCTTCTTTGTCACTTCGACCAATTGCTTTCGTGTCTCAGCCAACTCGGGAGCAATGCTCCGATAATATTTCGCCAACTCCTTTTTGTGATCCTCGCCTCGCTCTTCCATCGGCAATTTCAAAATGGTCAAAATCTTCTCCGGCAAAGTCGTGTCAGGCAGCGACGGTTTTGATTCCGATGTCAAAGACAGTTTGAAATGACCAATGGCATGTTGCTTGTGCAGAGAAAAATGTTTAAGCAAAACCACAAAAACCGTTCCTGTCCCGCCTGAAACTGGCTGTTCAAAAGTAAAGATAGCCTGCCGATTTTTTGGGGTCACATGCCCATCGACCGCCCAACCCGTTGCGGGTTTATCGTCCAACGTGGCTGCAATCGGTTGTTCCTTTTGTTCGTAATCCGCAACCGCCTTCGCGATCTTTACTTTGTTGGTTTTCCCGTCCGTAATCGCCCTCACCTCAAATCCGCTCAAAACAAAATTGCCGTTGACCCGTCCCAATCCTTTGTTCGGAAAACTGTCGTGTGTCAACGCCTCCAACCGAATCGCCGTCACTTGCGGCAGATCGCTCTGCAATGTGACCGTATAAGTTTCCGTATTAGGATTATTTCCTGCCGCGAGAATCGAAAAATCGTCCTGAATCTTTAATTCGGTTCCGTTTCGAGATGCGACTTTCACCGGCTTTTGACTCATCCAAGAATCGTCGCTCTTTTCAAGACTCGCTCGAGTGTTT
>JBBQAX010000301.1:0-5371 GCA_038316905.1 Verrucomicrobiota bacterium | reverse complement strand
GCGCGGCCATTTTGATGACGCCAGCGAATGGAAAACCTTGTTTGCTGCGGAAACCCTGCAGCGGCCCCACTTGTCCTTTGGTAATGAGTTCCTCGATTTCGGGAATTTCCAATTGTCGGCTCGCCACGATTTTCCAGAGCGCAAAGTCGCATTTCTGGCACTGAAACTTTTTGTAATTCTCCTGAATTTCGCCGCCGCATTTCGGGCACGGCACACTGAGCGTGCCGTAATCGCCGGGAACCGTGTCGCTTTCGTGACTCTTCGCTTTGGCCACGATGTCGCGGGTCGCGTCGGCAATTTCTTTCATGAATTCGTCGCGCTTCATTTTTCCGCGCGCCATGAGATTCAATTTGAATTCCCATTCGCCCGTGAGTTCCGGCGAACAAAGTTGCGGGATTTGCAATCCGCGCAGCAGTGTGATGAGCGAAAAAGCCTTCGCCATCGGCTGCAATTCGCGGCCGTTGCGCGTGATATATTTTTCGTAGATCAAACCTTCAATGATCGTCGCGCGCGTTGCCGGAGTGCCGAGACCTTTCTCGCTCATCGCTTCGCGGAGTTCTTCGTCCTCGATTAATTTTCCTGCGCCTTCCATCGCGCCAAGCAGTGTCGCTTCCGAATAACGCGCCGGTGGTTTGGTGATGTTCGCCTGAACTTCAACTTTCACGGTTTTGACGGTTTCGTTCGGTTTGACTGGTACGAGGCTCGGCGTGTCGTCGGATTCCGCGGCCTCCTTGCCGTAAACTGCAAGCCAACCCGCGTTCACCATGACTTTGCCTTCACTTTTGAACGGCTCGGTCTCGACCCGCGTGATGCGCGTGGTGACAAGGAATTCTGCCACCGGATAGAAAACCGCGAGGAACCGTTTCGTGACGAGGTCGTAAAGTTTTTGTTCCGGCTCGCTCAAAGCCTTTGGAGAAATGAGCGTAGGAATGATCGCAAAGTGATCCGAAACTTTCGCATTATTAAAGATGCGTTTGTTCGGGCGCACCCAACCGTTCTTCAAAATCGCTTCGGCAGGCGTGCGATAATTTGTGTCTGCCAACATCCCAATCGTCGCTTTGACTGTCTCCAAATAATCTTCCGGCAACGCGCGCGAATCCGTTCTCGGATACGTCAGGACTTTGTGTTTTTCGTAAAGCGCCTGCGCCAGACCGAGCGTGTTTTTCGCGGAGAAACCAAAGCGCCCGTTCGCCTCGCGCTGCAACGTCGTCAAATCATAAAGCGCGGGCGACATTGAAGTCGTCGGTTTGCTTTCTTCAGTGACGATGCCTGGTTTACCGAGACATTTTAATTGGATCGCTTCGGCAAATTTAACGTCCCAAACGCGTTCCTGCTTTAATTGGTCGTCGCCTTCTTTTTTGGAAAATTTTTCGTCAAACCAACGTCCGACATATTCACCCGCTTCCGCGCCGAACGTCCCGTGAATTTCCCAATAATTGCGCGATACGAATTTTTTAATCTTCTCCTCGCGCTCGACTAAAATCGCCAGCGTCGGCGTCTGCACGCGCCCGACCGTCGTAAGATGAAAGCCGCCGGTCTTGGAATTAAACGCTGTCATCGCGCGCGTTCCATTGATGCCGATGAGCCAATCCGATTCCGAGCGACACGTCGCTGCGTCGGCCAGGGGCATCATGTCGGCGTCCGTCCGCAAATGTGCAAAGCCGTCGCGAATGGCGGCGGGAGTCATGGATTGAAGCCAGAGTCGCTGAATCGGTTTGGTGCTTTTTGCATATTGGGCGATGTAACGAAAAATCAATTCGCCTTCGCGACCGGCGTCGCAAGCATTAACCAGCGCAGCGACATCTTTGCGTTTGATGAGCTTGACTAAAACTTTGAGACGCGCCTCATTTTTCTCGATGGGCAATAAATCAAAGTGCGGGGGGATAACTGGAAGATTGGCAAACGTCCATTTGCCGCGCTTGACCTCGAATTCTTCCGGCACAGCGATGGTGAGCAAATGCCCAACGGCGGACGAAATAATGTAATTATCGCTCTCGTAAAACTCCCGACTTTTGTCTTGTGTGAAACTGCCGAGCGCTTTGGCGATGTCCCCCGCGACGGATGGCTTTTCTGCAATGATTAGTGTTTTACCCATGAAAAATGTCTGCGACTTTTACGCTCAATCTTATGCCCGATGCAACTTGTTTTAATGGTTGAGCGTCGGGAAAGTGGCGCAATTGCTGGGTTAAGTCAAAAATCTGTCAATCCTTCCCGACGGTCTCTTATTTGGCAATTGGATGGGATTTGCATTGAATCGCGGCGGTCAGCTTCTGCAAACTGGCCGAACTATGGGAGCACAATGGAAGCAAGCCGGACGCGAAGCCAACGCCCAAAAAAAAGGGCAGATGGTGGCCAAACTCACCCGTGAAATCATGATCGCCGCCAAGCTCGGCGGTGCCGATCCTGATTCAAACGCGCGTCTCTCGGTTGCCGTGGAAAAGGCGCGCAAAGCTTCCGTGACCCGCGAAACGATCGAACGCGCCATCAAAAAAGGCTCTGGCCAAACTGAGGAGAAAGTCGTTTTCGAGCTGATCACTTTTGAAGGATTCGCCCCGCACAAAGTTCCTGTTGTGGTGGAATGTCTGACTGAAAACCGCAATCGCACCGCGCCGGAAATTCGCACTTTATTCAAGGCTGGATCACTGGGAAATCCCGGCAGCGTCTCCTTTTTCTTCAATCATCTTGGCGTGGTCGAGGCCACGCACACGGATGCCAATCGCGATGCGGAAAGCGACGCCATTGAAGCTGGCGCACAAGATTTTGAACCATTGGAAGCCGATGAAGTTCCCGCCGGTCAAAAGGGCGCGCGTTTTCTTACTGAAATCAAGGATCTGGACCATGTCACCAAAGCGGCGAAAGCGGCGGGTTGGATCATTGTTGCTTCAGAAATCCGTTACATCGCGAAAACATTCCCTGAGTTGAGCGAACCTTTTCGGAAGGAAGTCACCGAATTTCTCAATGCAATCGATGATCATGATGATGTTCATCGCGTTTACGCGGCGATGAAATAATTAAGGAGTCTTCCAACTCCGTCGTTCAATCAGCCGCCGCATCCGTGTTGCCGATGATTCGGAAATTGGTCACGAAATCGTCGCTATCCACCACCACTTGGAATTCCTGTTCTCGTTTTTGAGACTGGAAACGCCCTTCTCGAAGAAAGCTCCAGCACAACATTCGATCTCCATCAATCGTCAACGTTTGGAGCGAGGGAGTTCCATACCATTGAATGATTTCGCCCAATGAAGTGATCCCCGTTTTGATTTTGTCTAAATCTGCGTTGGCAGGCGACCAGCCGATGAGAATTCCATCTCGATCCCTCCGAACTGTCGTGTTGGATTGGTGAAAAAGTACTTTCTCCACGGTCGCATTCGTATCGTAAAGCACCGTCAATCCGCGCAGTTCAATGAATCCGGCGTTCCCTTCAGCCACGCCACGCCAACCGGGATTGTGATGATCAATCCGATATTTATGCAGGGTCAACGTCTTGTGATTCGCGCCTGTCATTACATGTTTACGTTCACCAAAAGTTTGTTCCACTTCGACGCGTGTCGTTGTTCCTTCTTTGATTTGGCTGATTAATCCGGGTTCCAATTTGTGGCCGGGCGAACGGCAACCGGTCGTGGCGAGAAGTGCGAACAGAAGCAGCGAAAAGACAAATTTCATGAATGCGATAGTGGTTAACCGATTGTTGCCGAATCTCAACATCGAACAGGATTCTAACTTGAGCCGCTCAGCTTCGCCTGAACTTCGCGGATGCGGTCTGCCTCGTCCATCAAACTCAGACGTTTTTGCGCGGCGAACGCCTGTGGACTTTCCGGATAATCGCTGAGCAATCGTTCTAACGTCAGCCGCGCCGCTTTTTCATCACTTAGATAACGGTTCTGCCACGCCGCAATCAACCCGAGCCATTCAGCCAGTTTCTTCTCCGGCTGGTTTGGCATGCCGAGCAACAACTCCAGTTGTTCGATGCCCAACCTGGGTTGATGTAAGTGTTGAACAAAAAGTACCGCCAATTCTTCGCGCGCCATCGTGTCGTCAGGATTTCGTTCTAATTTCTCCACGCAACGAGCGGCTTTGGTCTTGGCGATTTCACCGTCCGAAGAAGTGTTGGTCGCAACGACGGGTTCACTAAAGTTTTTGCCGATTGCGGGCAGGCGAAACGTTTTGGTTTGGCGTTGCTCGATCAAATCCTCGCGATCGCATGGGAGCTGGTGGATTCGCAATCGAGCCATTCGTTCCAGATGCGAGTTGGGGAAGCGTCGGCAAATTTCTTCCAGGGCACGCCGCGCACCAGAGGGATTCTCCCCTCGCGTTAATTGCCAATCCGCGAGCCGATGGAAGGCGACGCTGACCTGTGACGCGGTGACGTTCGCCTGACTGCAGGTTTCTTGAACCGTCCGTTCAGCGCCTTTTAAATCATTGAATCGCGTCGCGTAAAGTTCAGCCAAAATCATCCAGCCATCGAAATCGTCTTCGCACTTTTCCAACTGTTTGATCACCTCGGCTTCCGCATCGTCAAACTTGTCGAACTGCATTGCGGCGATCGCGCGAGAATACATCGGTGGCAGTTTGGTAACCGTCGCTTGTTCGATTGTTCCAAAGACAATCGGCCCCAGCCACAAAGACCCGGCAAATCCGGCCAGTCCCCAGCCGAAGTAACCGATGCCGGCAGCAAACGGCAGCAGGATGAGACTGCAAATCAGAGAAAAATTTAAAAACTCACGACGATCTTCCGTGCGTGTGTAAATGCGGGAAAGCATCCAGCCGAACGTCACTGTTCCCCAATAAGAACTAATCACGAGAATCCCCGTCCAGGCGACCGCTAACAAAGCCAGGAATCGTTCGAAGCCGGGTTGAGTTGAGGCAACTTGCGGCAGCAACGGTGGAAGTCCGGAAAAAAAGCCCGCGTTGACAAAAATCCAAAGCAGCCACGGAACGACGAAACCTTTGATCACCCAGTTCCTGAACACGCGTTTCGCAGGTGCTTTCTTTTCCGCGTCATCCAACCGTTCCCAAAAATGGTAGGTGCCTATGACGAAGGCTGCCGCGACCATCAGTGAGAAGAAGCCCATGAGAATGACGACGGAAAGAATCATCGCCAGGACTCCGCAGATTCTTCGTGAGGGAACGTCGTCTTCATTTCCGTTGGATGCGGACGATTGAACGATTTTTGTTTGTCCCGGACGAGAGAAAAGTAAACCGGTGGCTGAATTTTCGCGCCAGTTTGAAGTCTGGCCATTTGGACTGCGGGGACATGTCCCCGCTTTGGCTGCACGGTGAAAACTCGCCGAGCGTCTTTTAGCCCGAACTCCGAAGTAGCGGCGAGCATCCCTGCTTGCCGTAGAGCCGGGTTTCCCAGCCCGGCGGAAGG
>JBBQAX010000300.1:0-5387 GCA_038316905.1 Verrucomicrobiota bacterium | reverse complement strand
ACTCGCACAGAACTCGACAGCATTCTTGACCGATTGGCAGAACGATTAAATTTGTGATTTCTCCCACGTCATCTCAACAGGCGGCGACGTTTATTCGCGATTCTATTCCTTCCGACGGACTATTCGCCGGGCAGGAATGGCGCGTTTCCCCTGCTCCATTTTCGCTCGGCGCGGAACTGGCGAAAGAATTGGAAACGCTCGGTCGTGTTCTGCTGCAATTCAATCGCGCCGTTAATTTGCTTTATCGCAAGAGCGTTGATGGCAAACAGCCGGAGTGGATTTCCCAATTACTCGACCAAGGCAAGCCGTCGGAACTCATCGAACTTCAACGTCATGCCGTTTTCAAAAATGAAATTCCGCGAGTCATTCGTCCCGATATTTTGCTGACGGAAAATGGTTTTAGCATCACGGAACTCGATAGTGTTCCCGGCGGAATCGGGCTGACGGCGTGGTTGGGGAAAACGTATTCGAACGCGGAGCGCGGAACGGGGAACGCGGAAATTATCGGCGGCGCGGATGGGATGTTGCGCGGGTTTGAATCCATCTTTGGCGATGCAAAACAAGTTCACATCATCGTTTCGGAAGAAGCTGCGACGTACCGGCCTGAAATGGAATGGGTCGCGGCGCAACTCAACAATTCCAAATTTAAAATTCAAAATTCAAAATTTTCAGGCTTTCAGGATGGCGACGCGGTTTACCGTTTTTTTGAATTGTTTGATTTGGCAAACGTCGCAAACGCGAAACAGATTTTCCAGCTCGCGACCGAAAAGATGATTCGCCTCACGCCACCGCCCAAGCCGATCTTCGAGGAAAAACTTTTATTTGCGTTGCTCTGGAATAGAAATCTCCGCGAATTCTGGCGGCAGGAACTTGGCGAAAGTTTTCTGGCGCGGTTGCAAAAAATTATTCCTTACACGTGGGTCGTTGATCCGACTCCACTTCCGCCACAGGCCGCGTTTCCAGAATTGAATCTCACCGACTGGCAACAACTCAAAAATCTTTCGCAGCGCGAACGCGAATTGATTCTGAAAATTTCCGGCTTCTCGCAAAACGCCTGGGGCGCGCGTGGTGTTTATCTCGGCAGCGACTTATCACAGGCCGAGTGGAGCGAAGCGGTGGATCTCGCCATCACCTGCTTCCCGGAATCGCCGTTTGTCCTGCAACGTTTTCACAAACCAAAAACGGTGGAAGCGAACTGGTTTGATTTCGAGAAGAACGAACTAATCCCGATGCCAGGACGCGTGAGGTTGTGTCCCTATTATTTTGTCCATGGCGAAAACGACTCGGCGCGCGCGAATCTCGGTGGAGTGCTGGCCACAATTGTGCCCGCCGACAAAAAAATTGTGCACGGGATGCGGGACGCGATTCTCACGCCGTGTTCGGGCTAGATGGCCGTGCGCCGCGCTCGCAAGAGCGTGGTTCCCAACAACGCCACACTCTAGCGAGCGCGGCTACGTTGGAATCTCAACGCCGTCCGTCGTACCAAGGGCTGCTGGCCTCGCGGCTTTTCATTGTCGCGTTCGGACGGAAAAACGCTTTCAGCAAGAATTTTCCAAGCTCGCCTCGCCGATACAAATGCATTTTTCGGGCAGAAGTCAGCAGTGGATGTTTGCTCAGGATTACGATTTTCTTTTTCTCGCTGCGCGCATAACGCTTCAGTCGCTTGCTCAAATCCAATTCTTCTCCAGTGAAAAACTCCGTGCTGAATCCGCCGATTTTTCGAAAGACGCTGGCATCGCAGAAAATGAATGAACCAGCGACCCAATGCAGAATCCGGCTGGTGGCATTCCAAAATTGCGTTAGAAAACGCGCGGTAACGTTCGCGGTGTCCAACCTTACGGTGCTGCCGCCTGCAATGGCTTTGCCAGATTGAATGACTTTCGCGACATCGCTAAACAGTTCCGCGCTTGGGCAAGAATCTCCATCCACGAAGATCAGCCAATCGCCCGTGGCCGCGGCCGCTCCGCAATTTCGGGCGCGAGCAATCTGATTGATGGGTTCGAATACGACTTTAGCCCCGGCATCGCGGGCGATCTCCGCCGTCGCATCCGTGGAATTGTTGTCGCAAACAATCGTCTCTGTTTCCCAGCCGATGGTTCGAAACGATACGAGCGCGGTATCAATCGAGCGCAAAGTTGCCCCTAACAATTTCTCTTCGTTGAAAGCCGGGATGATGATCGAAATTTTCATTCTCTGTTCGAGCGTAGTTCAGCCAAAAATATTTGCACAGATTTACCATTTCTCAGGTCAGAGTTTGATGGCGACATAAGAAATGTGCGTTAACGTGGTTACGAAGATCAGGATCGAAAATATTTATGGCAACAACATCATCAGCAGCATCGTCTCCCAAAAAACGAAAACTCGGGCGGGTCATCGCGATAATTCTCGCAGTATTCATTGTCCCCATCGTGGTTGGCTATTTCGTCCTGACGAGCGAGACCTTTTTTAAACGCGTCATTCTCCCGCAAGTCGGTGCGTCGATGAATTCGAGCATCACGGTCACAGACGTTTCGCTCAACCCGTTCTCGCAAGTCGTTCTCAAGAATCTCGAAGTTAAACCCAACAACAAAGAAACCTTGCTCAAGGCCACCGAAGTTCGCGCGCGTTACAGTCTTTGGGACATCATTAAAGGAAAAATTTCCGTTCACGAGGCGACGGTTATTTCACCAGTCATCACAATTGTCGAAGCCGCCGACGGCTCCAGCAATTTGGATCCGATTCCTAAGGACGACGAAAAAGCGCCATCGAAAGATAAAGACGAGAAAGCAGATGATCCGCTCAACCTGAACATCAAAAACATTTCGTTGAAGAATGCGCTGGTTCGACAGACCAAAATTCTGGAAGGCGGCGGTCGTGAGACAACTGAAATCTCTGATCTGAATTTCTCGATCGATCAACTGATCAATGGCCAACCGGGCAAGATGAGTGTCTCGGCCAATGTTCGCATGGATCGCAGTCCTTCGGCGAGCAGCACGAACGGCGCTCCGGGCATGTTGGCCGGAAAAATGGAAGGCGCATTCGACTACAAGCTGACCGCGGCAGCTCTGCCTGAATCTGCGAAAGGAAATCTGCGATTCGATGTTACAGCAGCCGCGGGCGATATGTCTGATCTCGCGAAGCTCGCCGCGATTGTGAATTGCGATATTACGCCAAGCGAAATTCGCCAGCTCAGTTTGAACTTCGTGCAAGCGGGTCAGCCGCTGGGCGAACTCAGCGCGAACGGCCCTTTCTCTTTCGCGACCACCGAAGGCAAATTGAACGTGAAGCTATCCGCGATTGACCGGCGCGTCCTCAATCTCGTCGGTACGCCAAATGGGTTCGATTTCAATTCTACGGTGATCAATGCGGACAACGATTTGGTTTTTGCTCAAAAAGGGCAGTCCATTTCTGTCACCGGTCAATTGAACGCGAATCAGCTCAGCATTACCGAAACGGAAACGAAACAAACGACGCCAACGCTAAACTTTAAAACGGCATATCAAATTAAAGTGGATCAGACTTCTGAATCTGCGCTGGTTGAAAAATTCAATCTGAACGGAACGCAGAATGGGCAAGAAATTTTGCGGGGATCGCTTTCCAAACCGATGCCGATTTCGTGGGGCGGAACGGCGGGCGCGCCTGAGGATGCCGCGTTCCAACTCGCCATCACGGATTTGAATTTGGCTGATTGGAAATCTTTCGCAGGAGAAACTGCGCCTTCGGGAAAACTGAATGCGAAGGTGGACGTTCTTTCGCAACAGGCGGGCAAAAAACTTTCTGTGGCCATCACTTCGCGTCTCGACGCGTTGTCCGCAAAATTTGGCAGCAACCAGATTTCCAACGCGGATGTGGAGATCAAAGCCAAGGCAACGATTGCTGAAATGGAGAAAGTTTCGCTCAGCGAATACAGCCTTCAGCTTTCGCAAAATAAAGAACCTGCGCTCACGATGACAGGTTCAGGAACCCTCGATCTGGCGAGCAGCGATGTTGACCTGAAGGCTTCGCTCAACGGGACATTGGCTCAACTTTTCAAAATTGTGGCGGTGCCGGATCTGGCAGCGTCCGCCGGCACTTTGAAGTTTGATGGCCAGATTACACAGCGAAAAGAAGCGCAAACCGTGAAGGGAAATCTGGCTCTGACGGGTTTCTCCGGCTCCTACGCGGGTTCGCCGCTGGATCGATTTGGCGCGGCGTTCGATCTCGATCTCGGGATGGACGGCGAGAAGCTGGAGATACGCAAGGCGAACGGCACGTTGCAGCAAGCGGGACAACCGGGCGGGACATTTGAAATCGGCGGCAAATACAATTCCGGCAACGGGACCGGCAACATCGAAATGAAAATGGCGGACATTAACCAAAACGCGCTGCGGCCATTTTTGGCGCAATCGCTTGGTGAAAAAGAGCTGGTCACGATTTCAATCAACGGGAATGCGACGGCGTATTTGCAGGAGAAAAGCTCCAGCTTCAAAGGCGATATTGATTTGAAAAACTTTGTCGTGCGCGATGCCAAAACAAAAAAAGCGGACGAGCCGCTCTCGGCGCAGGTGCAGATGGATGGAACCAAGCGCGCTGAAATTTTCGATCTGAACAAATTTCAAATCACGCTTTCGCCGACGCAGCGCGCGAAGAACCAGTTGAACATCACTGGGCAGCTCGATCTCTCGAAAACGAACGCAATGAAAGGACAATTGCTCGTGCAATCCGATGCGTTCGACGTGACACCGTTCTATGATCTCTATAGCACACCCGAGGCAGCAGCCGCGTCGCCGACGTCGCCAGCACCAGTCGCTGCACCACCGTCCAACGAAGAACCTGAAGCGATGAAACTTCCGGTCGAGCGAATCCTGGCTGAGATCAATATTGGACAATTTTATTTGCGCGAAATTGAAATCAAAAACTGGCGAGGCACAGCGAAAATCGAAGGCAGCCGTGTTTTGCTGAATCCGTTTCAACTCACTTTGAACAATGCGCCCGTGAGCGTGAATGCGGATTTGAATTTGGGCGTGAAAGGCTATGCGTATGATTTCACTGCGTCGCTGGACGGAGTTCCGCTGGAGCCACTGGCGAACTCGTTCATTCCCGAAGAACGTGGCGCCTACAAAGGAACGATCATCGCCAACGCGAAAATCAAAGGAGCAGGAACGACCGGCGTGAGTTTGAAAAAAACCCTGACAGGCCAGGCTGATTTGGTTTTCACGAATGCCAACATCCAGATTGTCGGTAAACGTTTGAAACCATTCTTAAGCACCATCGCCGCCCTCCTGCAAGCGCCAGAACTGACGGCTTCTCCAGTAAAATGGGTCGCCAGTAATTTGCAATTTGGCGACGGCGCAATTGATCTTCAAAAGTTCGAGATGCAGAGCGATGCGTTTACCGCAAACCTGAAGGGCGTCATTCCGATCGCGGAC
>JBBQAX010000299.1:0-5388 GCA_038316905.1 Verrucomicrobiota bacterium | reverse complement strand
TGCTCGTCAAGAACTTCATCGCTTCGACCAAGGGACGAATCCAGATTGAGCGCTTGCCAGCCTATGCGCCCGAACTCAATCCGGTCGAATATATGTGGGGTCATCTCAAAACCCATGAAATCGCCAATCTCATCGTGACCCGGGCGTGGGAACTGAGCATGGAAGCCACGGCCGCCCTGCGCCGGATGCGCCGGAGAAAATCCATCCTCGCCGCCTGCTATACCCAAGCTCAATTGTGGCCGTAATGTCACCCTATTATGCGAGTCTCAATAAAGTCGAATTCGAAGCGAGTCGTGATCCAAAACCCAACCAGCCGGACTTTTTGTCTCTCTAGCCCCGCGGATTGCGCAAAAAGAATACAGGAAAAATCCCTCGTCACGTTGCCGCTGGGCAAACGCAAATTGAAGCGGACCTGGGGAATCGCGTGTCGAACGGGATCACGCTTAAATTTGGAGGAAGAGACTTTTATTATTTTGTGTCGCGGCGTGGCAGACAGAATTTCGGCACAGGCGAAGCCACTGTAAATTCACCCGTGCGACATCAAAGCGCCGAACTCGCAATCGTAGGTCTTGCCGCATTCCGCGCATTGGCCAATCTGGATTTCCAGTTCTTTGCTCCAGCTATAAACCTTCCCGCAATGCGAACAGGGGATAACGTAGTGCTTTTTCTCTCGCAGATAGTTTTGACGTAGTTCGTCGGTGGGGGAAATCAAATCGGCGGAGTCCAGGGTGGCAAGCGCTTTGGCGTCGATGTGCGGCAGCGAGGCAAGGCGCGATGCCTGAGCCGTGATAGCGGATTCAAACGTGTTTCGCACGAGACGCGCGTTGCCGAAATTTTCGGAGCGTTCGCCGTGAAGAAAATGAAAATGATGCACCAACCGCTCTTTCAAATCGGGCGCAAGTGAGAGCGCATTCTTCCGGCACATCGAGCCGAAGATCTGGCAAAGCTCCAGCGGCTTGTAATCTGGAAAATCGATGAATCGGGTGAAGCGTGAATGCAGTCCGGGATTCGAATTGATGAACTGCTCCATCGGTTCCGGGTATCCGGCGACAATGACGATGAGCCGGTCACGATTATCTTCCATCCGCTTCAACAGCGTCTCAATCGCTTCAGGCCCGAAATCCTTTTCGCCTTTGTCTAGCGCGTAGGCTTCATCGATGAACAAAATTCCGTCGAGTGCGGAATCAATGACCGCATTGGTTTTCACTGCCGTCTGGCCAACGTATTCCGCCACGAGTGCCGAGCGATCGCATTCGATGACGTGTCCCTTTTTCAAGACTCCAAGCGATTTAAAAATTCGCCCCATCAAACGCGCCACCGTGGTTTTGCCGGTGCCTGGATTCCCGGTATAAACAGAGTGATAACTTGTAGGAATCGCCTTCAATCCTTGCGCGATACGAAGTTGTTGGATCTTGGCGAAGTTCGCCGTCTGCCGCACCTTTTCTTTCACCGCAACGATGCCAATCAACTCGTCGAGTTCACGGAAGACGTGATCGAGCTTTTCGTCTCTGCCTGCGGAAAGCAAACTGGTGGAACGACAATGCTCCTCGACAATCGCGGCAACTTGTTTGAGCAGATATTGGCTGAAACGATTTTCCTTCGAAGTCAGCGTGCTATCCAGATGCGAGAAGGCGCTGCAAATTTCCTGGGTAAGCGATTGATAATAAATAAGCACTAACGGCGGTAATTCGAGTTTCGTGAGAATGCGTTCGATTTCTTGAAATGCCTGATCTACTCCGGCCAACGCTTGTTTTTCCACGGTGTCGTGAAGTTTAAGAAATTTTTCTTTGGCGCTGTCCAGGTAATCGGTAATTGCATCTTTGATTTGCAGACGACGATCCGGTCTATGATTTTCGTTCAACGATTGGAGGCGATCCCGAAAGGCGCTCCGATAAATCCCAACGAACTCATTGACCATGCTTTCCGGTGAATTGCCGTAGAGACAAGCCATCCAAAACTGGGCTGAGGCGTCGGCGCGCAAATCAAAAATGGCGCGCGGAAAAAATTCGGACCAGGCACCTCCAACGATTCGCCGAAACGAATCAAATAACGCTTCCAGCAAATCGGTCGTCCCGTGCGGAGTCTTTTCATAGGAGAGCTGTGGAGGCGTCAGGATCTCCAAATATTCAGCCAACAAACGCGCGCTGAACAAAGCGCGCACCAATTGCTGCGTCGCCTCCAAATTGCAATCTGCGGCGTCCGCCGTTTCTGAAAGATGCGTCTGGAGAATTTTGTAAACCCGAACAAATTGCGAATCGCAGCTGATGATTTTCGAAGCTTGCGCGCCATCCAACATCCCGAAGTCCTGAAAGTGCCCCACGATCTCTGGCGTGTTTTGTTTGTTGAAACCAATAAGCGTTGCGCTATCGAGCGGCTGGAGCTTGCGCATTTGCGGATCGCCGATAATGGAGGCAAGCACGCTGCCGGGTAAAAACGGGTGGCTTGAAAAATCTTGAACGAGGCTGGTCATCCAGTTTGGTCAGTATTTTATAAAGTGGTGCATCGGGAGGGACTCGAACCCCCAACCTTCTGATCCGAAGTCAGAAGCTCTATCCAATTGAGCTACCGATGCAAAACCAAATTCCGTGGCGCAGAATCTAGCGCAGAAGAAATAAAAAGACACCAGAATTGCAAAAGCAACCCTGGTGTCGTTGAAACTGAACGGGCGGACCCGATTACTTTTTGACGTGACCGGAAACGAGCTTGGTCATTTCGAACATACTGACCGTTGCTTTGCCGTTGAACACCGCTTTGAGCGCAGCGTCTGCATTGATCATTGTGCGCTTTTTTTTGTCCTGTAATCCATTCTTGCGAATGTATTCCCAGAGTTTCTTGGTGAGTTCAGTGCGAGGCAGCGGCTTGGAGCCGACGACTGCTGCGAGCTTCTCGTCCGGTTGAACCGGTTTCATGAAAGCTGCGTTTGGTTTCCGTTTTGTTTTAGTAGGTGCTTTAGCCATGCCTGTTATTTGAACTGCTTTTGGAAAGATGCAACCCTAAATTTTTTAAATTTACGAGGGGGAATCACGGTTTTGTCGGCGCAATCGTGGAATTTGTCGGCGCACTGAGTTTTCTTTTTGCCAATTGCGATTTTAAAAACGTGTCCGTTGGCGCGGATTGCCACGCGGAAATCCAGAGGTCGCCGAGAAATTGTCCACCAGTCAACAATTGCTTCGTGATGAATGCGCGGCCCTTCGAGCCAGCTTCGCCTCGATCCGACAAATCACCGCTCTGGTTCATCTGGTAAAGCAGCTCAACTAATTTGTGCTGGTCGATAATAAACGTCATCACCGTCGGGAAAATATCTGACGACTTCGCATTCGGCGACGTGGCAGAAAGCACGCGAGCCGGGCGAACGCGCGATTTCATTTCTGGAAAACGAATTCCGGCGCGGTTCAAATATCCACCATCCACCCAGCTATGAATGCTGCTGTTGGTGGCATATCCTTTTGGATTTTCACCGACCCAGCCGTGATGATGGATCGTGGTGTGCAGTGGTTGTGTGGCGTCGCCGGCGAAGTGGCCCATCACACCCATGATGTAGAGGATGTTTTGTTGCGCGTTAAGAATTTCTTCGGCGGTGCCGCCATTTTCTTCAAACGTTTTCAAATAGGAAAAACCGGATTTCAATTTTCCGTAATATTCAGCCAACGTCCACGGCAACAGACCGACTAACGTGCGCGTTTTATCTTCGTTTCTCGTTTCGTCAACGGGCGGGAAATTGGTCGGGTGAGCAGCACGAGCGACGGCGAGTTGCCCGATGAACTCGTAACGAAAATGGCTCAAGGAATTCGGCGAAAGTTTGTAAAGCTCCAACTCATCAATGTCGATGTAGTGATCAGGACCGTTGAAATGTTTCAACGTCAGTTCAGACGTGTTGCGCCAACGATCCGCTTCGCCTGCCAAAAACGCGACGCGTTCCTGCGCCGCTGGCGTGCGAATGAAACTCGGAAAATTGGTTGGCAACGACGCGAGGGCAATCTGGTTCACCATGCGATGGCCTTCATAATCCCAACCGAAACTGGAGAGCGTGGAAAATAGAATCAGGGCGCAAGTTGAACTGAATAATTTTTTCATAAAAGAAACACGAGCCGCGCTTAAGAGGGTACGGCATCAAAAACTTGAAAATGAAACTCACGCTCTGGCGAGCGCGGCAACTACCGTCGGCGTTTTTTGGCCGGACCGAAATAATACCCGCCGCTCAAACGCACGCCTTTGACTTTGCGCTCGTGACCTTGCGGTTGGCCGGGTTTTCCTTCTTCGAACAGCGCGGTGTAATTGTAATTAAAACCTTCCAGGCGGATGCGCGGAATTTTCTGGCTGATGAAACGTTCGATCGAAGCAACGTGTTGGGAATCTTCCGCGACCATCAACGTAAACGCGTCACCGCTCGCTTCTGCGCGACCCGTGCGGCCGATGCGATGGATGTAATCTTCTGGATGCTGCGGCACATCGTAGTTCACGACGTGGCTCACGTCAGCGATGTCCAATCCGCGCGCGGCGATGTCTGTGGCAACGAGAACTTCGTAACGACCTTTGCGAAAGCCTTGCAACGCTTCTTCACGTTCGCGCTGCGTGCGGTTGGAATGAAGAATGGCCACAGAATGATCATTCTTCTTCAGCAAAGCCGCGATGCGATCCGCACGATGTTTCGTGCGGCAAAAAATAATAACTGACTCGTAATTCACCTGGTCCAGCAATGCGCGCAGCAAATCTGATTTCTGATCTTCGGCCACGGGATAGATCACGTGCTTCACAGTTTCGGCGGGAGTTCGTCGCGCGCCGATTTCGATCGTCTCAGGCGTCTTCATCGCCCATTTGATGAGCGTCTCTATTTGGGGCGGGATGGTCGCGGAAAAAAGTGAGGTGTGCCGATTGCGCGGGCAGCGTTCTACAATGCGTCGCACGTCGGGAAGAAATCCCATGTCGAGCATGCGATCAGCTTCGTCGAGCACCACATATTCAACCTTATCGAGTTTACAGGCGCCTTTCTCGATGTGATCCAAAAGCCGACCCGGAGTGGCGACCAGAACATCTACACCGGTTCGCAGCGCATCGATTTGTTTGCCATAACCCACGCCGCCGTAAACAACGGCCACGCGCAAATTGGTGAAGCGCGCGAAATCGCGAATCGCCGTTTCCACCTGTGAAGCTAACTCACGGGTGGGTTCCAGAATCAAAACGCGGGTTGCCTGGCTGTGTTCGCCGAGCTTGGAAAGAATGGGCAAAGCAAAAGCCGCGGTTTTTCCAGTGCCGGTTTGTGCGCTGCCGATCACGTCGGTTCCACCCATGATCATGGGAATGGCGCGTAGTTGAATCGGCGTGGGATCGACGTAACCCATCGCCTTGACACCCTCCATTATCGCCGGTGAAAGTCCAAATTTACTAAAG
>JBBQAX010000298.1:0-5399 GCA_038316905.1 Verrucomicrobiota bacterium | reverse complement strand
AATGTTCTCGGCGATGTGAATGTTCTCTTTCCCGCAGATGGCAGCACGGGCGTAACCAACCAACCCACTTATCAATGGACCGGCCCGAGCAACCTGTTGACCATCAGTGTGAGTTCCAGTCATGACAATTCTGGAAATGGTTATGGCGAAGAATTGCCCGGCACGGCCACAGAATGGACTCCGGGCATCTTATCGCCCGGAGGAAATTCGTTGTTCGTGAATTATTTCTCGAACAGTTTTCCCGGCATTACGTTCACCACTCCCACTAATTCGTCCGGCACGCCTTTGGTTGGCTGGTCGGCGCGAGGGGATTTGCATTCATATAAATTTTCTAGTTTCACCGTGGCGGGTGGCGGCAGCGGCGGCGGCAACCTTTTCGGACATTATACTTTCGATAGCCAGTTCGATTTGAAAGCAGACAGTTCCGGCTTAAACCATCATGCGATCAATCAGTTTTCCGCCACTGGCGGGACGCAAGCGCCGCAGTTCACGTCGTCCGGCATCTCTGGCGGGGCAATCGAGTTCGATGGTTTAAACGGACTCTGGTGGGAAAATGAAATGGTCGATGTTCTGGCGGGCAGCCATTTCGTTGTGGTTGGAAACGACACAATCCTACGGCAACGACTCGGATCTTGCGCGTGACGGCGCGGCGATTTTTGCCGGAGACAATTTCAACGGCGACTTTCCCGTCCCCATGGCGGTGACCGGCGACAAACTCGCCTTCGACACGGTGAACTTTGATCACACTCTTCATTCGGACGACGACATCAACTCCGGCAACTTCACTCATTTGGTCGTGACTCGCGATTCCGCCACTGGCGCGAAAAAAATTTACGTGAATGGCGCGTTGTCCGCCTCCGGCACCGGCAGCACCGCGCCCGGCATCGATTCCACGGAAGTTTATTTGGGCTACAGCTTTTTCAGCGGTCAAGGCATCGTCGGAGTGGTCGATGATCTGCAAGTTTACACCGGCGTTTTGGCGGACAGCGACATCGGGTTTCTTTTCGCCAATCCCGGCGAAGTCATTCAAACAAGTTCCCTGGCGGACGCAGTCGATGCCACGGACTTCGTCTGGACAACCGGGGGCGACGCAAATTGGTTCGGACAAACGACGATAACTCATGACGACGTTGACGCCGCGAAAAGCGGAGCGATTGGCGATGACGAAGAATCCTGGATCGAAACCACCGTCACGGGTCCCGGAACCGTTTCGTTCTGGTGGAAAGTTTCGAGCGACGATCTTGATGGCTACGATTTTCTTCAACTCGATATTGATGAAAACTACGAAACAGAAATTTCCGGCGACTCTGGCGACTGGGAATTTCTCACCTTTGAAGTCGGCGGGGGCGAACACACCTTCCGTTGGACTTATTTCAAAGACAACGAGTTTTCTGCCGGAGAGGACGCTGGTTTTCTGGATGAATTTACGTTCACTCCCGGCGACGCTCTTGAAATCACCACTCACCCGTTTAACCAAACCAATTCTCCTGGTTATCGCGTCGCGTTGTTTGCCGAAGCGACCGGAACCCCTGCTCCAACCTGGCAATGGCATAAGGTCGGTGTCGGCGCCATTCCCGGCGCGACCAATGCGCTTTACATTCCCGCCAATTCCGGCACCGCCGCCGTGGCTGGAGATTATTTTGCCATTGCGACAATTGATTCTGATTCCGAACAAACCGACATTGCGACCGTCACGTTCGTCAACGCGCCATTGCCACCCGATTGGACGCGCGCTTTCAAAGCGCCTTCCGACAACAACAACCTTCCAATCCAGGAAGTGTATCTGGCATGCGAACTGGATTCGTCCGGCAATCTCTACAGCGCGGGATCATTCAGCGGTACCAACACTTTGGGCGCGCAAACCTTCGTCTCCGCCAACGACAAATTTGAAACATTCATCGTCAAACAATCCGCCACCGGCAGTCTCATCTGGGCGCTCGCAATCAGCAGCACCAATGGCCAGGGAAATTCTTTCCCACAAGCGATGGCTCCCGCGCCCGGCGATGGAATTTATGTTTACGGCGTATTTAGTGGCACAAATCAACTCGGCACAAACGCGCTGGTAAGTGCGCAGGGAAGTTCGGTTTATCTGACGCGTTTGGACGCCAGCGGCAATGTTCTCTGGGTGCGAACCGCCGGTGGAACTAATTCAAACTTCACCAGCTTTCATCAAATGGTCGCTGAACCGTCTGGCAACGTGACAATCTCCGCGTTGATGAATGGCCCTGTCAGTTTCGGCACAACCAACATCACTCTCGACGGACAAAAAGGGGTCCTCGCCCAGTACGACGCCAACGGAAATTTGCGTTGGCTGCAACAACCGTCCGGTTGGTTCATGTATTTAACTTACGATTCCGGACGCCTCTACGGCTCGATGGGCGGCAGCGAAACCAACTACGTCGGCGGACTCACCAATTTGTCCGATCGTAAATGGGTTTTGGCGGCGTTGAATCCTGACAACGGCCAGGCATTCTGGCTCCGCAACATTGCCTCCGAAAGAAATCAGGGAAATCCGTTGGGCATAGGCGATGACGTCCCAACCATCGCGGTTTCCGGAACGAATATTTTTCTCATCGGCAGCGGCTGGGGTTCCAACGCGGTCTTCGGAGCGTTTTCGGTTTCGTGGCCGGTTTCCAAAGGCCAATACTTCGCACGCTATGACACCAATGGAACGGCTCAACTCGCCAAAGGTTTCGGCTCCGCCACGACGAGTCCATTTGCTTCTGTCGCGGACGCCTCCGGCAATGTTTATGTCGGCGGAGATTTCGACACCTATTCAATCTTCGGCAACAATTTGATCACCGCACAGCCTCAGGAAATTGTTCAGCCGGGATTTTTCAGTCATGGATTCGTGGCAAAATTTGATCGAAACGGAAGTCCACTTTGGGCGCGTTGGGCAGAATCTCAAACTGCCTTGGTCAGCGTTCGCGACCTCGCACTTGCCCCCGATGGGATCTGGGCTTGCGGACTTATAAAATCACCCACCACCTTTGGCACTCACACCGTGTTCAGTGCGGACACCTGCACGGGCACGTTCTGTTCCCCGCTTTATCACCGAAGTGGTGTTCTCGCAAAAATCACCGATGGCGTAGCGGCAGCATTGCCAACCACGATTCTCAATCCGACTCGCGTTGGAAATAATTTCACCTTCCAATTCCTGTCGCAATCTGGCTTCAGCCATTTTGTGGAATCGCGAACCAACATCGCCAACGGCACATGGATTCAGCGCACAAATCTGGCGGGCGACGGCTCAACCAAAACCATCCAGCTTCCAGCGACAAACTTGTCCACAGATTTCTTCCGAATAAGGACACAATAAAATTCGTTTCTAAGTCCGAACATTTGTTAAACAAAAAAGCCGGGCAAATGCCCGGCTTTTTTGCGATGTAATTCCTAAATTATTACATGTGTGCGATGATATTATCTCCGAACTCGGAACATTTAATTTCTGTTCCGCCTTCCATTTGCCGCGCGAAATCATACGTCACGCGCTTGGAACCAATCGCGCCGTTCAATCCTTTGATGATTAAATCAGCCGCTTCGGTCCATCCGAGATAGCGCAACATCATTTCGCCGGAAAGAACTACGCTGCCAGGATTCACTTTATCGAGGTTCGCATACTTCGGCGCGGTGCCGTGCGTCGCTTCGAAGATCGCGTGACCGGTGACGTAATTAATATTTCCGCCGGGCGCGATGCCGATTCCGCCAACCTGCGCGGCCAGTGCGTCGGACAAATAATCGCCATTGAGATTTAATGTCGCGATGACATCAAAATCTTCCGGACGCGTGAGAACCTGTTGGAGAACGATGTCGGCGATGGCGTCTTTGATCAGAACTGCGCCGTTTTTCAGAGCAGCTTTTTGCTCGTCATTCGCGGCCGCTTCGCCTTTTTCCTTCTTCGTCTTTTCCCACTTCGCCCACGTATAAACTTTATCGCCGAAAATTCGTTCCGCCGCCGAATACGCCCAATCACGAAACGCGCCTTCGGTGTATTTCATGATGTTGCCCTTGTGAACAATCGTCACACTCTTGCGCTTGAATTTGATTGCGTACTCGATGGCTGATTTCACCAACCGAATCGTCCCGACGTTTGAAACCGGCTTGATGCCGATGCCGACTTGCACTGGAATGTGTGCCGCATCGTGATCGGGCGAAGCGAGCTTCATGTATTCAGCAATCTTCTCCTTCGTGCCGAAACGGATCTTCGCAAAATCCTTTGGAAATTCTTTCGCGATAAAATCCAAAACCTTTTGCGCTTCCGGCGAGCCGCCGACGTATTCGATGCCCGCGTAAATGTCCTCGGTGTTCTCGCGGAAAATGGTCATATCGACTTTCTCGGGATGTTTCACGGGCGAAGGAACGCCGGTAAAATATTGGACGGGCCGCAAACAAACGTAGAGATCGAGCATCTGGCGCAACGCCACGTTCAGCGAACGAATGCCACCACCAATTGGCGTGGTCAACGGCCCTTTGATGCCAACCAAATATTCTTTAAACGCATCCACCGTGTCATCCGGCAACCAGTTGTTAAATTTGTTGAATGCCGTTTCGCCCGCAAAAACTTCAAACCACGAAATCTTGCGCTTGCCACCGTAAGCCTTTTCAACCGCTGCGTTGAAAACCTTTTCGCTCGCCGCCCAAATGTCGGAGCCAGTGCCGTCGCCGCGAATGAATGGAAGAATTGGATTCTCAGGAACGTTGAGTTTGCCGTTCGCGATGGTGATCTTGCCGCCAGCCGGTGGAGTGATGTCTTTGTAAGCCATAAAATAATTAAATTTGAGTGCAGAGTTGAAAGTCGAAACGGACGGAAATCAAGGAAAAGTCAGCGAAACGTCGTAGCCGCCCTCGCCAGAGGGTGGCGTTCATTTGGTCAAAGAATTACGCCACCCTCTGGCGAGGGCGGCTACGAGGAGGCAAACCGCGACCGCCACTTGAAATCCACCCCGTAATCGTTCAAGCGATAATCGCCTTCACCACTTCTCCGCTCACATCGGTCAGCCGAAAATCTCGCCCTTGAAAACGATAGGTCAGTTTCTTGTGATCGACTCCGAGCAAATGCAGCATCGTCGCGTGAAAATCATGCACGTGAACCGGATTTTCCACCGCGTTGTAACCGAGTTCATCCGTGTTGCCGTAACTCATCCCGCCTTTGATTCCAGCGCCCGCCATCCAGATTGAAAATCCTTTGATGTGATGATCGCGCCCGTCGCCTTGCGCCATCGGTGTGCGGCCAAACTCTCCGCCCCAGACAACGAGTGTGTCGTCTAGCATTCCGCGTTGTTTCAAATCTTTCACCAGCGCAGCGGATGCTTTGTCCACGAGGCTAGAAGTTGTCGCAATGCCGTTTTTAATTCCGCCGTGATGATCCCAACCGCGATGATAAAGTTGAATAAATCTCA
>JBBQAX010000297.1:0-5399 GCA_038316905.1 Verrucomicrobiota bacterium | reverse complement strand
GGGCCTTCGTCCAGGTGCATGCTGACAAAATGCGCGGTGACGCCGATGATTTTGACGCCGTGTTCATAAGCCTGTCGATACGCCTGCGGTCCGGGGAAACTCGGCAGGAGCGACGGATGCATATTGATGATTTTGTTTTTGAATCGCCAAACAAAATTCGGTGACAGGATTTTCATGAAACGCGCCAGTACCACGAAATCCACTTCATGTTCGTCAAGAAGTTGCAATGCTTTGGCTTCAGCGGGAGCGCGTTCTTCCCACGGAATGCAGACGAACGGCAGTTTCGCTTTTCGGGCCAGCGGTTCCAGATCACCGCGATTGGAAATGACGACAACCGGCTCGGCGTTTTTCAATCGACCACTTTTGAAAGCTGCCGTGAGCGCGTCGAAACAATGCGTTTCCCTCGTAACCATGATCGCGCAACGCTGCTTTCGCTTTGGATCGGTGAGTCGCAACCGGATTTCCATGCCTAAGAAGTTCGCAAGTTTTTCCAGTCCGACGCGCAAGGAAGCTTCATCACATTCTTTCTGTTTCCACGAGGCTTGAATGGTCATGCTGAACTGACCGCGCGTGACTTGTTCTTCCAACGCTTCGATGTTGGCGTGCTGTTCGAAAAGAAAACTGGTGACGCGCGCCACGACGCCAGTCTTATCGCGCCCAATGACCGTAATGGTTGCAAATTTTTTCATGACTGCGCACAGCGTAACTTTCGCGGTCAGGCGGCTCAACCGAAATTCCTTTTGAGCGGAATTACCAAAACAACTTGCGGGAAAGTCTTTCTTTGACCCTTGACGCAACTTTTTCTATGTTCCCGTGTTTCCCACAGTGGAATTGAAACTGAATGGCCCTTGTATCCATAAAAAATTTGTTGGCTGAAAATGATTTGGCCACACCCGCGCAATTTGATGACTGTAGTAAAGCGTGGCGCGTGGCGGTTGAAAGCGGATCGCAGGATTCGCTGCTGAGTTTCATCGCACGTGAACGCGGCATCGCTGAAGAAACCTTCCTCCAGCAACTCGCCAAAGCGCTCGGCTGGAGTTATCTCGATCTCGCCAAAATGGATCCGCAGCCGGAAGCGCGGAACAAGATTTCCACCAAAGTTGCGTTCCAATATTTCGTTCTCCCGACAAAATTTGAGGATGGCAAATTACAGGTGGCAGTCAGTAATCCGTTTGATGCTTCGATGTTGAGCGCAGTGCAATTTGATGCGCGCGGCTCGGTGCAATTTGCGCTTGCCCCAAAAGCGGAAATCGAAAAATCGCTCAAGAAATATTATGGCGTCGGTGCGGAAACTCTCGACGAAATGTCGAAAGACGAGCCGATGGAACTTCTCGTTGGCGAAGATAAAGAAATCACCGAAGGCGACCAGGAAGCGAGCGTGATCAAGTTCGTAAACCAAATTATCTGGGAAGCTTTTAAAGATCGCGCGACGGACATTCACTTTGAACCTGCCGAAGACGAATTGCGCATTCGCTATCGCATCGACGGTATTCTCCATCAAACGCCGATGCCGCCGCAGTTGAAGCGTTATCAAGCCTCGCTCATTTCGCGTATCAAAGTGATGAGCGGAATGAACATCGCGGAAAAACGTTTGCCGCAGGACGGACGTATCAACGTTCGAATCAAAGGCGAGGAAATCGATATTCGTGTTTCGACCGTGCCAACCGTTTATGGCGAAAGCGTTTCGCTTCGGTTGCTCACGCGCGGGAAAATCTTCTTCAGCATGGAAAAGCTTGGCTTCTCGCCGATGGAAGAAGCTGCGATCCGCGAAATCATCATCAAGCCTCACGGCATCATGCTGGTGACGGGACCGACCGGTTCGGGGAAATCCACGTCGCTTTACTCCTTTCTCAGCACGATCAACTCAGTCACAAAACGAATCATCACGATTGAGGAACCGGTCGAATACGAACTCAAAGGCATCAACCAGATCGCGGTGCGTTCGGACATCGGGCTGACCTTCGCAATGGGGTTGCGCCACATTTTGCGCCAGGACCCGAACGTGATCATGGTCGGTGAAATTCGAGATCTTGAGACGGCTGAAATCGCGATTCGCGCAGCGCTGACGGGCCACTTGGTTTTCTCGACGTTGCACACGAACGATGCGCCCAGTGCGTTCACCCGTTTGATCGACATGGGGATTGAACCGTTTCTCGTGGCCTCTTCCGTCGAAGCGATTCTCGCCCAGCGTCTCGTCCGCACCATTTGTTCTCATTGCAAAGTGGAACAAAAAGTAGAGCGCGATTTTCTGCGCAAGATTGGTTTTCCAGCGAACGAAATTGAGACCGCAAAATTCTGGCGCGGCGCGGGTTGTGAACAATGCCGGATGCTGGGGTATCAAGGCCGCATGGGTATTTACGAACTGTTGATTTTGAATGAAGCGATTCGTCCGCTGGTGATGAATCGCGCCCCCGCCTCCACCATCGCGCAACGCGCGATGGAAGAAGGAATGCGCACACTCCGCACGGATGGGTGGAACAAAGTCAGAGCGGGATTGACCACCGTGGAAGAAGTCTTGCGCGTGACACAATCCGAAGAACACATGAAGTCCCTGGTGGACGACAGTAGAACGGAAGTATGGGTGAAAAGTTGAAGAAAGCGCGCTGGCATTCCGCAAACGTGCTCGATATTGGCGTCCACACCCGCCATCTCTGGCAGTTCTCTGTTCACGACAACAAATTCAATGTCGCGCGCGAACAAGCTCTCGGCTCCAGCGAAACGCCGTCCGACAATCTCGTTGCCAAAAGTTGGAGCGCGATGTGGCAGCCGAAATTGAACGTCGCGTGGATTCCCTCGGAAAAAGTTTTCCTCCGTGTTGTTCATCTGCCGGCCAGCGATTTTGCCGAAACGCTTTCGATGGTGGAATTGCAGTTGGAAAAGCTTTCACCGTTGCCGGTCGCGCAAATTGTTTGGAGCGTCGAAGTTCTGCCGAAGCGCGCGGAAGACACTCTGCAAACGGCCATCGTCACCATCGTTCCCCGCGATGTGGTGGAGCAATTTCTCGGGCAATTGGAAGGGCAAAAATATCTGGCGGATCGTTTGGAATTGCCGGTGGTGGATGAACTTCTCGCCACACAGGTGAACGAAGATGGCGTGTGGATTTATCCCGGCGTCACAACATCGTCTCCTTATTTGCTGGCATGGTGGTACGGCGGATTGTTGCAAAACGTCTCGTTGTTTTCTTCTGGTGGCGAATTGGATTTGCCTTCTCTCTTGAAGCAGCAGATTTCGCAAATTGCATGGGCGGGCGAATTGGAAGGTTGGTTGACCGCGCCGCCGCGCTTGCATCTTGTGGCGGAGGGCGAAACCGCCGCAACATGGGAGCCGATTTTAAATCAGGTTGCAGAACAACCCGCGCAATTAGTCTCGCCATTACCGCAAAAGCAGATTGCTGCGTTGACGGCCAAACGCGCCGTTGTCGCGGATGGCGCGGCGAGTTTGTTGCCTGCTGATTATGCCGTGCGCTATCGGCAGCAATATGTCGATCGTCTCTGGATGCGCGGATTGGCCGCAACCGTCGTCATTTATCTGGTGGGTGTGGTGATTTATTTTGGCGCACTCCAGGTTTTGAAATTTCAGAAGCACCGAGTTGAAAATCAGGTGGCTGCCATCAGCCAGAGCTACACCAACGCACTGAAAATGGAGGCGCGAATCCAGGTCCTCGAAGCGCGAAAAAATCTTCAATTTGCCGCATTGGATTGCTGGAAGGCTATCTCCGAATTGTTGCCCGCTGATGTCACAGTGGACCAGATGGTTTTCACGAGAGGGAAAAGCTTTGATCTTTACGGAACAGCACCACAGGACAAGGACGGCGAGGTCACTGATTTCAACGAAGCCATGCGCAATGCGAAAGTGAACGGGGATCTTTTGTTCAGCCAGGTGGATACACCTCGATTGACGATCCGCGCGCCGCTCGTGACTTGGGCATTTTCCTGCAAATTACGCAGCGGGGAGGGCAGTAATTGAGTTCTTACCTGGACAAATTAAATCTGCGTCCGCAAGAGCGGCGTTTGGTGGTCGGCATCTTTGTTTTGATTTTCATCGTGCTGAACGTCGTGCTGGTCTGGCCGCGCTTTGGCGATTGGAAAAAGGTCAAGGGCGACTTGGCGAAGGCGCATAGCAATCTTGATCGATTCAATGAGAAGATTGCCAAAGTCGGCGGTCCCAATGGGTTTGAGTCAAAGCTGAAAAAACTGGAAGGTGAAGGCACGAGCGTTGTGGCTAACGAACAGGAAGTGCAATTGCTCCGGACGGTGCAAACGAAAGTTGCAGAAAACAAAGTAACGGTCAGCGGATACGGTCAGATCACCAAGCAGAGCGGCGGGCAGACCAACGAATTTTTTGAAGAGCAATCCATCACGATCAACGTCAACACTGGCGAAAAAGAGTTGGTGGATTTCCTCTTGGACATTGGTTCCGGCAGTTCAATGATCCGAGTCCGTGATCTGAGACTGCAACCCGCTGACCAGAACCGCTATCGACTTCAGGGCACTATTACGCTGAGCGCAAATTATCAGAAAAAAGCGGCGACAACGGCCGCAGTTCGGCCGACGCCTGTGACTCCTGCAAAGCCGACAACAACTGCGACTCCGCCTGCGACCAAGCCGACGGTTGTGGGTGGAAAAAAATCGTGAACCAAAACTAATTCCTGTGAAAACTATTTATTTTCTCATCGTCGCAACGCTGTTCACACAACTGGCCGTCGCGCAGACCAACGTTCCTGCTACTCCGGGTGTGCCGCAGCCATTGCCCACACCGCGCCGGATTGTTCCAACTCGCGGTGCGACTAATGCGACTACATTATCGACGACCAATGGTCTGGTGCGCACGAACGCGGCGGTAGCGCCCGCAGTTTCCACGAACGCAAATCCAATCGTGTCGCCCAGCCCGCTGGCTCCGCCAACCATCGGCGCGACTCCGAATGCCTCTCGAGAAAGTGTCCGCACCAATGCGGTCGGCGTGCCCGAAGTGGCCAATATTCGTTATGATTTTCCTGCCATGCCTTTGGAACAGATTTTAACCATTTATTCTGACCTTGTGGGGCGCACGTTGTTGCGCGGAACTGGATTGCAACCCACCATGACGATCACGCTCAAAACGCAAAGTGATCTGACGCGTTCTGAGGCGATCATCGCGTTGGAAACGGTGCTCGCGATGAACGGTGTGACCTTCATTCCGATTGGCGACAAATTTTCAAAAGTGGTTTTGGAAGCGCAGGCCGGTCAGGCGGGCGGCAAATTTTCCAAGAAAGACGCCGACGATCTTCAGGAAGCCGGTCAGTTCGTGACGCACATTGTGCAACTGAAATATGCGCAAGCCCAGGAAGTTCAGGGAGCCGTTGTGCCTTTCGCGAAAAATCCGGCGGCGGTTATCGTGATCCCGACGAGCAACACGTTGAT
>JBBQAX010000296.1:0-5406 GCA_038316905.1 Verrucomicrobiota bacterium | reverse complement strand
AACGCGGCCTACAATTGCCTGCGCGAACCTAAGGAACGTCTTCTTCATTTGTTGGAACTAGAACTCGGGAAAAAGCCATCCGACATCCAGAAAATCCCACCCGGCACAATGGATTTGTTTGTCGAAGTCGGCCAGACCTGTCGCGACGCTGATTCCTTTCTCGCCGAGAAAGCAAAAGTCACTTCGCCGCTTTTGAAAGTGCAACTTTTCGAACGCGGGCACGACTGGGTGGAAAAACTCAATTCGCTTCAGCAGAAGATAAATGCGAAACGCGATGAGCTTTCCACAGAACTCCGCGACCTGAATTGCGTCTGGGAAAACGCCCCGGTCATTGGCTTGCCTGATCGTGTCACCGCGTTGCCGCTGGAACGGTTGGAACAAATTTATCGCGTCTTCAGCTACGTCGCACGCTGGTCCGAGCAAATTCAAGAACGCGTCGTGCAACTTTCTTTTTGAACCGCGACCAATGAACATTTTTTTTAAACGCAAAGGGCACAAAGGTTTTCGCAAAGGGCGCAAAGATTTATCCTCTGCATTCCTCTGCGAAAACCTTTGTGTCCTCCGCGTTAAGTTCGGTCTTTGCCCCATCCGGATGCGAAAACTGCTCGGCGCACTTTTCTTCTTCGCATTTCTCACCTCTCCCTTCTCACTTTTTGCCTCGGAGCCGTGGCAACACGCGTTGTCGCAAATGCCGTTGAAAACCGGGGTCACTCAGTTGACGAAAACCAACGCCGTCGCAGTGATGCTGGAATCGTTTCAAGAAAATGAAACTGCCAAAGCACTCATTTTTTTACCGGGCGCGACGGATGAATTTTACTTTTTCAATCGCGGCAATGCGACGCTCACAAATGATTTCCCCACACTTCTCGACGCGGTCACCGCATTGACCAACCAAACTTTAATGCGCGTCACATTCCGCCCGCCCTTTATTCTGATTCATAGCGGGGAGGACTCGCTGCAACCCGTTGCCAAAATCGTGCATGAGCCGACGATGGAACGCGTTATCAAAAAGCAATTCACGCCACACGTTGTTTACGATGATCGCGATTGGGATTTCATTTTACCCGCGCTTTCATTCCGCTTGGACACGAAAATCCTGCCCGGAAAAAGATCGCATGATTCACATCACTTCTATCGGCACAATTTGGCGGCGCATAATTTGAACGGGTGGGAAATTTTGGAAGCGCTGGCGTTCGCAGGAAAAACTCAGTTCACCGTTGAGAAAAAGAAAATAGTGTTTGAAGGCGACAAACGTTTCCGCGAACGCCCAAAAGTACCCGAAACTTTTGAAGCGACTAAGGAATTGTCCCGATGAATTGAACTATCTTTTCAAACGATAGAATTGGTTTCCAACGAAAGAACCGATCGTAATTACATTTTGAAAATCTACGATCGTCGGCTCATTGGTGATTTGGCTCCAGGGACCGATTGCCAAATTGGAGGAAGTTTCCAAAACGTAGCCCGCTGGAGTCACCGACCATTTCAGGACCAAGTCGTTTCCGTTGATCGCGGCCCGCAAGGTGGGCGCAACTTCTGCATAAAACCGGATTCCCTCCAGAGCGATTGTGGCGTTGGTTGATGTTCCACCTCCCAGACCAAAAAAGAATTCAGCATTTGTTCCAGCCCATTGCCGTACGTCGATGCCTCCGCTGTTTTGTTTGTCATCCACAGGAATAAATCGCGTTTCCAAAGCAAACTGGTTGGTGCCATTGATTCCAAACAACAAAGTATCGTCTTGACCGTCTCCATGCAGTTCAAAGTCAAAGCTCATTGAAACAGCATTGGAAGGAATAGCGACCGTTAGCCAAACGTAAGAGGCGATGTTGGTGGAGTTATCCCCAGCCGACCTCGCGCCCCGGAACTGCAACCCAACCGAGGGCGAGGGCAGTGTGTTCAAGAAAAAGCGCAGCGACGCCGCGTTTAATGAATTTACACCCCCAAAAAGATACCCGGGACCCAAAAGGATATTATACAACGATGAATTGATCGCGCTTTGAAATGCGTTTTGCGTCACTTCCACGGTGTCGACGACAACATTCCCCACCGTTCGAGCGGTCCCTTGAATCGCCGCTGTAACCTCGGTCACCGTGACTCTGCCGATGGTCAAAAGGAGGAGAGATTGGAAATTATCAATTTCTTCCGCAGTGTTTAGTCTCCGCAGCGACATCTCATTGAGTGAATTGTTCTGAACAAAATAAGTGTTTGCTGGATAGGGCGACGAATCGCTGAAGGTAGCCTGCCTTTCAAAAGAATATCGGTGACCAAGCAAGCTGGCCGTAGGTGTGCCCACCGTATCTCCGTACCATTCATACGAATATCCGTGCAAGCCCACCGGACCGTAACTGCTGGCGAAGATCGGACCATTGGCCAGACAGATATTGACGGCTCTTGCGTAGGGAACACCCACCAAACTGATGTAATTATCAATCCATCCGGCATAATCTGGAATCGGGGAAACCCAACCTCTCTGGAGCAAGCGAGACGTGCTGATCGCGAGACTAATTGTGGCCGCGTCGGCTCCGTCCAGCGCTCCAGCCAGGGCTGCTTCCTCCAATGGCCCGCCGACATTCGCCAGAACCGCGTTATCAAGCAATGTCATGTGCGTTCTCTGATACGGATACGCGTTTAGATGAAGATAATTGGCCGCTTTTGCGTTGACCAATGAACCGAGACTGTGGCCGATAAAATGAAGTTGCTTGGTGTAAGCGGCTCCCAAAGATTGATAAAGAGCTTGGGCAAGCGCCTCGCCTTGGGCCGGTGTGCGCGAATATGCATTGTTTAAATTAATTCCCGCTGCTTCGCTCTGCCAATCCCACGCCACAATATTTGCTTGGCTTGAGATACTGTTTAACCCGGTTGAAAGCTGTTGCGCCATCGTCGTCGGCCAAGCTCCGTCGCTGCTTCTCCAACCATGCGTCAGCACGATTGTTATTTTCGTGGGATCGAGCGGAACGTTCTGCCACATGCCGCTAATCCATACTTTGAGATTATCCGGCGTCGGTGCCAGGGGAGGTGGCGGTGGAGTCTCATTTACCGCCTCAACCACCGGCGGCGGAGGCAACACGCCCAGAGAATAATTAATCGTGGCAGATTGCCCTGAGTTAAAACTTTGAAACGCACGAATTCCGGTGACGTAATTCGCTTTTGAGGCGCGCAATTCGTAAGTGCCCGCAGGCAGCAAAGGCAGCGTGTAATAACCGGACGAATCTGTGAGAGCGGAAGCTTGGATTCGATTAAAAAAGAACGCTTGCACCGTTGCCCCGTTCAGCCCGTTGCCCGCTGTATCCCTCACGCGACCAGACACAAGAACATTGGCCGTATTTGCCCCAGTCGTATCCACCGTAAACAAATCGGATGCGCCCGCGCTCGCGCTGCCGGACAGCCGAGTATCGATTGTTAGAAATCCCGAAACTGCGGACCGTTCGCTGAAACCCCATCGCGTATCCACTGTGAACACACTGGAAGTGCCGACGCCTTGCACGGCCAGCCCGTTGATGGCCCATAAACAACAGACTGCGATGGCGCTGAACCGGGCGATTGTTTTTCGCATGTTCATGTCCTCACCCTTTCAGGAGCGCCGACATTTTTGTCGGCGAAGATGTCTTGTGGCGCAGGGACACACACTTGCGGACAAGAATGTCCGCGCTCCGCCGGAGCGCCGACATTCCTGTCGGCCAGTCCCGTTTCGTGAAGCAACCGCGCGCCTTGATACCGATCCGTCCCGCTCCATTGCCATTTCGGATTCGCGCTTCCACACACCCACAACTCCGGCGTCTCCACCAATCCCGCTTTGACCGGATTCCATTCGATATAATGTTGCGCCTTGCGAAAATGCGTCTCGTCCCGCATGTAACGATCCCAATATTCGGTCTGCCACAACTTTCCGCCCGTGCCGAGAATTCGATTCACCGCGTTGGCGCTCACGCCCTTCCACGCCTTTAATAATTTTCCCAGTGGCAACTCCCATAACTCCACCAGCGCATGAACGTGATTGGGCATCAACGCCCAGGCCGTCAGCCGATAGCGTTGATTATTAAAGCGCAACAAAACATTTTCGACGGCAGCGGCGGCGCGTTCATCGAGCAAGACACATTCGCCACATCCCTTGTCGAGATACTGTTCGAGTTTTGTTCTTCGTTCGCGTTCGTCTTCGATGGCGAGAAGGTGTTCCCATTCGTGCCGCAGCGAGGCGGGCATGGAGTCGGCAAGGCGAAATGTCACCATTTGAATCGTGCCGGGTTTATCGTAATGCGGCAGATAGCCACGCGAATACCATCCCTTCGAGCCGATGGCGGCTTCGGCGTCCGCTTCGGCAGGTGCGAGGGGCGGTTCTCCTGCGCGTTTTTCGCGGACAATCTGGAAGGCGCTACGTTTCATCGTCTCACATTTGTTGGAACCGTTCATGGTTTTTACGCAGGCGATAAATCGAAATTGAAATCGCAAGCCAAAGGAGCGCCGACATTTCTGTCGCCGTTTTGTTGAAGCCTCGCAATCCACTCGCCGACAAGAATGTCGGCGCTCCTTTCCTTTAGTTCCAAGCCGAACGTTTTGGTAATTATTTTCAAAAGGGTAAAAAGTTAAGAGAGAAGAATCAAAGCCCCCTCACACAACGGAAACCAATATCGTAGCTGGCGCCGCCCAGCCCGCCGTTGTTGCGATCCGCGCACCGCGCATAGTTGGCGCCGCTGTTCCAAGAGCCGCCGCGCAGCACACGATAGCTCGAAACTCCAGCAGGACCACGCGGGTTGTCTTGTGTGGCAGCCGGTTGGCCGTAGTAAGTCGAGTCGTGCCAATCCCAAACCCATTCCCAAATGTTGCCTGCCATATCGTGGAGACCGTAGCCGTTGGCCGCGAATGAACCCACCGGACTCGTGCCCGAACCCCAAGTAGGATGATAATTGCGAGTAGGGCTGATGTCATACGCGTAACTTGCGCTGCTAGTATAATTCGCCTGACTGTGAGTGATGGTGTCGCCCCACGGAAAGCGTTTCGCATTCAACCCACCGCGCGCGGCTTTTTCCCATTCCGCTTCGGTCGGCAATCGGTAGCCGCTGGCAGTCCACTTCACACAAGCATTCGTGATGTTTACGTTGCCGGAGCGGAAGATGATCGTCTGCGCTGCATCGGTATAATAAACGGGCGTCAGTCCTTCTTTTTCGGAACGTGCGTTGCACCATTTCACCGCGTCGTACCAGTTGATCGTTTGAACGGGATGATTCACCGCATTGTAGGAACCGCCGCTCATGGCATATCCGTTCCCAATCGCCCAAGTGTAAACGTCCAACCATTTTTCCCGGTTCACTTCGTACTTATCCATGAAGAACGCGCTGATGTGGACATTATGCAGCGGCAATTCAGCCGTGCTGCCGTCGGTCATAAAACTGTCGCCCATCCGAAAAGTTCCCG
>JBBQAX010000295.1:0-5407 GCA_038316905.1 Verrucomicrobiota bacterium | reverse complement strand
AGCAGCGGAACCAACGACTTCAAACGTGGCCGGTTCACCCGGTTTGAGCAGCGAACCGAGCACATCAATTGTGAATATCCCGTTGCTGTCTTCCGCGTTCTGTTCTTTCACCTGATAGGACATTCGCGCCGCGCCGTCCTTGCTGCTCCAGGTTTGGTCGTTGAGAGCGACATTGAATTCAAAAACTTTTTTACCATTCAATTTCAAGTCGAATTTTCCAGCAGGCTGACTGAAGTGGCCGAGTCCGCCCGCGAAACGGAAAAGCTGGCGATCATCCGCCTTGATGTTTTTTGGCACCCGTTCGGTCTGCCAAATCAGGCGCGAGTTGCCATCCGTTTGGCGACAATGCGCAAATGTCAGGACGCCGAGCCAACTCGTGTAATCAATCACTTCAGCGGCCGTCGTGATTTTCGCCACGCCATTCGGTTTCGATTTTTGAAATGCCTCGCGCGCCGCAGCGGATGATTCCGCCGTGGAACTTCCGAACGGACGCGGCGCGCCCCCTTTTGAGAATGCGATCAAATCCGCCATCGCCTGATAATCAATTGCCTGCTCAAGACCTTCGGGCATCAGCGACAGCGTCGAGGCGCGAATCTCCTGAATCTGGGAACGCAAAATATCTTCACGCACATCGCCTGCCTGAACGAGCGTGAGGCTGTTCGCGGTTTCATTGGCGATGACACCGGAGAGCGAGCGATCATCTTTCAACTCGATGTTGTAGTTGATGAAACGCGGTTCGATGATCGCGTTCGGGTCGAGAATCGCTTCCAAAAATTCCGGCACGCCTTTATCGCGGAACAGCGTGATGTCCGGCCCAACCGCGTGACCAATCCCGCGCACGAGATGGCACGTACTGCAATTGGCTTTGAAAACTTCCGCGCCACGCTCTGAGTCGCCTTGTAAATCGGCCACCCTGCGATAGGCCGCCAAAACTTCCACGCGACCTTTTGGGCGGAAGGCGTCGAGCACTTTTTCAGCGCGCTCGCGAATCGTGGCGCTCTCATTTTTCACAAGACGTTCGCGATTCGGCATGCTGATTTCTGCGCCGGAAACGGTTCCGCTTTCCAAGGCGGCGAGCAATTGCGCCGTCGATTCCTGGCGGCTGAGCAAAAGATCGATAAAGGTCGAACGCGTGCCGGGCGAACGACGCGACCAATCCTGTAGGAGTAAGCTCGCGAGTTGGGGATCGGCATTGCGACGCAGCGAATTGAGCGCAGCCGTTTTTAATGAGGGAGCCGCATCGGAATCGAACAACGCTAGAATGCTTTTGAGATCATCAATCGTGAGGCCGGAACGCAATCCGAAAACGCGCAAAGCAGCTTCGCGCAACTCCGGCGCGGAGGTCTCATTGAAAGCAACTCTGCCAGCTTGCGTGAAAAGCGTTTCCAATTGCGCGGCCATTTCGCGATTTCCAGAACTGCTTTCCTTAACCACGTCCTCGAGTTTCAACTGCCGACGTTCCAGCGCATCGACGAGATTCGCCAGCGCGGTGAATCGCCACGCTTCTACGGCATCCGTTTTAGCCGAAGCCAGCGCCGCGAGGACTTTGCCCAAAGTTGCTCTGTCGCCGGACGCAACCGCCGTGGAAATCAAGCCGCCAATCATTTCACCACGTCCCGCTGTTTGCGGAGCGGAGGTCAAAATCACTTCCAGAATCTCTCCCGGATTCGAAACGCTGGAGCTGAGAACAGCCGTGCGCATCCAGACGTCATTCATATTCTTGAGCGCGATTTGCCCGAGAGCGTGACCGGCTTTCGGGTCGTTCCATTCGCCAAGGCTGAAGGCCAATTGGTAACGAACAATTTGTTCGGGATCATTGACCAATGCGAACGCGGCGTCCGCGAGTGCTGGTGTGGTTTTCAAAAACGGCTCGCTCAAACGAATCGCGTTGCGGCGAACTTCGGGATGTTTATCAGCCAACGCGCGTTGCACCCATTCTGGTTTTAACCCGCCCAAACCTTGCGCGGTCCAAAGCGCTTGCACGCGCACGGCGGGCCACTGTGTTTTCTGGGCAAGATCGCCGAGCGCTTGGGCGACCGATTTGTCGCCCGCTTGAACGAGGAGCGTTTGGATCAAATCACGTTCCACGCCGTTCGGAGTGTCGAGTGCGACCACCAATTCCGCAGGCGATAATTTGGTTAAATCACGAATCGGGCGCGGCGTTTTGCTCTTCGGGAAAACGCGGTAGATGCGACCTTTGTCGTCGCCGGCGCGGACGTCGAGTTTTGCCAACATTTCAGCGGGAATCCAGCGCGGGTGTTCGATCACGAATCGATACATGTCCACGACCCACAATGCGCCGTCCGGCCCAGTGCGAACCTGCACGGGACGCGACCAGTTATCCGTCGAAGCGAAGAATTCCGACGTTTGTTCATCATCCGTGCGATGCCCGGAAAACGTGACGCCTTTGCGATCCAGCTTCATGCGCGTGACCAGATTGTGAACGGGTTCATTAACGAAATAGTCACCCGCAAAATCTTCGCCCAATAAATTGTCGCGATAGATCATTCCGCCGGCAACGGATGTCGCCTTATTCGCACTCGCTGGCATGTTAAATCGCGCCAACAATTTGCTGACTGGGTAAACGTGATTGTGCTTCGGGCCGCTGGAAATATAGACGCGTTGCTCTGGAGAAATGATGTTGGAATTGCGCCGCAAATATTCCTCGGGCATCGGATAATGCCACCCGATCGTGCTGTTATCGCTCCCAAACCAGTTGCCCCAATCGTCGCGGATGCGGCTTTGTTGCGTCAAGCCGGACGCCGACTCAAATGCGCCCGTGTCCGGGTTCATGCGAAAATCACGTCCGCGAATGTCGATGGTCTTCCCAGCGAAAGTTCCTTTGATCTCGCCGCCCAGAAGTCCGTTCGCGCCGTAAATCCAATTGTCCAAGCCGTAGCTCAAACCGTTGACGCGCGCCTGATAATTTTCGGTGGCAAAACCGGTGAAAAGTTTTTCAATCTTGTCCGCGCGACCATCGCCATTTGTGTCTTCTGCGTAAATGATGTCGGGCGCGGCACAGATCAAAACGCCTTTGCGCCAGACCATCACGCCAGTGGGAAACGGAAGGTCGCCGAGAAAGGTGGTGGCTTTGTCAAACTTGCCATCGCGATCCGTATCTTCGAGAAACTTCACGCGACCCCCCGGTTTCCAATTCCCATCCATGCCCGAGGGATAATCGTGCATTTCCACGACCCAAATTTTTCCGTCCGGACCGAAATCAATCGCCACGGGATCGACGATCAATGGTTCGGACGCAACTAACTCCACGCTGAAATCGGGTTTGGTGCGAATGCTTTTCAACGCTTCAGCAGGAGACAACGGACGAATTCCTTCGGTCCCTTTAACGGGCTGAAATGCTTTTGGAATTTGCGAATGAACAGTATCGATAATTTTTTGCTCAATGCCCGGCGCGAACTTTTGCGGCACGTCATAATAGACCATCGCGTCGCCGCCTTCGTAGCCGCCTTCTTTCAAAATGCGTTCGCTCGGAATGTAGCAACGTCCGTCGTTGGAGTAGCCATTGACCCAAAGGCGCCCGTGATCGAATTCGCGTTTCAATCGCAGGGAATAATCAACGACCGTTTCGCCGGGCAGAAAAACCATCGCGAGTTCTTTGCCGAAGACCCAGGTCTGAATTGGATAATTTAATTTGGTCGGCAATGTTTCGCCGCGATCCAGACGCGCGACATTTACCTGCGCGTGGAAGCCAATGGCGTCGGTGCGTTTGGCGCGTTCCTCCCATTCCGCACGGCTGCGTGCGGGAGCTAAATCCAAATCAAGTCTGGCGTAATGAACCGAAGGCGATTGCGTGATTGGCGTCATTGAGGAGGAATCGATCAATCGTCTAATTTCATTGGCGATTTCGTCGCCTTGTTTCGCGCAGATTTCCACGTTGGCGCCGGTCACGCCGGAATTGGGATTGGAATCCGCGCCGCAACCCACCGACGCCAAAGCAATCGATCCGGGGAAAAGTTCCTGAACTTTCTTTTGCGCAAAGCCAGCCCAGTCGCCGCTGATTTTGTTGTCAGAAAGCGTGACGCAATGGCAGGCGTAGCTGAAGTAAATGGCGCGCATTTTTCCATCCGGATCACGAATCGTCAAAACGGGAAGGTCATGATCCACCGGACCGCCACCGGCTCGACGGTTCATCGAAAAGCCGGCCTTGCCGATTCCCCAGGAGAGTTGCGCTGGGCGAATATCCTTCACCGCCGCGAGCGCGACGGATTCGAGCTGGTTGATAAACTCCGCAGTGTAACGGTCGATGTTTGCCTGATGTTCCGGCGGAATGGCCATGCCGAAAATGGTGGGCGCGACGTTCTTCAACATTGGCGCGGTGTGGGTGTGCGTCGCAGTAATCGTGAGTCGCTCGCGCTTCAAACCAACTTTGCTTTCCAGACGTCGTGCGATTTCGGCGGTGACCTCATCGGGCACGCAAAGATTATCTGTCGTGATCAAAATCGCTGGACCTTGAGTTCTATCGGCGAACGCAATCGCCTTCGCCCAAATCTTCATGGTGACGCCTTCAGATTCCGCGCGGCGTCCGCCAAATCCATTCAAGCGCACGGGAAAGTCTGGCGTGATGTCCACCGCTGCGACACCAACGTGAAGTTTTTGATCGGCCGCTTTGGCGTGAAAACCGAAAACGCAAACTGCAGTCAGGATGAACACTCGAACAAGAGGCCGCAGGAAAATTGAAACTGAGTAACGCATAAAATTTATTGTTTAAGTCTATAAAATCGCGACGCGGTTGCGAATGGTAAAATGACGCCGTTTTTTCCACCAAAAATTACAGGTTCTTTCGAGACGTTGACCCATCCATCTGGGTTATTCAGATCGGAAGACATTTGCAGCGTAAAATCCGAAGCTGGCGCGGGCCACGAAAGCTCAATGGTTTTCCCGGTGCGGACCACGGCGAGCTTAGGCGCGTAGCCCAAACCGATTTCGCCGTAGTTACGGTATTCGACGGCCGCCATCGGCAAACCGGAAAACTGATCGCCAGTGGAAGTGGTCGCCAACCCGACGAAAACGTTCGCGGGAAACGCGGCATTCGGCGTGAAAGCATCGGCGACTTGCGTCCAATCGGTTCCATTGCTGCCGCCGAAAACAGTGAAGGAATTCCCAGCGCGGGTCAATCGCATCCAAACATTTGGATAACTGTTGCCGGGCCAATTGATTCGCCAGGAACCATTCGCGACGCCCGACGCGCCGCCGCTCGCAAGTCTCCAAAACGCGGTCCAGTTTCCTTGTGACGGATAAACCGTAATCGTGAAATGACGACTTCCGGATTGCAGGCTTTCGCGAACCATAAGCGCCGCTTTTGCGTTGTCGCCGCCACCTTGGAAAGCGGCGACTTGCACGCGCACATCGAAATCGCCATTGCGTGGTTGATGCAGAAAATGGAACG
>JBBQAX010000294.1:0-5442 GCA_038316905.1 Verrucomicrobiota bacterium | reverse complement strand
GGTGCAACGACCTGGCCCGACACCGAAAGAGCAAATCGTTGGCGTGCTCGACATGATGGGCAAGACGTTCAGTGCATTGTTTCACCACAAAGAAACGGGTATCGGCGCAAAAGATTTGAGCGGTCCAGTTGGAATTCTTTCCAAGCTCGCTGTGGATGTGAACACGGATTACCGCCTCGCGCTGAGCTTCATGGTGTTGCTGAACATCAACCTCGCGCTTCTGAACCTGCTGCCGATCCCAGTGCTCGATGGCGGCCACATTGTCATGGCGCTTTATGAGATGATTACGCGGCGCAAAATGAGCGTGAGGTTTGTCGAATACACAACGACAGCTTTTGCGGTGTTGCTCATCGGGTTCATGCTTTACGTCTCCGTTCACGACGTGAAACGGTTTTCTCTTTTTCGCATGATGTTCAAACGTCAAACGCAGATTGAGCAATCGCAGCCAGCATCCGAACCAGCGGCGACGAATCCCGCGCCTGCGCAGTAATCCCATGCAATATTGTTCTTCTCCTTACGTTTATCAGCGACGTAAAACCCGCGAAGTGATCGTAGGCGACCCGGCGCATGGTGGCGTTATCATCGGCGGCGAACATCCCGTCGTGAAGCAATCCATGCTCACGTGTGACACGATGGACACGGCTGAATCAGTGAAACAAACCCTCGAGTTGGTTGCCGTGGGTTGCCAGATCGCCCGCATTACCGCGCCGACGGTCAACGATGCCGCGAACCTCAAAAACATCGTTGTAGAACTGCGCGCTAAAAATTGCTTCGTCCCCATCGTTGCTGACATTCATTTCAAACCGGATGCCGCGATGGAAGCAGCGAAATGGGTTGAGATGGTTCGTGTGAATCCGGGCAATTACGCGGATTCAAAAAAGTTCGCGATCAAGGAATACAGCGACGACCAATACGCGCTGGAGCTTTGCAGAATCGAAGAAAAATTCACGCCGCTCGTTCTGCTCTGCAAACAACTCGGTCGCGCCATGCGCATCGGAACCAATCACGGTTCGCTCAGCGATCGAATCATGAATCGATTCGGCGACTCACCGCTCGGTATGGTCGAAAGCGCGCTGGAGTTTGCCCGTATTGCCCGGAAGAACGCTTATCACAATTTCAAATTCTCGATGAAGTCGAGCAACCCGAAGGTGATGATCGAATGCTATCGTCTGCTCGTTGCGCGTCTCGATGAACTTGGTCCCGATTGGAATTATCCCATTCACCTCGGCGTAACCGAAGCCGGCGAGGGCGAGGATGGCCGCATCAAAAGCGCGATTGGAATCGGCTCGCTCCTTTGCGACGGATTGGGCGACACGATTCGCGTTTCGCTTACCGAAGATTCGCCGAACGAAATCGCCGTTTGCAATGATTTGCTCGCGCAGATTCCGCAACTCACCTGTTCGGAGTTCCGCCTTCAGGCGGTTCCGGTAACGTGCGACACCAAACCGCCTGAAGGCGGAACTCCAAACGCCTTTCCCTTTGATCCTTTCCACTTCGAGCGCCGCGTTACTTCAGAAATTGAACTCAACGACAATGTGAAATGCGGTGGCGAACAACTCATCCGCGTTGTCGTCACTCGTGCAACCTGGGAAAAAGTCGCACCGAAAATCCGTCCGAAGGATGATGTAAAACCCGAAGCCATTTACGAGGACCTGAACATTTTCGAAATCGATCCGACGGAAGATTTCTCTGTGAATTGCGAAACGCAACTCGTCACAGTGAAAGACGGCGTGGATCTTCCAGTGATCACCGCGTTCCGTTTGCTCTCCGCAAAATTGAAACGGCTCGGCTCAAATAATCCGATTTTGCTCAAGGACTGTTTGAGTTTTGGTGAATCTCAATCAACGAACCTCCTCTCCCCGTCCCTCTCCTCCGTTCCGAACGGAGGAGAGGGTGGCCGAAGGCCGGGAGAGGAGGTGCCCTTTGAACCGAAAATCGCTTTGCTCCGCGCGTCTGTCGTCATTGGCTCGTTGCTCGCGGATGGAATTGGCGACGCCATTTTGGTTCGCGGCGAATCCGGCGGCGGACAATCACTTCGTCTCGCCTACAATATTTTGCAGGCGGCGGGTTGTCGTTCGTTCAAGACCGATTACGTCGCGTGTCCGAGTTGCGGTCGCACGCTGTTCAATCTGCAAACCGTTACGGCGCGAATCAAAGCGCGCACCGAACATCTCAAAGGCGTGAAGATCGCGATCATGGGTTGCATCGTGAACGGCCCCGGCGAAATGGCCGACGCTGATTTCGGTTACGTCGGCGGCGCGCCCAACAAAATCAATCTCTACGTCGGCAAAACGCCGATCAAATTTAACATCCCCGAAGCCGAAGCGGTGGAGCGCCTCGTTGATCTCATCAAGGAACACAACAAGTGGGTCGAGCCGGAAGCTTTTCAAAGCTGAAAATGTCGTATAATCTAATTTAAAAATATGGCAGCTACACTATCTCCAGAACCAAAAATCGACATTCACAGGGCTGTGAAGTCCGCGTTTACTTTTTTTGCGAAATCATTTGCTCACGAAAAAACGAACAATCTTCAACTAGAAGAAGTTGAACTCTCTGAAGATGGCCGGTTTTGGTTAATCACGTTGGGTTATGATGATCCCGCCGCAGCCATCAAACCCTCGTTGTCAGATATGATCATACAAAACAAGGCTTTAAGGCCTCGCCCACTTCGCAAATACAAGATTGTTCGCGTGGATGCGGAAAACGGCAAAGCAGTGGCCGTAAAAATTCGATAGTGACCTCTGCTGAATTATCCAAATTGCTGGTTCGACATCGACAATCTGGAGTTGCCATTGATTCCAATTTGCTTCTCCTGCTTTGGATTGGAAGCTTTGACCGTTCGCTGATTCTGCGATTCAAACGGACGCAAAAATATACTGAATCTGATTTTGATTTGTTGGTCAGCCTCGTAACTCGCGTCCGGGTGCTTGTGACAACTCCCAATGTGCTTACTGAGGTCGGTAATTTGGCGGGGCAACTTCCAGAGCAAATGGCGGAAGAGTTTCGGGCAGAAATCCGTCATGTTATTGAGCGCATGAGTGAGCAACACTTCCCATGCAAACTGGTCGCCGCCGAAAATTGTTTTGTTTCACTGGGGTTAACTGACTCGACGCTAACGATGCTGGCTCAAAAGAAAATTTTAATTTTGACTGATGATTTGCCTCTCTATGCGGAATTAAGTTCAGCGAGAATGCCCGTCATCAATTTCAACCATGTTCGTTCGGCGGCTTATGGATGGAAAGTTTGACGGATTGGTGCCGGCACTCCGGCTCGGCCTTTTGGAATTTTTCCCAAATGAAAAATCAGAAAGCCGTGCAGAAATTGCCGGATTTCGGTTTCCTGTGCCTGGCTTAATTTCAGTCGCAACAAATTTCTCCAATCAAGTTCCACGAATTTTTGCAGAATCTGTTTTGATCCTTCGCTCAATTTTGCTTCGGCTAAATCGGGATTCAATCCGAGTTCGTTCAGCAATTTCATTTCAAACGTAAAAATGGTCAGCGGTTGCGGCGGTCGCGAAGGCAGGTGCGTGAGAAAATCTGACATCAGTTGGAAAATATTTCCCAACGGTGTTTCGGTTTCGGTGGTTTGTTCGATGAGCGCGGCGCAATAGCTGGCTTGCTGGAGGTAGGCGATTTCTTTTCGTAACGATTCGTTGGTTTCGCGCAAAACAACTTCGCGTAGATTATGCAGTTCGCTGCGGCGACTCCGTTGAAAGCTGAAATCTGCGGCGTAAAATAAATCAAGCTTGCCGCGAAAAGGAGATTTCGGTCGGCGCGCACCTTTGGCAACTGTGGCGACTCGGCCCAAATCGGGTGTGAGCCAATGAACTATCAGACTCGTCTCGGTGAGCGGGCGAATGCGCAGGATCAGGCCGTGAGTGCGTTCGTCCATTATTCAGCGGGCGTTTTCGGAATCGCGCTGGCGGCAATTTCCTGAATGGCTTCGGGCGAAACGGAACCAGGCAAAACTGATCCGGCGCTGATAATGAGCTTGATTCCGTCCGGCACTGGAATGCTGAGTCTGGTGATCTGGTCTTCCGAAACAAAGATGAGAAAGCCGGACGTCGGGTTGGGTGTCGTTGGAACAAAAACGCTGTACATTTTTACTCCGGTTTTGCCAGGGATGAAGCTTTGTTCGCCGGTGATGAAGGCCATGGAGTAACATTCACCGTGCGGAAACCGCACCAGGACAACTTCTTTGAAAGAAGATTTATTATTCGCGAACGCTTCGTTGACCTGTTTGATGGTGGCGTAAATCTTATTTAAAAGCGGTATCTTAAGAATCGCGACGTCCACCATTCGAATGACTCGTTTTCCGAAAAAGTGCCGAGCATAACGTCCGACGAGGCAGATCAAACCGATGGCGAGGATCAGCGCCATCAGACTCCAATACCAATGCATCGGGCCTTTTCCAGCGTCGGAATGCGTCAATGATTTTGGTAAAAAAATCAGCAACGTGTCTGTGAGATTCGAGATCGTGCCGAAGAGCCACACCAGAACAGCGATTGAAACAACGGCAGGAAAAACAATCGCCAATCCTGCGAAAAAATTCGCCTGAAGCCGGTCCATGAAAGTCGGTTCTTTCATAATTTCCTTTGAAGTTGCTGCATGGAGAATTCTTTCGCCAGTCGTTTTAGAGTTTGCGATTCGATCCGCTTCATTTTTTTCCGCGAGACGGAATCCAAATCGTCGTAGCCCTGCAGATGCAAAATTCCATGAACGATGTAACGCGCCAATTCCGATTGCCAGGTCGTTCGAAACTCCCTGGCCTGTTTCACCGCGTCATCGACGGAAATAAAAATTTCCCCGTGCAATTCGTTTCTACTTTCGTCTTCGTTGTAATCGAACGTAATGACGTCCGTGGACCCGGCATGTTGCAGAAAAGTTTCGTTGACCCCGGCCATTTCATTGGCGGCAACGAGGTGAATCCCCAACTCAAACTGCGGTTGGTTCAAAATTTCCTTGAGGAGAAAAACGGTGATTTTTCGAAATAACCGCAAATCAACGGGCCGAGTGTGTTGACGATTGCGCAGGACGAGGACGCTCATGCTTTTTCGCGTTTACCACGATGCTCTTCGTAGGCGCCGATGATGCGTTGCACGAGCGGATGCCGCACCACATCGCGCCGGGTAAATTCAGCAATGGCAATTCCTTCAATCTTAGCCAAGGCGTGGATCGCTTCGACGAGTCCAGATTGTTTATGTCCAGGCAGATCAATTTGTGTCGGGTCGCCGGTGATGACAGCTTTGGAACTGAAACCAAGTCGCGTGAGAAACATGAACATTTGCTCGGCGGTAGTGTTTTGCGCTTCGTCCAAAACGATGAAGGCGTGATTCAAAGTTCGTCCCCGCATGTAGGCGAGGGGAGCGATTTCAATAACACCGCGTTCCATGTTCCGTTGAATTTCATCGACCGGCATCATGTCGTGCAGCGCATCGTAAAG
>JBBQAX010000293.1:0-5470 GCA_038316905.1 Verrucomicrobiota bacterium | reverse complement strand
GTTTATTGGTCGCTCAGTTACTAAACGGCCATGCGATTCATCGGCGGCATCATCGAAAAACTTCAGCGTCATCCCAAGCGCGTTGTCTTTCCCGAAGGAACTGAGCCGCGCGTGCTGCAGGCGGCCCGACAATTTTTTTCCCTTCGTCTCGGCGCGCCTATTTTGCTTGGTGATCGAACGAAAGTTAAAGAAGCCGCTGAGAAAATTAATGTCTCGCTGGAGGGCGTTCGCATCATCAACCCGGCCGAAAGCGAAGACCTGGAAACATTCGCCAAAAGATTTGAAATGGTGCGTCGCTACAAAGGCGTGCAAGAGCGGGAGGCGCGGGAAGCCTTGCTCAAACCAAATTACTACGCGGCAATGATGGTGGCGATGCATCAAGCTGATGGCTTCATATCGGGAGCGAACGAAAGCAGCGGCAGCGTGTTGCGCCCACTCTTTCAGATCATCAAAGTGGCGCCACAAGCGACCACGGCTTCCAGTTGCATGATCATGGAAGTTGAAGACACGCGCTTCGGCGAAAACGGCGTGATGTTCATGGCGGATTGCGGCGTTATTCCTGAGCCAACGGTCGATCAGCTTGCGGACATTGCGGTTTCCACAGCGCAACTCGCGCGACAACTTCTCGGCAAAAAACCACGCGTCGCCCTGCTCTCGTACTCGACGAAAGGCAGCGCCACGCATCCTTCCATCGGTCGAGTCAAAGCTGCCACCGCCTTGGCCCAACAAAAGGCCAAAGCTATTCTGCTCGACGCGGATTTCGATGGCGAATTGCAGGTCGATGCCGCGCTGGTTCCTGAAATCGCGGAACGCAAATTGCCGGATAGTCCCGTCGCTGGCCGCGCCAACGTGTTGGTTTTTCCCGACCTGAACTCTGGCAATATCGGCAGCAAATTGGTCCGCCACATCTCGCGCGCCAATGCTTACGGTCAAATTATTCTCGGGCTGGATCGTCCGGCAGCGGACATGTCCCGCGGCTCAAATGCTCACGATATTTTGGGTGTCGCCGCAATCGTCGGATTGCAATCCATCGCTTACAACGAACTTTATCCTGATGCTGGAAAAAAACTGCCGGGGGAGAATCAGTGAAAAATTAAAAATGCAAAATTAAAAATGAAACGATGTCGTGCATGGGCCAAAACATTTTTAATTTTGCATTTTTAATTTTAAATTTCTTCAAATGAACACAACCACCCCGCGCGTTTTCATCGCAGCTACTCGTCAGAACGATGGGAAAACTACCGTCTCCCTTGGTCTGATCGCAGCATTGCAAAAAATTTATCCGCGCATCGGCTACATCAAACCCGTCGGCCAACGCTTCGTTGAAATTGCTGAGTTCAAGATCGACGAAGACACCGTTTTGATGGACAGCGTTTACAAACTAAACTGTCCGCTGGTCGATATGAGTCCGATCGCCGTCGAGCCGGATTTCACCCGAAAATATTTGGAGTCCGCCAACTACGAAACACTCGCTAAAAAAATTCAAAAAGCCTTCGACCGCGTCGCCTGGGAAAAGGAGTTCGTGCTTTGCGAAGGCTCTGGCCACGCGGGCGTCGGTTCGGTTTTCGATTTATCCAACGCGCAGGTTGCCAAAATTCTCGGTGCAAAAGTCGTGATCGTGACGCGCGGCGGAATCGGCAAACCGATTGACGAGGTTGCTTTGAATCAAGCTCTTTTTGAAAAAGCAGGGGTCGAAATTATCGGCGTGATCATCAACAAAGTGACACCGGAAAAACTCGACTACATCGCCGATTTCGCGCGGCGTGGGTTGAAACGTCGAGGATTGGAATTGCTCGGCGTCATTCCACACCAACAAATGCTTTCACGTCCCACGCTTCAATCCATCTGCGAAGAACTCAATGCCGAGCCTTTAAACAAATCGACGCGCACCAACAAAATTGTGGATGACGTCGTCGTTGGCGCGATGAGCGCGGAAAATGCGGTTCAGTTTTTCCATTCCGGGGTGCTTGTGATTACTCCCGGTGATCGGGAAGATTTATTGCTCGCAGTCGCTTCTGCGCAAAAGCCATTGGCCGGAATTGTCTTAACGAGAAATCTTCGGCCGAATGAAAACGTCCTGAAGTTGATTCGTGAAATGTCATTTCCCGTTTTGCTGGCGAAAGATGACAGCTACGAAGTCGCATCCAAAGTGCATGATCTCATCGTGAAAACGCGGCCCGACGACCTTGAAAAAATTTCACTGATTCGCGATTTGATTGGCAAACACGTGGATGTGAAAAAAATTCTCCAATTAATTTGATCAACTCTTAAATCAGAAATGAGCCTTTCCTTAAATTCCAACCTGGCAACCATGCCGGTCTATCAACCGGGCCGTCCCATCGAAGAAGTCGCGCGCGAACTCAACCTTCCTGCATCGAGCATCATCAAAGTTGCCTCGAACGAAAACCCGCTTGGACCGTCGCCCAAAGCGCTCGCCGCGATGGAACGCGTGTTGAAAAATCTCCATCTTTATCCCGACGGCAATGCTTTTTATCTCAAGCAAAAGTTGGCCGATAAGCTGGGCGTTCAGCCTGGAAACTTGATTCTGGGGAATGGCTCGAACGAGATCATCGAATTCGTCGGACATGCGCTGATGGCTCCGGGGACAGACGTGATCGTCTCACAATATTGCTTCGCGATTTATCCGATCGTCGCGAAATTGTTCGGCGCGAATGTCATTACCGTTCCAGCAAAAAACTACGGCCACGATTTGCCTGCGATGACCAAGGCGATCACGCCGCAGACCAAAGTCATTTTCGTCGCCAACCCGAACAATCCCACGGGCACGATTGCGCCGCGCGAAGATGTCGTTCAGCTCATCAACAGTGTTCCAAAGAATGTCCTGCTCGTGATGGACGAGGCCTATTTTGAATTTCTCAACGACTCAGTCGATCTGCTTCCATTGATTCGCAACGGGCAAAAGCCAAATCTCCTTTTGATGCGAACATTTTCGAAAATTTTTGGCCTGGCCGGTTTGCGGGTCGGTTACGGAATTGCGGTTCCAGAACTCGTTACTGCGTTGGAGAAAATCCGTCAACCGTTCAACATCAATTCCATTGCCCAGGCTGGCGCACTCGCCGCCCTGGATGACGAAGATCATTTGCAGAAAACGCGCGCGAACAATTTCAGCGGTTTACACTTTCTGGAAAATGAACTGCGCAAACTGAAATTGGAGTTCGTTCCGTCTGCCGCAAATTTCATTCTTTTGCGCGTCGGAGATGGGCAAAAGGTCTTCAACGAATTGCAAAAACTCGGCGTCATTACCCGTCCAATGGGCGGGTACCAATTGCCGGAGTGGATTCGGGTCTCAATTGGAACGTCTGTCGAAAACGAGCGATTTCTCCACGCGCTCAAGATCGTTCCAGGCATTGCGCCAAAATCCAATTGATTCCAGAAGCTCGCGGCGTATTCTTTTTTTATGGTCAATGAAACATATCGCTACATCACGCGCACACCGGGAATTCGCGGCGGCAATGCCCGCATCGAAAACTCCCGGATTGGCGTTCACGATGTGATTGGCCTTCTACAAAATGGCGAGACGGTGGACACGATTACGGTCACTTGTTTTCCCGACATCACGAAGGCGCAGGTTTATGAGTGCCTGGCGTATTACGAAGATCATCGCGGCGAAATTGATTTGTTGGTCGCACGGCAAATGGCTCCCGGTGACGAATGACTTTTCTGCTGGATCATGATTCTCCTGATGACCTTGCCTACTCGCTTCACGCGCTCGGCCATCAGTGCATTTATTTGCGTAACATTCTTCCTCGAACAGCAAGCGATCTTGAAATTTTGGAGTTAGCTCATCAAAAAAAATATATCGTAATCACCTGCAATTATGATGATTTTTTGGCGTTGGGAAAATCAAAGCCACATTGCGGAATCATTATTTTAAAAAGAAGAGAAACGCGCGCCTCTGAGCGATCCGCCCTGGTTCATCTTCTGGATCGGCTTGGTGAATCCAGCATCGTCGACAACATCAATTTCGCATGAAACCAACCGACCTGCGGGGCATTCTCCGCTACATTCCGAGCTTTCGGGAAAAGACCTTTATCATCGCGATCGACGGCGCGATTGTGACCGACGAAAACTTCGCCAACATTCTTCTCGATGTCGCGGTGTTGCGTTCGCTGAACATCCGAGTCGTGCTCGTTCACGGTGCCGCAGCGCAGATCAAATTCTTGGCCGCAGAACAAAAAGTTCAACCCAGTGATTTGGTCGGAAGTGGAATTACTGACGAACCAACGTTAAAACTCGCGTTGACGGCGGCGAATCGGCTCACACACGAAATTCTCGAAGGTCTTTCCGCAAACGATCTCCGCGCCGCCTGCACGAACGCAATCATCGCCCATCCGCTTGGCATCATCCAGGGCGTCGATCATTTGCACACTGGAAAAGTTGAGCGCGTCGATGTCGAACTTCTCCAAACGTTGTTGGCGCAGGGAATTATTCCAATCGTTCCGCCGCTGGGTTTTGATGGCGATGGCAAAACGTATCGCGTTAATTCCGATTCTGTTGCCGTGTCCGTTGCGGAATCGTTGAAGGCGACAAAACTTATCTTCATCACGACGCAGGAAGGAATCGTGCATCAAGGCCAGCTCATTCGCCAAATGATCGTGGCGCAACTCGATTCGCTTTTGGCCAAGCAAAAAAGCGAATTTGGGTCTGAATCGTTCTCCAAGGCGCAACATGCTTCCGCCGCGTGCAGAGCTGGCGTGCAGCGGGTCCACGTGATTAGCGGACGCGTCGATGAAGGGTTGCTCGCGGAAGTATTTTCCAACGAAGGCATCGGCACGCTCATTTACGCCAACGAATACGAGCAGATTCGCAAGGCGATGAAGAAGGACATTCGCGCCATCTTAAAACTCACGAAGCCATCCATGGCGAGTGATGAATTGGCCAAACGCACGCGTAGCACGCTCGAAAAGCAACTCACCGATTTCTGGATTTTTGAAATTGATAAAAACCCCGTTGCTTGCGTCGCGCTGCATATTTATCCCGAACAAAACAAAGGGGAGCTGGCCTGTCTTTACGTCAATGCGTCGCATGAGAATCAAGGCATCGGCCAGAAATTAATTCAATTCACCGAGAACAAAGCGCGCGAATTAGGGTTGGCAGAGTTGCTCACGCTTTCAACCCAGGCGTTTACTTATTTTCAGAGCAAAGCCGGATTCAGCGAAGGAACGCCGGATGATTTGCCGCAAACCCGTCGCGAGAAATATGACCAGAGCGGAAGAAACTCCAAAGTGCTCGTAAAGAAATTGGCGAAGTCCGCGTGAACCTGATGAACGCTGAATCAAGATTGCCCAAGGAATTGGAACCTGCTTGCGTTCGTCTCGGAATTTTTCCTACCCAATTTATTTTCGCGGTGAACATCGCCGAGCAAACGGTTTCTGTTTTTGAAAGCGACGAAAAGGACACCGGGACACCAACTTTTCCAAACTATAAACTTTTCAAAAAGTATCGTTGC
>JBBQAX010000292.1:0-5492 GCA_038316905.1 Verrucomicrobiota bacterium | reverse complement strand
GAGGGAGCGGAAACAACGATGAGCAATGCGCTTGAATTTTTATCAGACATTTTATTCGACGTTCTGCACTTGTTCGCGAAATTTTTCCAGTTCCGCTTTGAGCACCACGACCTCGCGCGAGATCAAGGCATTGTTCGCCTTCGATCCAATCGTGTTCACTTCGCGGTTCATTTCCTGTGCTAAAAAATCCAGCGTGCGTCCCACCGGTTCGGCGGTTTTCAAGCAATCGTCAAACTGTTGAAAATGACTTTCGAGCCGGGTTAATTCTTCAGAAATATCAGAGCGATCCGCAAAATAAACCACCTCTTTTATCAACCGTTCGTCGTCCAACGCGGGAACTTCCAGGCCCGCATTCTTCACACGCTGAATCAATTGATCGCGATAGCGTTTCTGCACTTCGGGCGCTTGCTTTTTAATCTGCGCGAACGCTTTGCCGATCGTGTCCATCCGAGCCGTCATGTCCTTGGCTAAATGCGCGCCCTCTCTCGATCGCATTTTTAGCAGCGACGCCAACGCAGCCTGCAATGCTTTGTTCACTGAAGGCCAAAAGTCTTCCGCATCGCCAATATCTTCGTTCGCCTGCAAAACGCCGGGGGAACGGATCAACAAATCCAGCGTGATCGGCTCGGAGAGTTTCAGTTCGCGCGCCAGTTTGGTGAATTCTTTCGCGTAACTTTTCGCCAGAGGAACATTGACGCGCAGTTTGTTCGCAGCACCGCTCTCAGCCGAATGCATTGAGACCCGCACGCTCAATCGCCCGCGCGAAATGCATTTGTTGATTTCATCCCGCACCTGCGCTTCGAGCACCTCAATTTCACGCGGCAGATTGATCGAGATTTCGCTTTGCTTGCGGTTAACCGAGCTAAGTTCGACTGTGATCTTAAATCCTTTTTGAGCGCATTCGCCGCGCCCGTAACCCGTCATTGACTTCATGTGTTGGCGAATATGCGGAAAGTTTCAGCGGCAATCCAATCTTTTTCGTGGATGACGCTCTGTGTTTCCAGCGCGGCAACGGAAGGTTGTTAGCATTGTGACGATTAAAAGCAGTCCAGCATTCGGGCAGCGAGAGATCAAATTGTTCAGAGAACCCTTGTCTCAGTGTGCAAAATTTTTTAGGCTCCGTTCGCTTCGCAACCGTGAAATTGAACATCCAAAAACAACCGAACTCTCCTCTCGTTTGGATCGTTGCTCTGGTGCTGGCAGCGACGGGTGCCGCCTATTTCGCCGCACGCATTTCTCCAGCTGAGGTTTCTCGCAAAAGTTACCTTGTTGGACAAACCGCGACCAATGAGATCGTTTCGCCAAAAAAAATCACGGTAATTGATCCAGTTGAAACTGAGGCGAAACGTCAGGCAGAACTGTCGAAGCTTCCCGCCATGTTTCGGTTCAAGGAAAATGCTGCGGATGAAATCGTGGCCACATTCAGCGCCGATTTCGTGGCATCAAGAAGGAGTTTTTTGGATGCAGTGGAGAAAACTTTTAAAAAGCGCACGTTGCCCACGAACCAGGTTGCGGGACCACGGTTTCGTGACGTGTTCACGACTTTTAAAGTCGAACACAAAACGTTTCCAGCGACGCTGGGCCAGGCTTTGAAATGGGCGCAGGGCAATCCTCAGGAAGAGCTCCAGATCCAGTTCCGAGAGAGGTTGCGTATCGCGGCGGGAAGATACATTCGGAGCGACATGCTGCATCCACTCGCGCGCACCGGCCCCGTACGGTTCGTAAACGACGACTTGAAAGGTTCGGCCAAAGAACTTTTTGAACGGAGTCACGCCTTGCGACGCACCAATCTCGTGGGACTGAATAAAGCACGCAGCGAATTGGCTACAAGTTTTCTCCAGAATGAGCGCATCGTTTCAGATGTGCTGACAAATTATCTCAAGGTGAACTGCGCTTTTGACGAACCATTGACTCAGCAGATTCGCGCGGAGAGGACAAACTCAATCTGGGCGTTCGTTGCTTACGAACCCGGGCAAGTCATCGTGCAACGTGGCCAGGTTATTGATGGAAAAATCAAAGCAGCTTTAGATCAATTGGACGTCCCGCTACTGACCCCGAAGAAACCACTTTGGCTTTGGGCGTTGTCAATTCTTTGCGCCACGCTCGCTCTGTTGATTGGCTTTCGAACGTTTCAGCGTCGGAAAAACACCGACCTCGTAATGATGAACAACGTCGTCACGTTACCAACAAACGAGAACGCAGATAGAACTATTCAGGCGCAATTGATGCCTCATTTAGCTCGTGGCCTGATGAGCAAACTGGTGCGTGGATTGATTTCGCAACGGTCGGATTTAATCCAAACGCAAAACGCCGGCTCGGAGCAATTGCACGAACTGGAGCAGCGTTTGGAACAGATCAACACGCGTTTGCAGACGCGGCAATCGGCTTACGAACAGCGCATTGCTGAACTGGAAAAAGAACTGGCTGCCACCGAGGAAGAAAACCGGGAATTGATCCGCGCGAAGATTCGTGAGGCGCGGCAGAATCTGGAATGGGCGAAGGCGCAGAATCAGTGATTGCTTTGAAACGTTGAGAGGCCCGGAATCTTTTCTTTTAACCTTTGCCCATTGTTCCCTCAGGAAAGAGCATGAGCATTGTATCTGAACCGAAACGCTGTCCGAAATGTGACGCGCCCATTCCCGCCGAAGCGCCGCAGGGGCTTTGTCCGAAATGTCTTTTGTTGGAAATCTCGACTCCCACCGACGCCGGGCAAAGCGCGCATTCCAAATCCAGTCCGCCGACGCGCGAGGAATTGGCGGCAGCATTTCCGCATCTGGAAATTCTGGAACTGATCGGCCAAGGCGGAATGGGTTTCGTTTTCAAAGCGCGTCAACCGAAGCTCGAACGTTTTGTCGCGTTGAAAATTCTTCCACAATCGCTCGCGGCGGACCCGGCGTTTGCGGAACGATTTTCACGCGAAGGCCGATTGCTCGCGCGTCTCAATCATCCGAACATCGTCACGGTTCATGATTTCGGTCAGGCGAAGGAATTTTTCTATTTGCTCATGGAATACGTCGATGGCGTGAATCTGCGCCAAGCGATGAAGGCCGGACGTTTCACCGCCGACCAAGCGCTCGCCATCGTGCCGAAAATTTGCGAAGCGCTCCAGTTCGCGCACAACGAAGGCATTCTCCATCGCGACATCAAACCAGAAAATATTCTGCTCGATACGAAAGGCCGCGTGAAGATCGCCGACTTTGGAATTGCGAAACTCATCAGCGAAGCAACTTCGTTCGGAGTTCCGCCTTCAGGCGGCGCGAACCGGCTAAAGCCGGAACTCCAAACGTCTGCGCTCACCGATGCTGGAAAAACCCTCGGCACGCCGAACTACATGGCGCCCGAGCAAATCGAAAAACCGAACGAAGTCGATCATCGCGCAGACATTTATTCACTCGGTGTGGTCTTTTACGAAATGCTCACCGGCGAATTGCCTTTGGGACGTTTTCCACTGCCATCGCAAAAGTCCGCCGCCGACCCGCGACTTGATGATGTTGTTCTCCGCGCCTTGGAAAAGGAACCGAATCGTCGCACGCAAAGCGCGGGCGAAGTGAAGACGCAGGTGGAAACGATTTCTAATGCGACATCGCGGCACGCCGTTAGTTCGGAAATCAAAGAGCCATCCGCTTCCCCTGTCTCAGATCGTTTCTGGAAACGCTTTGCCATCACCGTGGGCCTCGTTTTGCTAGCGCTGATTTTAATTCCGGTGTTTGCATATTTGCTGTCGTTCATGTTTCAAAAAAATGCCACAGCCCTCATGGAAAAATCCGTCACAATTTCATCCGCAGTAGAAGTGAAACGAGCTTCCGTGGGAACCTGGTCGCCGACGATTGCGCCCGGCGAAAAGTTTGAACCGGCAACCGTGCTGGAGGCTGCGACCAAGTTGATGAAAGAAGGGAGTTACGAGGACGCTCTGCAACGTCACATCTGGTTCCACAACAATGTGCAAAAATTTGGCGACTCCTATCAGAGTACGGTGCGTCTGACTTCCGCGATTTCAGAATGGGAACAATTGGGGCGGCGTTATCCTAAGGCGAAACAAGCGCTGATGGAGATTCGCGATGACAAGACGCGGGAAATTATTGAAGGACGAGGTTACGCCGAAATTTTCCAAGAGGTAGCAGCGATCAACCGCGAGTTTCAAAACGACGACGCAACCTTGACGCTGTTCAAGACCATTCGCAGGACTGATCCGAAGCTGGCGCAACAATGTTATTTTTACGCGGAAAATTTATTGATCACAAACGGCGAGTATCAATTGTGCCTCGATGTCATGGGCGACTCGCAGAAACAGTTTAGTTCTCTCCGCCGATCTATAGAAATGCAGCGCGACCAGGAAACACGAATGGCCGAAATGTATAAGAGAATGGAAGAGTCAAATCGGCAGCGCGGCATCACCAATAATTACCCGCGCTCTGTCGTTCCAGACACAATGAAAAAGCACAGTGAGGATTATTTTGTCAGTCGCACTTGTCGATTGATCGAAATCCTGATTGGAGCGGAACGCAAGGACGAGGCCGAGAAAATTCAGGCTCAGGCTCTCGCCATATTCGATGATCCTCTTTTGAAATCCGCCATCAGCGATGCGGAAAAAAGGGTTCAAAAAGTTAAAGCGACGCCACGTGCCGTGGTGATTCCTTCTCCCTCAATTTCAGATTCGCTCGCTTCCCCTGAACTTTTAGCCGAACCGCCGAAGCTTCAATTCCTCGCGTGGCAGGATGAATTTAAAACCAACCGTCCCGGCGCGGCGCGGCACCCCGATGGTTCGGCCATTACTGATGAGAAGGAATTAAAATGGCTGCAGGGGATTCATACCGGTGGAATGGATATTCGCAAGCTCAAGCTCAATCCTGATCCGCGCTTTTTGCACGTTGGGATTTCGCATCCGCTCTTCGATACGACGACTTTCAATGAAATCACCTTGCTAGACGAACAAGGGAAAAGAATTCCGCGCGGCGCTGGCGATAATGGCAGTAGTTCGGCTCAAGCAAGCAACCTGCACACAGACAATCTCGGTTGGTTGACCGTCACTTTCAGTCCGATTGTCGGAACGAATATTCCGGCGCAAGTCACGATGCGGCTGCGCTACACCATCGGGCCGCTGGAGAAAATTCAGAAAGTTAAGGTCGAAACGAACTCGCGCACCTCGATGACGCTCGAAGGCGGCGGCCAACTCAACGGCCTTGGCCAAACCGTTGATGGCAATGCATTCATCGCGATCGCGGTAAATCCAGAAAAACTCGGCGCTCGAAAGTTTGGCGCGGTCGCTGTGACGAGGGACGGGATAGAATTGCTTCCAACCGGGGACGACAGCCGCGGCACCGACAGAACAGACATCGGCACGCAGAGTTTTGAGTTTGACGTTCCGCTAAATGAAGTCGCGTTGTTTCGAATCGGCACGCGCCCGATTCGCACGGCGGTATGGAAAATTGTGGTGTTGTCGGTAACTTAAAAAGAAGCGGCGGAATCAAGGAAGCCTAATGTTGGGTCGACCA
>JBBQAX010000291.1:0-5504 GCA_038316905.1 Verrucomicrobiota bacterium | reverse complement strand
CGCGGAATCCGCCAGGACCGCGGCAGTGTCGCAGACCAGCCGCAGCGGGTTGATTGCAAAGAATCGTCGAGATAAATTCGGTGCGTCTTGCCATTTCGCCGTGCTGCGGCTGGTCGAGGACGACACAGCCGCGGTCCAATGGATTCCGCGCGCGATCATAAATTGCCTTTCGTTGACGGCGCTCTGAGCAAAGGAATTTTTAGCCAGCAAACAAACGCGGCGACCAGCACGCCCAAAATCAGAAAATTTCCTGAAGGAGTGGAATCTAAATTCGTCGCCAGATAAATGAAACCAGCGCCCGCAACCATTGCGATGTTGTTAATAAAATTTTGCACGGCGATGGTTTTGCCAAGCTTGGTTTGATCGGTTTCGGCCTGGATCGCAGCGTTGAGTGGAATCAGAAATAATCCGCCAGCGGTTCCAGCGGCGATGAGCACGGAAATTATCAGCGCGTGAGGCGTTTGCCGCCCAATCAAGCCAACGAGCAAAATCAATCCGGCAAGGCCCCAGCCGTAACGTTGCGTCCAGCGCAGGTCGCCGATGCGATGGAGTTGCCCGGCCAACATACTTCCAATCACGATACCGACCAGGAGCCACAGGTTCAGAAGCGAGATTTGGATATTGTCGGTCAACCCGAGTGTGGAAAGTCCCCAGCCTTGGAAATTCATTTTCAACGTCGCGCCGCACGCCCAAAAAATTCCGGTGCCCAAAACCATTTTGGCAAAACGGTTGGTGGTCATCAGATCTTTGAAATGTTGGAAGAACTCGCGGCTGCTGGTGCGAAGTTGCACTCCCGCGTTGAAGGGCGTTTTCGTCATCAAGAGATTCAAGAGGGACCCTAACGCAAAGACCCCGCCGAGTATTCCGTAGCAAACCGCGACGGGTAGTTTTTCGATCATCGCGCCGCCGCCCATCACGCCGCTGAGAATTGCGATGAGCGTGAACATTTCGATCGTTCCGTTGGCTTTCACCAAACGTTCCGTCGGCAGAATTTCGGGAAGGATTCCATATTTCGCCGGAGAAAAAATGGACGCGCCGAGACCCACGATGAAATATCCAATGGCTTGCCAGAACGGTTGTCCCAATAAACTCAGCGCGGCGATTCCGACGCCGACAAGTGAGATCAAATTTCCACCGAGCAGCCAGCGCGTTTTCGGAAAGCGATCATTCAAAAATCCGGCGAGCGGAGCAAAGGCGACATACGGCAAATACAAAAGGCAGGCGTAAAGCGCGTTGGCGATGCCAAGGTTTTTTGCAGTAATCAAACCGGCGTTATGCTGGAACGTGAGTTGGCCAATGATGACAAACAACACGGCCTGCACGCCGAACGCGCTGAGGAATTGGCTGACCAAAAGCAGGAAATAATTACGATTGGTTTTCACAGGTTACCTTTCTGGAAAGAATTTTTCGAGATTCGCGCTGAGTTTTTGCAGATCGCCGACGAGCTGTTTGGTTCGAGCTTCAGGAAAATTGTCCCAGACGTTTTCAGCGGCCTGATAATAGTCGGGTAAAATCTTTTCGATCAGTTTTTTGCCTGCCGTGGTGAGCGTGACTTTGTAGGCGCGACGGTCTTTGGGATTGTCTTTGCGCTGGAGCAATCCGCGTTTCTCCAGTCGATCGACCAAACCGGTGATATTGGAACGATGCATGATGAGAAGGCGGCTGAGTTCGATCTGCGTGGAGCCTTCAGGATTCAAATGCAGAAGGTTCAACACGTTGAATTGGCTTGGACTGAGATCCCAACGGTCGAAGAAAAACCGGCTGGCATTCCAGAGCGTTTCGGCGGTGCGCAGCAATTGGAGCAGAGCCTGATAGCGAGTGCTGGAAGTTGCGGTTTTCTTGCTCACGCCGGTATGTTTACGAATAGATTGTTGATGTGTCAACTAAGGTCTTTGGACCACGACTGTGTCGTCCTCGACCAGCCGCAGCGCTTCAGTAGGAGAGAGCGGTGGAACTATTTCGAGGTGTCTCGTTCGCGACGCGCTGCGGCTGGTCTTCGACACAGCCGCGGTCCGTGAAATTTTGTTTCAACCGCCCGCTCATTAATTATTCTCGGGCCGGTGAATGGATTTGAACCATGGATTCCTTGGATTGGCGTCGCGCTGGCGTTCGCCTGTTTGTTGGCGTCGATGCGCGCAGGCCGACGCCAGCGTTTGGTCAATGATTTACCGACGTCGAAAACGACCGGCGTTTTTATCGGCCTGGTGGAATTGAAAGGAACTGCGGAATCGAGTTCGCCGCTGACCAGCTTTTTGGCCGCACAGCGATGCGTGCTCTACAACTGGACGGTGCAGGAACATTGGTCGCGAACCGTCACGGAAAGTTACACCGACAGCAAAGGCAACCACCGAACTCGCACCCGACGCGAGAGTGGCTGGACGACTGTCGCCAGTGGCGGAGATGCGATTCCGTTTTATTTGAAGGACGATTGTGGTGTCGTGCAAATTGTGCCAGCGGGAGCAACGATTGAGGCGCAGACCATTTTCTCGGAAACCTGCACGCCTTTGAATCCGCTCTACTATGGCAAGGGGCCGACCGGTGCAGTGTTGAATTCTGATTTTCGTCGGCAATTTGTGGAGAAAGCGATTCCTCTTCACGCTCCGTTGTATGTCATGGGGCAAGCCCGCGAACGCAGCGACCTCGTCGCTCCAGAAATCGCCGAAGATAAAAATGCGCCGATGTTTCTGATTTCCACGCGGACGGAAGAGCAGGTGAGTCGCGGGTTTGGTTTTGGGTATTGGGGTTGGGCCATTTTCGGTCTGATCTTGAGCGCGGTTGGATTCTTCGTTTTGGATCACATGGAAAAGCGTCCACCGGCATTTGCAATTTATTTTCTGGCGGCGGGAAGTTATTCGGTCGCTGCAATGATTGGCTGGGTATGGATGGTGTTCAATAGCCTTGTGGAATTGCGCCAACGCGTCCGTCAGGGCTGGTCGCAAGTCGATGTGCAATTGAAACGCCGTTACGACTTGATTCCGAATCTTGTGCAAACGGTGCAAGGCTTGCGCGATTACGAGCGAAACCTACAGACAGAAATTACCGCATTGCGAAGTCAGTTGGGCGCGACGCCTCCGGGAATTTCCGGCGCGGATTACGAAGCAGTTGGAAAAACATTGATTGCGGTGGCCGAGCGTTATCCCGAACTGAAAAGCCAGGAATCCTTCGCCAATCTCCAGAAAAATTTAATCGATACGGAACAACGAATTGCTTTGGCGCGCGGTTATTTCAACGAGATTGCGACCTTTTACAACACGCGCCTAGAAGTTATTCCTGATCGATTCATCGCAGCGATTGTGGCGATGAAACCGCAAGAGTTGATGTCGGCGAATGATTTTGAACGTGCGCCGGTGGAGGTCGAATTTGAAAGCGCGAACGCGAGTTAACGATGGGAAAGCGGCGGTGGCTTCAGCACCGCTTTTTAACGCGTTTCCACCTTCGGGAGGTAGTAATCTACCCGTCCGCCAAGCGCGGTTCGGATTGAGCATCCTTCTGCGTCGAAAATAAAAGTCACCGCGCCGGATTCACGGCAGTAAGTCACGGGCGCTTTTTGTTCCTCAAATCTTTCACGCACCTTTCGCGAAGCGCGCTCAGTGGCGGGAAATTCTGAATCAGTAATGACGATCAACTTCGGTTGAATCGCATTTATCAATTGGTTGCCGAGCGGATCAGTCTGCGTTGGAAGTCCAGAGACGACGAAGTCCGCGGCTAAATTGTTGGTTCGTTCCAAGAGCGCATTTTGCCCGAGGCGGCCCAAGTCAGAGAGCAGGAGAATGGTTTTTCCGAAATAGGTTCCACGGAGGACAACCGCTTTGTCATCAGCTTGCGGAAATTGATCCGAAATTCGCGGATGCAGGACGCTCCACGCTCCGAGTTTTTCTCCGGCGACAACGGGTTTCCACCGTTCGGGTTGCGTCTCGAGTTCAGAGATAATCTTGCGATAGGCGCTGGATCGTGTGGCGACGGGACTGGTGAAAACCTTTTGCACTACGAAATTGGCTTCAACGCTTTTGAAGCCGCCGACGTGTTTGAGATCGCCGTGCGTGAGGAGAACATTTTGCAATTGGTTAACCCCTTGCGATTGCAGGAATGGTTTCAGAATAAATCCAAAACTGTTTTCATTTCCGCAGTCGATGAGCAGATCGTTGGCTCGACCGGGGCCATCGACAAATACCGCGTCGCCGCCGTTGAGAGGAAGGACCGTGATTTTCACAGTGCGAGATTCCTCGCGCCAATGCCACGCGCTTAACGCAACGGCCACAGCAAGCAGCGAGATGGTGAAAATGCGTTTTCTCGGCAACTTCAACCAGCCGTTCAAAACGGTGAACAACAGAAGATAATAAATGGCGCAGGCAAAAATGGATGGAGTGGGAACATAAAAATATCCGCCCGGCCAGGATGCAAACCAGTGGCTGCAAATCACCATGCTTTTCATGAAGAACCAGCCCGCGTGATTGAAGAGTTCGGTTGCGAATGGAAACCAGTTTCCAAAAACCAGACTGCCGAGATTCGACATCAGCGCCAGGCTGCTGAGTGGAACGATGACGAAATTCGCCAACAGGCTCACGGGGGTGACGAGATGAAAATAGTAGGCGACAAGCGGAAGTGAACCGAGGAAGGCGGCGAGCGATGTCGCGAAAGCGGTCGTCGCGTAGTTGAGCGGAAAATCCATCCGCTTGCGCCATGCGGAACGAAGTTCAGGCGGCAATAGTGGATCCGGATTGAGCAATTGCTCGCGAAGTTTTTGGAATGACGGAAGCAGCAACGCGATGCTCAACACGACGAAAAATGAAAGTTGAAAACTGGCCTGGAAAAGTTGTTGTGGATCCAAAATTAAAATGATGAAGGCGGCGGCGGAGAGGGAATTGATTAAATCGGTCGGACGTTTTAATGACCAACCCGCGACGATGATGGTCATCATGAGTGTCGAGCGGACGGCGGACGGTTGCCATCCGGTAGCCCCCGTGTAAAACCAGATCAGCGGAATGACGATGAACGCGCACCAACTGCGCGGCACCTGCATCACGCGAAGGAGCGCGACTAAAATTCCAGCGATGAGCGCAATGTGCAGGCCGGAAATTGCAAAAATATGCATCGTCCCTGAACGCATGAAGGGTTCGCTGACTTCGTCCGTCAGCGCGGTTTTCCAACCCAGCGTCATGGCCCAAACGAGGCGCAGCGATTCGTCTTCTTCCAACAAGCCGCGTTGCAGCGTCGTTTGCGCCCAGGAAAAGAATCTGTCGGAGGCGGGGCGAGATCGCGGTTTGCCGATGGCCTTCCAATCATTGGTCGAAGTGACGGAGAGTTGATAATAAATTCCCTGGCGTTGCAGATACGTTCGGTAGTCGAACAATCCTTCCGCACTGGGCGCGCGTGGAATTTGAATCACTCCGGTTGTTTCAATTGTTTCTCCCGCGTAGAAGTTCTCCATCAATCCAGCCGTGCTGGCCATGACGCGTCCGACTGCGGGTTGCCACTTCTCGTTAATTGCAATTTCAGCAACTTCA
>JBBQAX010000290.1:0-5505 GCA_038316905.1 Verrucomicrobiota bacterium | reverse complement strand
CGTATCGCGTTAATTCCGATTCTGTTGCCGTGTCCGTTGCGGAATCGTTGAAGGCGACAAAACTTATCTTCATCACGACGCAGGAAGGAATCGTGCATCAAGGCCAGCTCATTCGCCAAATGATCGTGGCGCAATTGAATTTGCTCCTCGCCAAACAAAAAAGTGATTTTGCGCCTGAATCAGTTTCCAAAGCGCAACACGCTTCCGCCGCTTGCAAAGCCGGAGTGCAACGCGTCCACGTCATCAGCGGACGGGTCGATGAAGGATTGCTCGCGGAAGTTTTTTCCAACGAAGGAATCGGCACGTTGATTTACGCCAACGAATACGAGCAGATCCGCAAGGCGTTGAAAAAAGATATTCGCGCCATTTTGAAACTGACAAAACCGTCGATGGTCACCGACGAATTAGCCAAACGCACTCGCAGCACGCTGGAAAAACAACTCAACGATTTCTGGATTTTTGAAATTGATAAAAATCCGGTCGCCTGCGTGGCGCTGCATATTTATCCCGAACAAAATAAAGGCGAACTGGCATGTCTTTACGTCAATGCCTCGCACGAAAATCAAGGTATCGGACAGAAGCTCATTCAGTTCGTGGAAACGAAAGCGCGCGAATTGAATCTTGCGGAATTGCTCACACTGTCCACGCAGGCGTTCACATATTTCCAAAGCAAAGCTGGTTTCGCCGAAGGCACGCCTGATGATCTGCCACCCGCCCGTCGCGAGAAATACGATTACAGCGGCAGGAAGTCCAAAGTGCTGGTGAAAAAGCTGATTAAGATTTATTAGAAAAGATCGAAAAATCTGAAATAAAAATTCCCTTTGACATTTAATGAGGGGGGGGGGGCATTTTGTGCGGATGAAAAAACAAATCATTGTTCTCGTAATTCTAACTACCCTGGGCTTCTCTGTTGCCCACGCATGTGCTCCAGGAAATACTACTACAAAACCGGCTGGCGATTCGTGTGCAATCACAATTGATGGTGAGACGTGTTACATCGCGTGTAGCGGTGGAAAATGCGGATGGACGTCCGACTCAAAAGGGAACGTTACGGGCGTTGATTGCAAAAAATAACATGGTCGCTCAGTCCTGTTCGGTAATTATAAGAGGGAATCAGCTAAAATAATATGTCTCGAACGAAGTGGTTAAGCATCATCTTCGCCTTGCCCGTATTAGTGGGCATTTGGGTGATTGTTTCGGCCATTATTCATGGTAAAGGCCGTCGACACGTTCTTATTCCTGTAGAGGCGCTTCAACATGCAGAAAAAGCCTGGACAGACTTCGGATATATTCCTGTATCAAACCGAGATCTTCGCATTCCTGCAATCGAACGGTTAGTTAGCGAAAATGCAATTCTGAGTGAAAAACAAAAACAGGTGACTGCCCAGTTGATTGACGATGTTTTACTGGCTTATGGCACGTCCAACTGGGAAAAACTTTTCAGCTTTCGGTTCCCAAGCGAGCACTACAAAATTTCGGGCGAAAGAGCAAAGTCCATTTCCGAAGCGTCTCATGCTTTGTCCACTTCTAGTTCAAATAGCCTCGAACAATATAAACAAATTTGGCTGAAAACGTTTGCTGTGCCTTTGTGGAACGAGGTTGCTTTTTTTGATTCCAGTTTGACCATAACAAATCTTTCCAACATTGAAGGGTTTAGTTTTGATTTTCCTGATTTCGTTTCAAAAACAAACCAGAATTGGATGGAACAAGGACTTTCAAGTTCTTTTGATTTTTCAGATCGCTTGAAAGAACTTCTTGATTCACATCAAAAAGTTCAATTTATGCGATTGTGTTTTTTGGGAAATCTCCAAATAGAAAAACTGAATGAAAAGCGACCGTTTATGTTCGTGTTTTTTTGGGACTCTTCCGTGGATCGTTGGATGCCTTGGAGATTTGAAAACGCTTTTGTTCGGAAGCCAATCCACGCCATCAGTTTCTTTTAAACGCGGCCATGATGTTTCGAAAAAGCGAGCGACTCTTTTGTATTTTAACGGCGGGCGTTCTTCTACTGGGACTAGCGAGCAAATTTTGGATGCTTTTAACCATCCCAAAAGAAATCGACACTTTTCATCCGCTATTCCCGTTTGCCACAAATGCGCAAATCGCAGTAACCGCCATGCTCGTTGAAGGCGCTGTATTGAGCGGGATGTTATTTGCTCGAGATACAATAGTTCGAGTGGCGCTCCCAACTTCGCTGTTTCTTGTTTTTCTGATTTACAGAATCGGCCTTTACGCGATCCATCAAAGTTTTGATTGTGGTTGTTTCGGAAACCTCCATCAGTTGGTTGGTCTTAGTAGTGCGGCGACCAACAAACTAGCTTTGGCTTGCAGCATCATTTTCCCATCAGTGGGAATTTTTTTATTAACGTTAGATTTAAAGACCAGGATTTGTAAATTAGATCAGTCGGTAGATATTAAAAACGCACCAACGCCCCGGTTAAGTCGGCGTAAGCGACGAATTTTACTTTGGCTAATTGGAATAACACTTTTTATTTTCCTGCTTCCTGCGGCACAGGTTGCCTATGTCGGAATCGCTAACCCCCTCACTACAATGCCAGCCATTATCTATGGGCTGCGGGCAAAGGAGAAACAACTGCCACCTCCCCGTTTAACGTGGATGAACGAAACAAATGTTCCGCAGGAGTTTGTTGTCACGTTGATCCAACAGGAAGATGGCAAATTTTGTCAACATTTTGGTTTCGATTTTTATAGCATCGGATTTTCTTTGCGAAAATCGTCTGAAACGGGCAACCCGCCCGCAGGAGCATCTACCATCACGCAACAATGCGCTCGATCTTTATTTCTCTGGCAAGGACGCTCTTGGGTCCGCAAAGGATTCGAAGCGTATTATACAATTTGGATGGAGTGCTTACTTTCAAAACGGCGCATTTTTGAACTATATTTGAATGTTATCGAATTTGCTGATGGCATCTATGGCGTGGAAGCTGGATCCCAATATCATTTTACAAAAAGCATCGTTGATTTAACGCCCGATCAAATGTCCCGGATGCTCGCCGTAATGCCAAACCCCCGTCGGTGGACACCACAAAAACTCCCGCCGAGTTCCGAATTTCGCCGGTTAAACATCGAAAGGGAGGTCAAAGCTCTGAAAGAAAATCTTCGCAATGGAGAAAAATTTCCCATTTCATGTTTAAGGCGCTGAATCTACAGTTGGCGAAAAATCAATGAAGCCTGTCGTCGCTTGAAAACGAATTCTTCCATGTTCATTCCAAAAAAATTACCGATGGTCTGTATGCAAATCGGCATTTTGCCGACGCAATTTGTTTTTGCAGTGAAAATCGCGGAGCAAAGCGTTTCCGTTTTCGAACGCAGCGTCGCGCCATTGATGAAAACGAATTTTCCTGATTACACGCTTTTCAAAAAGTATCGTTGCTCCACCTCGCGATTCGGAATCGGTGAAATCGCTGGATCAAATATGACGCCACGGGGCTTGCACCGGATCGCTGAAAAAATCGGCGATGGTTGTCCGGTTGGAACCGTTTTCAAAGAACGAAAAATCGTCGGATACACTTCGGAAGGTTATCCCAATGCGCTGATCACCACTCGCATCATGTGGCTGGAAGGGTTGGAACCGGGCTTCAACCGCGGTGGAAATCTCGATTCGCACGATCGTTACATTTACATCCATGGCACCGCCGATGAAACGACCATTGGCCGTCCCGCTTCACACGGTTGCGTCCACTTGGCAGCAGAGGATTTAATTCCACTCTACGACAAATTGCCGAGTGGAACATTGGTTTGGATTTCGGAGCAGTAACGGTTTCACCGGGGCGAACTGGAGACACCAACTCAGGCATAACGAATGTAGAAATAAAGCACCATCGCGGTGACGATGGTCCACCAGAGAAATGGGCTTCGTAATCCACGGTGTTGCTCGCGTTCTCCCGGCGGCAATTGGAGGCTTTCCTTGTTCCAGATCAACCCTTCGAGTTCAGCTTCCAACTTGGGCTTTGTGACCAGGCTGACGAGGACGCATAGAATGATGCAGATCCAAAACACGATTCCGGTTCGATTAAAAAACGGCATGGACGGATACATGAATTGCATCGCCAGCGACAACGGAATGGTCAGCACGCCCGCCGTCATCGCCCCGGCGTGGGTGGTGCGTTTCCAGAGAATCCCGAGGAGAAACATGGTGGCAATTCCGGGCGTAAACAGTCCGTAGGCGTTGAGTAAATAAAGGAACACCGGTTTTTCCGAATGCGAAATGAGCATTCCGGCGGTGATGATTCCAATGACAATGACGACCACTCCGCTGGTTCTGCCAAAGCGAACTGATTGTGCCTCGGTGGCGTTCTTCCGAAAATACGGCAGATAAAAATCCATCGTGAGAATCGTGGTGCAGGAATTAATTGCGCCGGAGAGATGCGACATCACCGCGGCGATCAATCCCGCCATCACCAATCCGATCAGACCGGTGGGAAGAAGATGTTCCACGAGCGTGGGAAAAAGCATATCGGGCTTGTCCAAATTCGGAAATAACTTTGGCGCAATAAGTCCCGGAATGGTGATGAGAAGCGGAATGAAAAATTTTAGATAATTTTGGAACACAACACCCATGCGAGCGTGCCATTCGCTCTTCGCCGCCAGCACGCGCTGGACGATAAACTGATTCGTAGCGCAATAAAAAATGCTGATACACGGCAGTCCACCGAGATACATCGTCCACGGAAAATCCGGATCATCCGCCGGTAATAACAATTTCCAATCTTTCGACGTCTCCATCACCGCCGAGAATCCCCCGGATGCTTTGATCGTGGCGATGGACAGCGCCAAGCCGCCCATCATGAGAACGACAAGCTGCAACATTTCCGTCCAGATCACCGCGCGGAGTCCGCCGGTAATTGTGTAAAGCCCGGTAGCAATCGCGATCACGATGACGCTGGTCATAATTGGAATGTTGAGCAACGAGTGCAAGGCGAGCGCGCCGAGGTAAAGCACGGCGGCAATTTCCACGAAAACGTAGGTCAAAAGAATGAGTGCACCATACGTCGTGCGGGCTGCGCCGCCAAAACGCCGCATTAAAAATTCCGGCATCGTGTAAAATCCGTTGCGCAAATAAAACGGGAGAAAAATCCAAAGCAATGCGTTGAACCCAAGAAGAATCGCGCCCCACTCAATGGCAATCGCCACGAACCCGCGACTGTAAGCGACGCCCATTGCTCCGACCAGATGATGGCTGCTGATGTTTGCGGCGATGATGCTTCCGCCGATCATCCACCACGGCAATTTGTCGCCCGCCAAAAAATAATCGCGCTTGGTTTTGTTTTTCTTCTTCGCGGCGTAAATACCCAATGCCATCACGCCGAGCATGTAGATTCCGAAAACAACCGCGTCGAGAGGCGTAAGATTCAGGTTCATTTTTCTTGGGTTCGGGATGGAGTGCGGCGGTGTAGTCCTCGACCAGCCGCAGTGTTTTTCAACCGCCGTGCAGACGGATTTGTTTCGAGCTTGTTGTTTTTATCACCCGTTGCGGCTGGTTCT
>JBBQAX010000289.1:0-5507 GCA_038316905.1 Verrucomicrobiota bacterium | reverse complement strand
ATTCAGCACTCCCGAATCCGAATGTTCCATTGTAACCCGCCGTAATCGCACTGATGCAGGTCTTCGTTTCCAAAACGCCGTTGCAATCGGCGTATTTGTAGCTAAAACCGGATTTTACCGAGATCCCAATTTTGGCGGTGGAGTTGCCCAAGGAAACACCATTTTGCGAGACGGAGAATTCGGGTCCGATTTCGGACTTTACTTCAAGCGGGAGTTCGGCCGTGATGTTGAAACATTTTTTAGGATTCTTTCCGTGGCATTCCTCACTGTATTGGAATTCACCTTTCAATTTGGGACTCGCATCCAAGACGATTCCACCCAGATGCAGCGCGCCTTTGAACTGTAGCCCGCCCTGCGAAAACTCCACTTCAGGATCAGGAGCGGTAATGGGAATGGAAATTTTGAGCGAACCTTCTAGACCGCCGTTAATTTCCTTGGTCCGTCCTGGACCATCTTCATCGCAACACGTGCAACTTTTGGCAGAACCAGTCATCTTAAGGGAAGCTTCGGTGCCAAACGCGGATACAGGTGGAAGACCAATGGATCCACCAATTTCAAGGCAGCTTGGAACGAAATTTTCGCAGCCGCATTCTTCTTTTTGCTTGATCGTACGAGGCGCGGAAAACACGGAGCCGCCGGGGCCGGACGCAACTCCATAAGGCGAGAGCGGACCACCATTCAGCACCGGGCCGCCGCCACCCGCTCCGCCGCTACCACTACCACCACCGGAACAGCCGGTGGCTTTCGAATCCCGCATCGCGGTGACGCTGTAGTAAATATTGGTTTTTTTACCACACGGAATTTCGTGCTTCACCCGCGTGTAGGTATAACACTGAGTGCGGGCAGGTGATGAGCTCCTTAGCCGCGCGGAGGACGCCGAGCCTTCGGATGGAAATAAAATTTTAATTGGTACTGTGACCGAGCTTTTCGCGGGTAATCTGCCAATTTTATTCGCAATGGTGTCGAAAGTCACCGCGCCGCCGGTGGGTAATTCTATCTCAACATTGTCCGCTGCGATTAAGCCGTGATTCGTGATGCGAATTTCAATCTGCGCCTCGGGTTCACTTAAATCGGCAAGATCGATGTAGGCTGGCTCAACGGTGATTACAGGCAACGGCACCACCGTTTCAAAAATGGTTTCGATGACGATGCGGGTGCGATCTTCGATTTCCGTCGGCACCACCGACCAGACGTATTCGACCAATGTGGCAGCGATGAACGGCTCGAATTCATTCGTTCTTCCCGCGATGACATACGCGTTGCCAATAAAACTGCTGTGCTTTGCCGCTGTCACGCTCACTTCGTAATAACCTTCAGCCAGTGCCTGAAAACTGACTCCGCCATCTGCGCCTGTGATGCCATTGGTGATCGGCTCGTGCGTAATCGCGTCTCGAATCACGACCTGCGCGTTAGTCACACGCGGGGCACCCTCGGCGTAATAGGTAAATTCATCCACAACGCTGACATGCAGATCGCCTTTGGCGACAGACAATGCGCGAAATTCAAACGGAACATTGACACCCGCATTGCCCCCATTCACGAACAGCGAACCTTCATACGAAGTCAGTTCCAAGTCGCTCGCTGGAGAAAGCAGCAGCGTGACAGTATTCGTTTCGCCTGGATTAAGCGGATCCAATGGTGCGGTGGAAGCGAGCTTTAGCCACGGCAACACCGGCAATGTGACATTGAGTGGTCCCGTCACCGCGCCGCCGCGATTGATGATTTTGAAACTCACAATCGTTTGTTCGCCGCGCACCATGCCCGCGTAAACTGGAGAAACGTCCGTCACAAGTTGTGCCACAAGCGGCGCGACCGCGACGGTCAACACTGCATCGGCGCTGACGCCATCTCCCGCCGTTACGCGCACAACAATGGTTCCGATACCGCTGGAATTTGGAACCACCGTGAATGGCAACGCGACTGCGCCATCGCCCGGCAACGTCGTGTTGGTAAGCGTTACTACCGTATTCCATCCCGGAGGTTGCGAAATGATCTCCGTGGCCAAACCCGAAAGCGCAATAGAGCTAAAATTGGAAACCGTGAGCGTGCCCGAAGCTTGTTGGCCTTCATTGATATTTAATTGCGACGCAACCGGCGTCACCGCAAGGCCGAGCAAGATGAAGGAATCCTGAGCATTGAAATCCGTCACGCCAGGATGCATTGCACCGATCTCATAATTACCCGCCTCGGAATACAGAGGCGTAAAAGCGGTGGCGAAATTTCCAGAAGCATCCGTCAAGGCGAGCAGGCTGCGTTTGAATCCGTTATGCCAGACTTGAATCGTGACCGGGACATTTCCTGCGGCGGAATTGTCGGTGCGCATCGCATGGCCGGTCAAAGGAATCGACGTGCCCGCAGGAGCGGTGGTGACAGAGGTCGCAACCGTCGCAGTGTAGGGCGCTTGCACTGAAATTGGAGAACTGACGCGAAGGTTATTGTCTTCTAGCGTCTCGGCAAATCTCCCATCGGCATCCGTCGTGACCACGAGATAATAAGTGCCAATCGTGGTGGGGAAACGGCCTTGCAAACTTTGCTCAAAAAATTGTCCCGGCGCGAGCGATGCAGGCAACGTATAAGTCCCGACCAGAATTCCACCAAACGCCAGCGGATCGGTGCGTAGGTAAACCTTGGTTAACAGATTTGTTCCTGAAGCCACCCGTCCTTGGTTCTCGACACGATAATTCATCGTGAAGTTCGCTTCCGCATTGCCGATCGCGGCTGTGGTAACGCTGACGACTCGAAGATCAGGCAAGTCAGAATCGGAAACTGTCAACGTGGCGTGCGCACTGGTGAAACTCGCAGCGGACGCGGAAATAATCGCCGTTTGCGAACCGTCCGTAGTTCCATCGTTAAGAGATGCAATATTAAATGTCGCGCTGGCGGCTCCTGCCAAAATCGTCACGCTCGCAGGCACCGTGGCTTCGGTTGTGTCCGAGCTGGAAAGCAACACGTTGAGCGCGGCAACCTTACTGCCGTTGCGTGTGACCGTGCCTTGCGCGGCGGACGAAAGCCCTTCGTTCACCAAATCGTGATCCAGCGAAAGTTGAAGCGTCAAACCATCATCATCCAGAACGGTTAATGTGACCGGCCCAGTAGCGCCGAGCCGGGTGGACGAACCGGTTTCGTGCATGTAGCCCATAATTTGAACTGGAAGATTGGTGCCGACGCTGTTGTTGTTCACGACAGAAATCGGCGCGGCCACGGAGGTTTGTCCCGCAGGCACAGTGATTTGAACTGGCACTCGGGCGAGGTCAGGATTGCTGGATTCCAAATCGACCACGACGTTGCGCGGACTCGGCTGACTCAGCTTCACCAAAAGATTTCCGGCTTGCGCGCCGCCACTTTCAGAAATGATTTGGGGCGATAATTCCAACCAGACTACGGGCAGATCATCATCGAGAATAAATGCGGTATTCGTCGCGGCATCGAATCCAAGCGCACCCACGCGAATCACATTTGTTCGTGTACCGTCGAAAAAGGTGTTGTCCGTCGCGACCGCTGCAAAGAAATGACTGGCTTGATTGGCAGGAATAATTACTTGCTGTGGCGGGGAAAGCGAAAGGGGATCGGCTGCGCTGACAAACACGGTTAGTTCCTGCGTCGTCACAAGACTACGCGTCACCATCACGGCGAGCGTCAGACCTTCCTGCACCTGATTCGTGGTCAGAGTCAGGGTAAGGAACGGGCTGGATTCATCGTTCAAAGTCAGAAGTTCGTTAGCATCAAGATAACCAACCGCCGAGGCAGAAAGATGGGCAATCACCGTGCCGTCCACCACTCCATTGACGGGAAGTGCGATCACAAAATTGGCGATGCTCGCGCCGCTTGGAATGACAATCTCATTGGTCATGACCAGCCGCGCCGGGAAATCGTTGGAGAGTGTGACACTTGCCGCAGCGCTCGTGTCACCGTTTCTTCGAATGGTCGCCACCACATTGCTGCCGCCTTCCGCAAGATTGGCGGCGGAGAACTCAAGGAACAGCCGTGGCGAAACTGGAATTTGAGAATCGGTGCGAAAATTATTGTTCGTTTCCGTGAGTTCCAATACGTCGTCAAATTCATCGACCTTCAGAGAAAGCCAACCGGGATTCGCCGCCAAATCCAGCGGAATGTTGACGAACTGCGTGCGCGTGATGGAACCACCGATCGCCAACGAATTGGTAAACGCCCACTCACCCAAAGTGATCCGGCCCACCACGCTGTTGGTAAAGCTGAGCCGTTCACGCCAGGAACCGTTCGTGAGGCCGAGCGTGCCAGAGTTGGTCACCGTCCAGCGCGTTTCAATGGACGAACCGGGAATCAAGAGGGTTGGCGGAGAAAATGCGGCGATGGAAAGATCGGGGAGCGGCGGTTGCGTCAACATGAAACTGCGCGAGGCCAGATTATTCGCCTCGTCACTTTCCGGTTGCGAATTGGGAGAATCGGCAGCGACGATGAGCCAATAATTGCTGGCGGGCAAAGATGTAATTAACGGAATCGTGACGCTTTGAGTGCGAACCAGCTCAGAACCCGTCGCCTGCACCGCACCGGGAACACTGGCGAGCAAACGCGCGCCGGAAATGGAAGTCGATGAACTGCTGAGAAAAATTTGATCCTGCCCCGCCGTGAACGTGGTTGCGCTGCCGACATTGCGACGAGTCCAGTTCACCGAGATGGTCGAACCAAGTTGCGCGTTGGCGGGTGCGGAAAAATTCGTGATGACCAAATCAGGCGCACTCACCGCCGTGCCAATGGCGTCCCACGCCGCGTTGTTGGTCTCGAATGTTTCCGTGATTTGATTTTGCGCATCCACGACCACCCCGAGGTAACGAGTGCCCACAATTCCCGAAGGCAGCACGAGCGACTGGGTTGAAACCAATGTCGATCCGGGCAAAATCGTATTGGTGACGGTCGAGGAACCGAGGAACGTCGCGCCGAGTCCAGCGGAATTGGTCGCGAGATAAAAATAGGCTTTCCAATTAGCGGGAGCGATGGCGTCGCCGATATTTGTGGTGGCGAACACAAAATTAATTCCCTGTCCCGCCATCGCGAGCGTCGGCGTCTGCAAACCGCCCGGCGTCAGATCCGGCGTGTAACTTTGCAGCGCGATGGTGAATTGATCATTCGTCGCTTCGCCATTGATCCCATTTTGGTTTTGATCCATCGCATTGCCTGCGAGATCGGTGATGCCCGGCCCGATCTTGATTGTGAAGCTGCCGTTGCCGAGAACCTGATTCAGTTGAAAGCGCAGCCGATCCGAGGCGGGTTGACTCACAGAACTGACCGAAGGATTTCCGGGGCCAACAATGGTCACGTCGGCACCTGTCGCCGTTGCGGCCAGGACCGCTTCCGAAAAAGTGACTTCCACCGTTGAAACTTGATTCGAGGCGGCGGACGACGGCGTGGAAGCGATGATGCGCGGCCCTGTTTTATCAATCGTAAACCCGGCACTGAACGCGCCATTGGTCATGATTGCGCCCGACAATGTTTGGATATTCGGCCCCACGCTGACGGTATAGGCGCCTTCA
>JBBQAX010000288.1:0-5523 GCA_038316905.1 Verrucomicrobiota bacterium | reverse complement strand
TGTTCCGTTTTCCAAACCTTCGCCAATGGCACGATAAATTTCCGCAACTTCTTCTTTCGACGCGTTGGAAAAAACCATTCCTAAAATCGCGGCGTCACGCGACATCGCGTCGCGCGGATTGATTTCAACTTTTCCACGGCTGCCGATGATGACGACGCGTCCTTTTTTAGCGAGCGCTGGCAAATCTTTTCCGAGATTCACATTCGCGAGCATTTCCAGAATAACGTCGAATCCACCGCGCTTGGTTTTTGCAATCGCCTTTTCCAAATAATCCGGAGCGCGATGATCGAAAACATGGTGCGCTCCATTTTGCAAAACGAGTTCGCGTCCGCGTTCTGTTCCAGCCGTCGCGAAAATTTCGAGGCCACCGGCGCGGGCGAATTGCACCGCAGCCGTTCCAACTCCACCGCTCGCGCCATGAACCAAAACCGTTTCGCCGGGCAACGCTTTGGCGCGTTGGAACAGAGCGCGCCACGCCGTTGCAAACGGAGTTGGAATTCCTGCGCCTTGCGCGAAAGAAATTTTCTCCGGCAACGGATGAACGTCGTCCGCACCGCACAAACAGAATTCTGCGTAAGCACCAGTCGAAGTGTTCGAAATATAAACGCGATCACCGGTTTTCACGTTGCGAATTTCCGCGCCAGTTTCTTCAACAATACCCGCCGCATCGCGACCCGGCGTGTATGGCAATGCTGAAATAACGCCAGCGGCTTTCGCATAAAGACCCGAGCGGATGTAAGTCTCGACTGGATTTACGCCGATGCCTTTGACGCGAATGAGAATCTGATTGGATGCGGGTTTTGGCGTGGGAATTTCTTCGAGCGTTAAAACTTCCGGCCCGCCGAATTGATGAACGCGAATGGCTTTCATGGTTTCACATGGGTAGCACCTGCCGGAGGCAGGTGCTACCCATTACTCTCGAATCCAGCGTTTCGCTTTCATCTCGAAACGCGGCAACGTGCCCGGCGCTACAGCCTCCACAGGAATTCGCAGACTGAAAATGGCTTGCAACTCAGCCTGGATGCGCTGCGCCAAATCTGCCGAACCGGTGGAAGCCGTTTTCGGTTCAATGCGCAGCGATAATTCCACGAGGCTTGATATGGTTTTCACGGCTGCCTGATATTCCGCAATCTCATCGAAGCGGCGCAAAACATCTTCAATTGCCGAGGGATAAATATTTACTCCGCGAACAATAATCATGTCGTCGGTTCGACCTAAAATTCCCCCGCGCAAAGCCATTTCACAACTTCCACAGGCGCAGACAGAATCTTCAATTTGCTGAACCAGATCGCCCGTCCGATAGCGCAACACCGGCGAACCGTTGCGTCCAAGCGTGGTGAGAACGAGTTCGCCGATTTCGCCCGCTGAAACATTTTTGCCACTCGTTGAATTTACGATTTCGGCAAAATAAGCGGACTCGATGACGTGCAAAGTTCCGGGTTGTTTCGAACATTCGTAAGTGACGGGACCGGTTTCAGTCATCCCGTGATGATCAAAAATCTTTGCGCCCGGCCACAATTTCTCTAAACGTCCGCGCGTTGCTGGAATGCTTCCGCCGGGTTCGCCAGCAACCATGATTTTTCTGACGCGCAGGTTTGGAGTTCCGCCTTCAGGCGGTTTGGACGGCGAACCGCCTGAAGGCGGAACTCCGAGCCTAACTTCCGCCAGACGTAACGCATACGTCGGTGTGCAGCAGAGAACCGTGATTTCATTTTCCAATATCGCTTTCAACCGCGATTCGCTGCTTAAACCACCGCCGGGAACGCAAAGCGCGCCAATCTTTTGTGCGGCATCAAACGCGAGCCAGAACCCGATGAACGGGCCGAACGAAAAGGCGAAATAGATTCTGTCATTGGCGTTGACTCCAGCGGCGCGGAAAACTTCCGCCCAACTTTCGACCATCCAGTTCCAGCTTTCCGGCGTGTCGAGCCAACGCAAGGGCGTTCCGGTTGTGCCGCTCGTCTGGTGAAATCGCGTGTAGCGTTCGAGCGGGAAAGTCAGGTTGGTGCCGTAGAGTGGATTGTTTTCCTGATCGGCAACGATCTCTTGTTTTGTGGTGAAGGATAACCGCGCCGAAAAATCTGCCAGCGACGCGATGGCTGAAGTAATTCCAGATGCTTGCAGTTTGTGTTGGTAAAATTTATTGGAGGACAACAACTCCGCGATGAGTGTGCGTAGTTGTTTTAATTGGCGGGATTGGATCGCCGCGCGGTCAGGATGTTTTCCTTCGACCATGGCACTTACTTCGCCGTGGATGCAGATGCGGCCGCGTGTCCCGCAGAAGGTTTTGCACCAACATTTGTCGGCGCGTATTTAGCGACCAGGAATGCACCGCTCGCTGCGAGCACGCATCCAAGAAGGAATGGAACTGGCAGACTTTTCCAACCCCCCTCCGGCGGATGAACCGTCATGGCCACAATGGTATTAACGATGGGCGCACCAGCGAAAACGATCGGCATGACCGCAGCAGCGGCGGCCCCTTTGTAGATCGGCGCAGCAGCTCCCAGCGCAAGCACTAATGTAAATGCCCCGACCGCGCCCGCGACGCCTGCAATCAAGCTCCACTTGATTCCACCGCTGGTAAAACTCCAGTTCGACCCACGCATTTTTAGCAGAGCAGCGGATGCCACACCGATGAGCGCATAGGCGATGCAAACGAATAAAAATGCTTTCAATCCGGCGTGAGGAGTTTCCGAACCCATCGGCATCTGGCCGCGACCTTTGTGAAGTAGCACTCCGTAAACGCCCCAGGTTACGACGGTCATCAATGCGAAGATTAACCAATTCATGCCCCGACTTTATTCAGCGTCGCCCTTTACATCAATTGGTTTGTCGGCCAATTTCGTCCTAAATCTTCTCGTCGTAAAATTGTGAAAATTATTCTCCTTGGCCTGACTTTGATCCTCGTTGGTTGCGCGACAACGAACACGTTCGAAAACCGCCGCACCGAACGTCTCGCCGCCTACAACGCTTTGTCGCTTGAAATGAAGGTGCTGGTTGACAAAGGGGACATCAAAACGGGCATGTCAGAGGATGCAGTTTATATCGCCTGGGGAGCGCCCGGAGAAATCTTACGTTCGGGCGATGAACGCGGTGAGACCACGCGCTGGCTTTATTACGGGAGTTACATGCAGGAATTTCGTTACTGGACCGGCTCGCGCGGGCGCGGCTTTCCTTCTGAACGATTGGAGCACGATTACATTCCGCGCGACTATGTCAGCGCCGAAATTGTCTTCCAAAATGGCGTGGTGAAGAGTTGGACAATGAGACCGCGACCGACATGAAGATTCTGATTCTAAGCTTAAGCTTGTTTCTGGCCGGATGCGCCACGAACCGTTTGGAAGAGCGCAAGGCAGAGAAGGCGATCGCGTATGAAGCGCTGGCTCCTGAAGTCAAAGCGCTCGTGGACCAAGGGACCGTGAAGGAGGGCATGACGGAAGACGCTGTTTACATGGCGTGGGGGAAACCAAGCGAAGTTGTTCACGGCGAAACAGAAGCAGGGCGGACCACCCGGTGGCTCTACAAAGGAACGTATTATCAGGAGCACAGATATTGGGCTTTCCGTGCAGAGGAGACTTCGATCGATTATTTCCATCGCCCGGAAGGACCGATTCGATCAAGACGCCTCGAACGAGATTTTGTGCCCCGCGACTACATCAAGGCCGACGTGAAGTTCGTAAATGATGTGGTAACGAGCTGGCGGGTGCATCCCAAGCCGAAGTAATTCAAGAAATCCCTTCAAGCAATTCAGCGGGAGCGACCTCAATTTTATCTGCGATCTCTTTCGGGATTGATCGAGCTTTCATCTCGCCCCCAGCATGGTGCGAAACACAAACCACCGTCAGCGAACCATGCGCTACTTCAACAACGGGCGAGGCATTCAGCTTGCGAAAGCGAAAGATGTAACTGAGCGCTTTTGATTTTTTCTTTGCGACGAGTAATTGCACTTCCACTTCGTCCTCGAAATGCAGCGGTTGCTTGTAATTGCATTCGGCATGAACGCGCGGCCAGCCGACCGGCGTCTCGATATTGCGCGTGACGATGGAAAAACCAAGCGAACGAAAAAAACCGTGTTCCGCCGTTTCCATGAACCGAAAAAAGTTGGAGTAATGCATGATGCCCGCCATGTCGGTGTCGGAAAATTCGACGCGGCGCACGATTTTAAATTCGTAAGGCATGGTTGGGATTTTAGATTTACGATTTTGGATTTACGATGGAAAAGTCGCGGGCGACTTGCGCAAAAACTTCCGCCGTTTCTTTCGCCATTTTTTCGACGCTGAATTTCTCCTCCACAGATTTGCGACCGTTATTGCCGAGCGAATTGAGTTGTTCTGGATTTGCGAGCAGTTGGGAAATCGCATCAGCCAGCGCGGTGGAATTTGGTTCACAAATCAAGCCGCCGCCCGTTGCTTCAATCAATTCAGGAAATGCGGAATGGCGCGGCTGCACCACCGGGACGCCTGCCGCCATCGCTTCAATGACGTAAAGACCAAACGCTTCTCCGTAAAGCGCGGGAACAGAAAACACCGTGAGCGACTTTAGAAAATCCTGTTTTTCCGAACGCGTCAGGTTTGGGAAAAATTCCACATCAGCGAGAATGTGGTTCGCGCTTAATCGCTTTCGCATTTCTTCAACAAACTTTTTGTCGGCAGGGCCGCATCCACCGCCAACTTTCAGTTTTAAATTTTTTAACGCCTCTCGTTTTTTCAAATTGATGAATGCATCAATCAACGTATCCAGACCTTTCTCAGGACACATTCGCGCGAAATATCCGAGCGTTGGGAAGTTTTGAGTTTTGGGTTTTAAGTTCTCAGTTGAATAGCCTTCAAGATTGATTCCGTTGTAAATGACGCGAATGCGATTTGCCGGAATTCCCAGTCGTTTTGACATGAGTTCAGCGAAATATTTACTCGGCGCGATAAACAAATCCACGTCGGCGGCACGTTCGGCTAAAATTTTCCAGGCAAGTGTGCGATGAGGTTCGGCCAACGCATCGAGAAAATAATCTTCACCCTGCAACGAACAAATGACTGGAACTTTTAATTCCTGTTTTAGGCGACGCGCAAAGCTGACGAGCAACGCGTTGGAAAGAGAAATGATTTCAGGTTTTTCGTTGGTTTTGAGCCAGCGAATCATCTCGACCAGTTCGCGCGCTTGATTTCCTTCTTCGCCGCGCAGCATGGAAACGGTGAGTTCGCCCAAATCGCGCGGATGTGTTTTGCCCGCCTGGCCGGAGGCGAGCTTAAGTAATGAGGGCGACGCGAATAACCGATGCAACCATTGCGGCGCATTTTGAAACAGTCTGGATTTCTGCTCGAGATAAACGCTGATGCCGGAGAAAAATATCGGCGTCCCCGCGCTTTGATTTTCCTCATCCAACGTGAGCGGCAAATAAAGCGGCAACATCGTGATCGAGTGACCGAGCTTCCGCCACGCCGCCACCAATGCGTTGTCGCGAAAACAACCTCCGCAAAACATCGCGCCCGCGCCTGGTGTGATTTGGATGATGTTCATCGCTGGAAA
>JBBQAX010000287.1:0-5525 GCA_038316905.1 Verrucomicrobiota bacterium | reverse complement strand
TTGCCGCCGATCTACTCGATGCTGCACGCGGGTGAGGAAGGGCGGATCGTCATCGAAGTGTTGGCGCAGCGTGATGCCCGGCATGTGCGGGGGATTGCGTTGACGCCCACCCAAGGACTCGCCCGCGGCATGACGGTGGAGGATACGGGCGGACCATTGAAAGCGCCGGCGGGCAAAGGGATTCTCTCGCGGATGTTTGACGTGTTCGGCAACACGATTGACCGCGAAGCCGCGTTGACCGACGTGCAATGGCGTTCCGTGCATCGCGCCCCGCCACCGCTCGCGCGACGTTCCACCAAGTCGGAGATTTTCGAAACGGGCATCAAGGTCATTGACGTGCTCGTGCCGTTGGAACGCGGCGGCAAGGCGGGACTGTTCGGCGGCGCGGGTGTGGGCAAGACGGTGCTGCTCACCGAAATGATCCACAACATGATTGGTCACCAGGAAGGCGTGAGTATCTTTTGCGGCATCGGCGAACGTTGTCGCGAAGGCGAAGAGCTTTACCGCGAGATGAAGGAGGCCGGTGTGTTGCCGAACATGGTCATGCTCTTCGGTCAGATGAACGAACCGCCGGGCAGCCGGTTTCGCGTGGGGCATGCGGCGCTGACGATGGCTGAGTATTTTCGCGACGACGAACACCGCGATGTGCTGCTGCTCGTAGATAATATTTTTCGCTTCATCCAGGCCGGCATGGAGGTGTCCGGTTTGATGGGGCAGATGCCGTCGCGTCTCGGTTATCAGCCGACGATGGGCACGGAGCTTTCCGGCTTGGAGGAGCGCATCGCCAACACCGACACGGGCGCGATCACCTCGATTCAGGCGGTGTATGTGCCGGCGGATGATTTTACCGATCCGGCGGCTGTGCATACGTTCTCGCATCTCTCCGCCTCCATCGTGCTTTCGCGCAAGCGGGCGAGCGAAGGCCTCTATCCGGCCATTGATCCGCTGCAATCCAGTTCCAAGATGGCGACGCCGGGCATTGTCGGCGAACGACATTACTCCTTGGCCCAGGAAATCCGCCGGACACTCGCGCAATACGCGGAACTCAAGGACATCATTGCCATGCTTGGTTTGGAGCAGTTGTCGCCGGAGGACCGAAACGTGGTCGCCCGCGCGCGCCGGTTGGAGCGTTTTCTCACCCAGCCCTTCTTCACGACCGAGCAATTCACTGGTCTGACCGGAAAACTCGTCAGCCTTAAAGACGCGCTCGATGGTTGCGAGCGAATCCTGCACGATGAATTCAAGGACTATCCCGAGAGCGCGCTCTACATGATCGGGCCGATCAGCGAAGTGAAGGGAAAAGCGAAACCCGCTCCGTCCGCAGCCCCAGCCAAGCCTGACTCAAAAGCCGACGGAAAGACCGACGGAAAGACCGACGGAAAGACCGACGGAAAGACCGAAACGAAGCCGGCGAATGAGGAGAAGTCATTTGTCAACGGCGACGACAAACAGGACTCCAGTTCGGAACAAAAACCTAAATCCAAACCCGCACTGAAAGAATCATGAGACAACTCGTTATGTGTCCGACTTCTTTCACCATGAACCAGCCTCCGTCGGGTGTGGGTAAAGAAAACATAAGTCCAAAGGCCCGCACACAAATCTCAAGTGGAGCGCGGCTGTGTCGAAGACCAGCCGCAGCAGCTCCACAAGTTCCGAGGCTCTCCAGCCGGCCGCGTGCTGCGGCTGATCCTGCGGATACAGCCGCGCTCCTTTCCAAGGCGATTACACCCGGTTTACCGAGCGTTCAAACCATTCACCGCCAATCATGAATCTTAAGGTGCTGTTGCCGTTTCAAATCTTCGCCGAGAAGACCGGTGTGTCGCGCATTGTGGCGGAGACGCGGGAAGGCTCGTTCGGCCTGCTGCCACAACGGCTCGATTGCGTCGCGGCGCTCGCGCCCGGGATTCTGACCTACGAAACCGAAGCGGATGGCGAAGTGTTCGTGGCCGTGGACGAAGGGGTGCTGGTCAAGACCGGAGCGGACGTGCTCGTTTCCGTGCGCCAGGCTTTGGGCGGAACGGACCTGGGTCAATTACAAGAGGCCGTGGAAAAGGAGTTTCTCACCTTGGACGAGAACGAGCAAAGCGTGCGCACGGTCATGACGAAATTGGAAACAGGATTTCTACGTCGTTTCGCAACCTTCCAACATGAGTGACGACCCGTTCAAGAAACCTGCAAAAGACGCGCCGACCTTCGCCAGCGAAGTGGGTGCGAAGGCCACGCGCAAACTCAAGGCGCGACGCAATCCGGCTTCGGGTGTCTGGTTCGGGCTGGGCATGATGGGGCTGATCGGCTGGTCAGTGGTCGTTCCGACCTTGCTTGGCGCGGCGCTCGGCATCTGGTTGGACAACAATCATCCGGGTAAACATTCCTGGACGCTGGCGCTGTTGGTGGCCGGGTTGACGCTCGGCTGTTTGAATGCGTGGCATTGGGTTTCCAAGGAAGACAAGGCCATGCGCGAAGAACAGGAGGATCACGATGAATGAAACGCCGGCCACTCTGCTGAAATTACAATTATCCGCGCCGCGAACAATCAGTTCTCCCCGTCGCTTGATTGAATCCAAATCCATTTCACGGAGCAGGGGGCGACGAATCGCTGATCGCTTCGGGATAAGAAGACTCGACTCGCAAAATATTGCGGGTGGGTCAAGTTCGACAACAAACAAAACAAACAGGAGCAGCATTATGAAAAACAAAACAGGATCAATCGTAGCAGCCGCAGCGCTGGCGGGACTCGTCACCGGTGCGATGTTCGGCGTCACCGGCTGCTCATCCGGCAAGGCCGGCATGGAATCCGGCAGTTCCATGCACAAGCACGATTGTGCCGGGAAAAATGCCTGCAAGGGACAGGGCGGTTGTAAAACCGCAACTCACGCCTGCAAGGGGCAGAACGAATGCAAAAGCCAGGGCGGCTGCAAAGTCTCCTGACACAAAGTATCGCCACCGCGGCTGGAGCGAGGGATTCGATTGCCTTCGCTTCAGCCCGGCTTACATCATGCCCGCAAATCGTTTCAACGCATCCACCGACTACGGAGTCGGCATCGGTCTTCGCATCCCGCACTACCAGCATATCTTCGAGAAAAAGCCGGTGGTGGACTGGTTTGAAATCATCTCGGAGAATTTCATGTGCGATGGCGGACGACCTTTGGAAATGCTCGACAAGATTCTGGAACAATACCGCGTCGTGCAGCACGGCGTTTCGATGTATCTCGGTTCGGCGGAACGGGTCAACCGCGAGCATCTGAAAAAACTGAAGCGTCTCGTCAAGCGCACGAAGACACCGTGGCTTTCGGACCATCTTTGCTGGGGCAGCGCGGACGGACGCTACACGCACGATCTGTTGCCGATGCCTTACACCTTTGCCGCCGCCAAAGTCACCGCGCGGAAAATTCGCGAAACTCAGGATTTCCTCGAAGTGCCCATCGCAGTGGAAAATGTCAGCAGCTACGCCGAGTTTCATGTTTCGGAAATGACGGAGTGGGAGTTTCTCACCGAAGTGGTCGAGCGCGCGGACTGCGGCATTCTGCTGGACGTGAACAATATTTACGTTTCGTCCTTCAACCACAACTTTGATCCGTTTGTTTATCTGAACAACATTCCGGCGGAACGGGTCGCGCAAATCCACATCGCGGGGCACTCCAAGTATCGCAAATACATTCTCGACACCCACGATCATCCGGTGATCGACCCGGTTTGGAAACTTTACGCCCGTGCCCTGCAACTCGCAGGCAAGACGGCCACTCTTTTGGAATGGGACGATCACATTCCCACATTCGACGAGGTTCACCATGAAGCGCTCAAAGCCAATAGATTTATCCAACAAACCGATACCGTCGCGGCCTAAACGCCAGACGGTCGGGGAACTGCAAGCATTGCAACGTCTCATGGCGCAAGCCGTCATGCGTCCGTTGACGACCGCCGCAAAAATGAATCCGCGCTGGATTGATGGCACATCGGCCCGGAACGTCGTCGCCGGTTTCATCAAGCCAAATGACCGGCTGACTTCGTTTGAGCGTTTGCAACTTTACAACCGGCAATACTGGTTTCGCCTGCTCGATTGTTTTTACGAGGATTATCCGGGTTTGCGCGCCGTGATGGGCGAACGGAAATTCTCCCGGCTGGCGCGGGAGTATTTCACGGAGTGTCCGTCGGTCTCGTTTACCATGCGCAATCTTGGGCAATTCCTGGTTCGCTTCATCGAATCACACCCCAAACTGGTTGCACCTGAAAACCAACTGGCGCTCGACATGGCCCGGCTGGAATGGGCGCACATCGAAGCGTTTGACAACGCCGCCGAAACTCCAATCACCTCGGACGACATGCTCGACGCCAATCCTCACACGCTGCGCCTGCGGTTGCAGCCTTATCTCACGCTGCTTCGGCTGAACTATGAGTTGGATGATTTTCTGATTGCCGTGCGGCGCGGTCAGGGGCTGCGCCATGAGGCGAGCAACGCGATGGAAAATCGCCGCGAACGTTTGCCCAACAAGTTAAAAGTTTTTCACCGCTCCAAAACATTTTATCTCGCCGTGCATCGCCATCGGAATTCGGTTTTTTACAAACGGTTGCAGCCGGATCAGTTCGCCTTGCTGTCGGCATTGCAGCGGGGATTTCCCTTGGAGGCCGCCTTTACAAAAGCTGTCGAATCTGCCAACTCCGCAAAGTTCCAGCCAAAGCAAATTACCAAATGGTTTCAAGACTGGTCGGCACTCGGCTGGTTTTGCGACGGAGTTGCGGCGAAATCGAAACGGAAACCGCTGCGCCCGTCCAAGGCTAATTCACGACAACGCCATAACCGCAAACATTCGCCATGATGAAAATAATTCTTTCCATTCTCCTTCTCGGCACTGCGCTGGCGCAGGCCCAGAGCAACTCAACTCTTTTGAAAGTCGAAGACAAGATGTCCGCTGCTGGCTTCGACCAATCGCACACAATCTTCGACGGTGTGCTCAAGCAATACGTCAAAAATGCGCGCGTGGATTACGCGGCGTTGAAGGCGCATCCGCAGGACTTGAACCGGTATCTCGACCAGGTTGCCGCCGTTTCCAAAACCGATTTCAAGAAGTGGAGCGAGCCGCAGCAAATCGCATTTCTCCTCAACGCTTACAACGCCTACACGCTCCGACTCATCATTGAGCATTACCCGCTGAAAAGCATCAAGGACATCGGCGGCTGGTTCAGCGGCCCGTGGGATCAACCAGTCGTCAAACTATTCGGCGAGACGATTACGTTGAACACGGTGGAGCATAAAATTCTGCGCAAAGATTATTCCGAGCCGCGCATACATTTCGCGCTCGTCTGCGCCGCCAAGGGTTGTCCGCCGTTGCGCGGTGAAGCGTATGTGGCCGCGCGCCTGAATGGACAGTTGGACGATCAGGCAAAACTATTTCTCGCCAACCCGGCCAAAAACCGCGTGGACGTTGCCAACCACACGGTCTATCTCTCGCCCATTTTCAAATGGTATGGCAGCGACTTTGAAAAGAAGTCCGGCTCGGTGCTTACGGCGTTGAAACCTTACTGGCCGG
>JBBQAX010000286.1:0-5538 GCA_038316905.1 Verrucomicrobiota bacterium | reverse complement strand
TGAAATTGCCGGACGGCTTCACCCCATCAAACTCAACCAGCGCGTAACTCGTTATCGCTTGGCCGATCTGCTGCGTTTGCTGGAAAAGGAGGCCATTCAATGAAAGCTGTTTACCCAACCGCCGGAAATCTGCCGATGATTATCGACGATTCACACAGCCAAGCCGCGCCGGAATATCCAAATCGCTACGCCACTATTCCGCCCAATGGCCGACGATGCCAGTTCACCGGACTCGGACACGCGAAGCTTTACCAAATTCTTGGTCCCGACGGCGTGGCCCGCCGACGCGTCCGAGTGGCAAACTTGCGGATGCCAGGTGCCGCTCGCGGCCAAACATTGTTCCACGTGGGCGACATGCTCCGATTCCTCGACGTGTTGGCGCAACAATCAACCACGGAGATGAACGACCGGAGCGAGCGTGGTTCAAACCCATCAACCAACTAAAGGAGAACACGAATGAATATCCAAAAACCCAATGATCCATTTGCCGCCATGCGCAGAGCTGCGGGCCTCAGCCCTCTACCGGCGCCACCGGTTTTTATTAAGCCGCGCGTCGCCGCCGAGATTCTGTATTGCGGAATGAAACTTTTCGAACGCCCAGAAAACGTCCTGGCGTGGAACTTGTGTAAGGAAACAGTTTCGTGGCGGACAGAACGCAACGGAGCGATGCGCGTGCATTGGTTCACTGTCACCGAATACGCGCCGGGCTTCATCCGGTTGCGAAATGATTTAATCGCGCCCATTCCCAAAAAGGTCTGGCCCTTCGCCGTGCCTGACCTGCGTCGCTTCAAGCTGACCTTTCACTGGAAAGAAATTTCTGAAGAACTGGGCGCCAAGGTTTTTGAATTTTGCAACGCGGTGAGTGCCGATGAATTCAATTGCAACTGGGAATTGTTCAAAGATGAAGAGACTTATCCCGGATACGCATGGACCAGGCGCGCAAAGCTTGATTATCCCAAAGCAGACTGATGCGACCGGGAATCTCACAAGAAATGCTGGAGCGAGGGGGCGTGAAGCACGTCAGTGGGGACGAAGCATTGTCGCTGTGTAAACTCGCCCAACCGGGTCTGTTTATTCCGTATCGCCATTTGGACAACAGTCCGATCCGTGATGGCGATCAGGAATACGGCCGTCTTCGTCTCGACGTTCCTGAGAACGGGAAGAAATATCACCAGGCTTTTGGAACCAGCGTGCACGCCTATTTGCCACCGGGGCTAGAGGGCGTTGCACCAGGTAACCCGCTGTTCGTGATCGAAGGCGAGTTCAAATCCATGGCATTGATGGAGGCAGGTTTTTCTGCGATTGGAATTTCCGGCTTTTTCGGATTTGCCGAAAAAGGTGGTGAAAAACTGGTGCCCGAACTTGCCGACGTCCTTGCACGATTGAAGCCAACTCAAATTTTCTTTTGCGGGGATTCGGACACAGCTCTGAATTATCAATTCTCCGTCGCGGCGATTCGCGCCGCAAAACTTTTCGCTCCCGCGACCGTTCTGTTGCCGCGCATCCCATTGAATAGTCCCGGAAAAGGGGTCGACGATTGCCGACATGTTCTCGGCGCATCGTTTAACAGTTGGTGGCAGGATCGTGTGAATGAAGCAGCGAGCGTGAAGCCCGACATGGATGCCGTCTGTCTCGCCATCGATTTGTTCGAACGCGAAAAATCAGCGCTGGCCACGTTGACCGGACAAGCCCGGCATGACGCCGAGCGCCGCGCCGTCAAACTGGCCGCCGCATTGGAACATCAGCCGCTCGCGCAAGATCGCGTCCTCGTGTTTTTGGAGAAAGGGCTGAAGCTCCCGCGTCGCGCGCTGAACAAGGCAGTAAAGGACGCAATAAAGTCCGGGCATAATTCCATCCAACCGGAACGCGTGGAGGCGTATTACGATCCATCGCGAAAATGTTATTGGATTCCAAATAATCGCGACGAGATGATCGAGATTACTGACACCTCGTTGCAAAGGCATCTGTGCAGTGCGGGTTTCTCCACCCAAAGTGAGATGGGCAGCAACAGCCCGGTAGCTGAAGAAGTGATTCGAATCCAAGTGGAGCAGGATGTCGGCTACGCCGGTCCCCTCGCGGGTCATGGCGTCGGGCTGATTGAAACATGCGGCCAAAGAATTTTGGTCACACGCGCTCCTCATTTAATAAAACCACAGCCTGGCATCTGCCCGACCATCGAAAAATTAATTTCCGGCCTGCTCGACGATCCTGAACACGACCAGATCGGTTATCTCCTCGGCTGGTTGAAAATTGCGTATGAAACGCTGGCGCAAGGTAAGTTGCGCCACGGCCAGTTGCTGGCCATCGCGGGTCCGCGCGAATGTGGCAAATCGCTTCTGCAGGAATTGATCACCGAAATGTTGGGGGGTCGTTCAGCTAAACCATATCGCTACATGTGCGGCGCGACGGAATTCAACGGTGATTTATTTGGCGCGGAACATCTGGTCATCGAAGACGAAGTGGCCTTCACCGACATCCGCGCGCGCCGACACTTCGGCGCGCGCATCAAAGATTTTACCGTCAACACCGTCCAATCTTGCCACGCAAAAAACCGACAGGCTCTCAGCCTCAAACCATTCTGGAGAATGAGTATTTCTCTCAACGACGAACCTGAGAATCTGCTGATCCTTCCGCCGATAGACGATTCGCTGGAAGACAAAATCATTCTGTTGAAGGCCAACAAAAATCCGATGCCGATGCCAACCGGCCAACTCGGCGCGAGACAGGCATTTATGGCCACGCTCATTTCCGAGTTGCCACAATTTCTTCATCTCTTGGAAAATTATCGAATCCCTCCCGCCATGCAGTCGGAACGATTCGGCATAAAACATTTCCAGCATCCGGCCTTGCTCTCGGCGCTCAGCGAAATGTCGCCAGAGATGCGGTTGCTCGGACTGATCGACCTCGCGATGGAGGAACGGGATGCCGTGGGCGCGTGGACCGGAACCGCGACGGAGCTGGAACGAATGTTGTTGGAGTGCAAATCCAATCACGAAGCCAGGCGTCTGCTCGATTGGAATAACGCCACCGGAACTTATCTGGGTCGTCTCGCCAAAAAAGTTCCACACCGCGTGAAAGCGGAACGCACGAACTCGGCACGGCAATGGAAGATCACTCCTTCAACCTGGTATTTTCCCGAAGCGGAGAAAACCAAAAACGAATCCGCGCATGCTGAGTAAGCGAGGAATTTCTACTTATGAAAGTCCCGCGAGCAACTCCGATGAATCGTTCATCGTTTTTGACTGGAGACGCTGGGCATCAGCGCGCGCTTTGGACCATGCTCCTTGGCTCGCATACACCGGGAATACTCCATTAGAATCCGGCTGAGAATTTTTCTTCCGATACGCGGCGAGCGAATCCTGCGCCTGTTCAAAACGGACACGCGCCTTACTGCGCGCTTCCTCGACACGCAGCACCGCCAACCACTTCAATGCATCAAACGGCGGCTCAGCCCCTTTCGCGCGCGGCGATGGCCGATACTGTTTCGCTTCTTTCCGCGCCCAAGCCTCGAACTCTTTTATCACGGCTCCAACACCGTGCACACTGAAGTTGGGTTGAATGACGTAACTGTAATCCAAATAAGGTTGCATCGTTTTTGTCGTGGCTGTCGCGCTCCATTTCATTCGCTCCATGAAATCTCCCAACTTGCGCACCTGCAACGCGGGCATTGCATAAAACGATTCTATTACCTTCGCTCGTTGCTCCTTAGTCAGGGAGAGCCACGGTTGCGGAAAGAGTTCGCGCGCGGCCTGCCGATACATCGACGGGAAATACGGCTGAGTATTTTGATTTCGCGACACAGAAGTTTTTCCAGAACCCTTGGCGTCGATTGGCGCATGGTGCGATATGACCTGTGAAATCTGCCGTGAATATTCCCAGTGGCAGGCGATTCGGCATTCGCTCACCGCGATCGAACGAAAATCCCACTCTTCCTTGGGCGGCAACCAACTGAAGTCTTCTGAGATCGCTTTCATCTTCGCTTTAATTTAGTCGGGCGCTCTTCGCCGAGTTTAATCCGAGTCGTGGCAACACATCGATCGCCCGCCGGAGCGTAGCAAGTTGCGTGTGCGTGTAAACCGCATGGCTGCGTTCGTCGGCGTGGCCGGAGAGCAATTGTCGAACGTCCGGCGCAATGCCTGCATTCGCCAACTCCGAAACGAAGCTGTGACGCAAACTATGAAACGTGAACTTGTTAAAGTCTCGCCCCTTCGCGCCTTTTGCTTCAACCGTTTCCTGCTTGATGCCAGCTTTTTCCAGAATGACATGAAATTGATTACTCAACCCGGATTTACCGCTCACTTTTTTGAGTGCGAGATGCGGGCAAATTTTTTCACCATCAGCAATCTGAACCGTTCGAACGTGCGATTCCAATTGCGGGTGCAGAGGAATAATTAAATCGCGTTTCATCCGACTCGTTTTTTGCGGACGCACTTTCAACACATGTTTGTCAAAATCAAAATTCGCCGCCGTCAGGACAACCACGTCACCCAGTCGAATGCCAGTGTAATAGCCGATCATGATGCAAGTTTTCCACTCATTCCAGATCTCATCGCCATTTTGGTTCTCGTGCGCCAGTTTCTTCGTCGCTTCCAGCAGCGCGCCAACTTGTTCGTTTGTGAATGGCGAGCGACTTTCTTTCGCCCCCTCCGGTATTTCGGCCGCAGCGACCGGATTGCTCAACGTTAGTCCTTGCCGCATGGCTAACGCAAAAGGCGCATTGAGAATTTTGCACTCAGTTCGGACCGTGCTCGGATTGCGTCCCTTTTCCAGTCGGAACTCAATAAACTTTTGCACATCTTGTACCGTGACGTCCGACAACTTGGCGTGCGCTTTGGATCCGAGCGACAAAAGGAAATTATCCACGATCCCCTTGTAACGCTCATGCGTTCCATTCGCTTTGGTCTTAAGCGCGCGAGCCACCCAATCATTCAGGAAGACATCAGCCGTTTTGAATTCAAGCCGCCGATCATTCACCCGTTCAGAAATGTCAGCCAGGACTTTTCGTAAATGCGATTCCGTTGCGTTACCACGCTCCGCCTCTTCTAAACGCATTGCAAAATCCATGGCGTGCCGCCGATTCGTCGCCGCTTTTTTCGCTCGCTCCTTCGCGTCATGACCCAACGGCGCATGTTTAATTTTTGTGGAAACGAAGTGCTGTTTCCCGGTAGCGTCTCGATAAGATGCAAACCAATAAGAACGCCCGGACTGTTTATGAATACTTGCCATAAAACCTCTGTTTTTTTACTGCGTCAGAGAGTGCATAACATTTGCATAACAGACACCAGTGGTCAACATGGTTTTAGTGGTTTTGAAAGTTTGTTCGTAACCTGCTTATTTACAGTAAATAACAACACAAAATGCTGCTAATCAAAAACATGGGAAATGGGCGAGATGGAAACGAGGGTTCGATTCCCTTCACCCGCTCCAGTCACCATCTCGACTAAAAATTCGATAGTTTCACCATAACACAGCTCTCCTGAACGCAAAAATGCATAACAAATGCTGAGTTTGCGGTTGTACCAGAACCTTCCCCGTCAG
>JBBQAX010000285.1:0-5584 GCA_038316905.1 Verrucomicrobiota bacterium | reverse complement strand
TTCCTCCGAGTGAGTCGGTCATCTGATGGAAGAAATGGCGGAGCGGGTGAAGCAGAACCGGGAGATCATTAAGTTTAGAAAAGCCTTGGCGGAACATCCCTTTGGTACGATCAAACGTGGGATGGGGGATGGGCTACTTTTGTGCAAAGGATGGCGAGTGTGCGGGCGGAGATGAGTCTGACCGTGCTGGCTTACAATCTGAAACGAGTGCTGACCATCCTGAGCTTCGCAGAGTTGATGAAAGCGGTGCAAACCGCCGGATCAAAGCAGGGCGGAAGCCCTTTTTCCGTTCCAACCGTGTGAGAACCTCCGGGACAGCTCACCACTCGAAAAATCATTCTTCAGGAATCCCGGAGAAGTTACCGAACCAAAGCAGAAAAAACCGGACCAACCTTCTCCACCGACCCAAAATCAATCTCGCAAAATAGTTTTCACACGAACTGTCGAGATATTAGGCCGCTCACTTGCCTCGAATGTAATCTGTAACTCTGCCTGTCTCATCGATCAAAATCAGCCTGTGACCTCCGCCGTGTCAAAAAAGTGACACGACGTGGACGCACTGCTTTGCCCACGATCGCATTCTTTGCACGGAAACTGGAAGAAGAGACCGCAAAACAGGAGGAGCGAGGGACGATGGCGAAGCCGTGGAGCGCGTTGGGGCAGTCTCGATGTGGCGAAAGTGATGACGCCGACGTGAAACCGGGTTGAGACGGGAAAAAAGAAAACCGCAAAGGGCGGCCAAAGAGAGGGAAGACTTCAGGGATTTGATCCGGGCTTGCCCCGTGAGCCGCAGGCTTTTACGGGGCTTGTTCAACAACGACTAGCATTGATGCTCCGCCCCCCTTGCCCCCTACGATCATTGCTAGTCTTGGAGGTTAGGCCGACGGTCTCTCATGTGAACTCCCACATCATCTCCTCCGGCACTGAATCTCGTGTGCCGTCGGACGCGACGATAAACCCGTCTGCCGTCATCGTGCCAATGCCGAGAAAGCGATGAAAATACGCCTGCGCGACTACGCGGATGCGACCGTCGGGCAGCACGTCACGGTAAGTCGCCACGGCAACCTCGCGGTCACGAACTGCCTCGGTCTCGTCCACACGCTCAGGCAACGCCGAAACCTCGGCGAACGATAAAAGACGAAGGCGCTCTACTCTGCGAACCGCTACGTCTTGGACTTCGGTCGGTTTGACGGTGGAACTCATACGGTGTGCGAGTCGGCCTAACTTCTAGATTGAGCGACAAAAGTGTCGTCTATCACGGTTCATGGTTTTGACGCTAAATCGCCACTTTAGCCTTGTCTAGCCGCATCTATTTGACGGTCTCGGTCGGGGTGTGATTAAAAGTGGGTGAGGCTTGGCCATTTGGACTGCGGAGACATGTCTCCGCTTTGGCTGCACGGTGAAAAAGCGCAGAGCGCCTGTTAGCTCGAATGATTTTGCTGTTGCCAATGTGCAGGAAAAGCGACGTCCTGCCGTCGCACTCCAAAGGTTTTCCAATCTCACCCGCTTTTGATCGCACCCTCTCGGTCGTACGATTTAACCGGCAAAAACGACAATGGAGACATTTGTTTCCAATCCAAAAGTGAAGCTGCGGGAGCATTCTTTGACGAAGTTTTCGGGATCGGGGGAAAGACTTGATTGCTGCGAGCAGTGTCGTCGGAATGATTCACGCTGGAGCTTTCTCACCGTTTTTTCTCCCGAAAAGGTTTTGCTCGTTTATGTTTTTCTCATGACACGGGACGAAGCATTACAGGTTTTTCGCGAGACGGGGGCATTGTTGGAAGGACATTTCGTTCTCCGCAGTGGTTTGCATAGCCGCCAATTTTTTCAGTGCGCGCTGGCGTTGGAACAGATGCCAGTCGTCGAACGACTCGGCGCGGCTTTGGCGGAGAAACTTCGTCCGCTCGGGGCAACCACCGTCGTTGCGCCTGCGATGGGTGGATTAGTCATCGGCCAGGAAGTCGCGCGCCAACTGAAGTCGCGCTTTATCTTTGTCGAAAAGGAAGAAGGTAAATTGGTGCTCCGACGTGGATTTAAAATCGCTCCCACGGAAAAAATTCTCATCGTTGAAGATGTCGTGACCAAAGGTGGACGCGTGCAGGAGACCATCGATATTGTTCGCGCCAACGGGGGAAACATCGTCGGGATTGCGATGATTGTGGATCGTTCCGGTGGTTTGGTAAGTTTTGGTATCCCCACTGTGAGTTTAATTGCGTTGAACGTCGAAACTTTCGCGCCGGATCAATTACCGCCTGATCTCGCTTCCACTCCCGCAACGAAACCTGGCAGTAAATAGTGAGCCATCAGTTGCGCGGATTTCAGAAGAGACAAATTCGCAGTAAATTTTGGACGCAAGAGCATTGCTGAGGGTTGCCCCGCTTCGTTATTCTCCAGTTTTCCAAAGCCATGCCCAACCATCTTTACATTCCCGATTCGTTTCGTCGGTTAAACCGCATTGCCATTCTTTGTTATCTTTTCATTTGCGCCACTAGCTTCAGGGCGAGCGGCGCGGTGTTGTTCCATGATGACTTTGATCTCGGTATTCCAGGGTGGACTGCCGTGCAACCTGCGGGCGTTTACATTGATGGCCCGTTGCGCTGGCAATATGAAATCACCAGTGGCGCGTTTATTGAGCAGAGCAATATATATACAGACAACTCGGCATTTTCTTCCACGGCGACCGCGCCGATGTTGATCAATGCGGCTCTCACGGCGGTGAATTTTACTTATACGGCCCGGCTCACGGCGGGGGACGATGATGGGTTCGGGTTGATCTTCGGTTATCAAAACGAAACGAATTTCTATCGCGTGACGTTTGGGCGACAGGCGCGCGCCGCCGGTTTTCCATGGACCGGCTGGAGCGTCGATCAAAAGGTCAATGGCACAGCCTCGAATCTTTTTGGCGCGGGCGCTCCCGGTTACGTGCAGACTTTCGTGAACACCGCGAATCGTCGATTTGATGTGACCATTTCCGTGGACACACTGAATCGTTTGACATTGACGGTGGTGGACAATCCGACGGGAACGGCTGTGACACATAATCTGGTGGTGAACCAACCGCTGCCTGCGTCTGCCGCTGGCCGAGTGGGGGTTTTCACATGGGGAATGAGCGGCGGCACGCCCGGTGGCTTTCGCATCCAAAACGTCAATTTAACTCCCGCGGGTTTGGCGGGAAACCCCAATGGATTAAGCGATTGGACAGCAGTCGTTCCGCCGCGCGCCAGCGGCAGTACCACATTAAGCGGCGGTCTTGGTCAACCGTTTTGGGCGATGTCCGTTGGGCAAAACGGCGCGTCGGGAACCGTTACGGAAAGCAGCGATTCGCTCGGGGGCAATGATGCTGCGGGACAGATTGATTTCACCGGGCCAACGCTGGTTGCGGGCAACGAAGCGTGGACCAATTACACGGTGGCGGCTCGCATTATTCCCGGGGACGACGATGGACATGGCATTTTGTTGCGCTACAAGAATGCGACGAATTTTTACCGCATTGCGTTGCGCTCACAAAATTCGACGGTTGGAATTCCTCAAGGCCTTTCGATCCAAAAAAGCGTGAATCGCGTTTACACGGAAGTCTATCGCGACAATCCGGTGAAGTACAATCCGGTCTCGAATGTTCCCTACGATTTGGTCGCATCCGTCAGCAACAACACGTTGCAGGTTTTGGTCGTCGCTGATCCCGAAGGCGCAGCGCAAAAATTCTCCTACGGTCCGTTTACCATTTCAGGATCGACCGTGGACAATGGGAAGGTGGGCTTGTTCAGTTGGGCAATGGCACCGGCGCAATTCGATTGGGTCTCCGTGCAGGACGGCGCGCCGCTTTATGTTTCATCCGCTTTCGGAAATCCTGCTCCGTCGAAAGGGCTCAACTCCTTTTCACCGGGTTCAATCGTGAACGCCTCGGCGGGAGCTGTGACGAATGATTCCAACGTGCGCCATTTGCCGAGCGGATGGATTGGTTCGGGTTCTGTGCCCGCGAGCGGCAGCGGAACGAATGTGAGTTTCACGCTGGACACCTTCTCGCAGCTTCACTGGCTGTGGCGAACGGAATACCGACTCTCCGTCACGAATGGCGCGAACGGCGCGGTTTCCTTTCCGCCGGGCGAATGGTTTCTCGAAGGAACGAATGTGACGGTGATTGCGCAGCCGAATGCGGGATTTATTTTTGCCGGTTGGCTCGGAGATTTGCTTTCCAGTTCGGCGACATTGAATTTCAACATGGACCAGTCTTACACGTTGGTGGCCATTTTTACGGCCGATGAAGACGACGACGGTTTGCCAGATGAGTGGGAGACGGAGTATTTCAAATCTTTGATTGCATCGCCGGGCGGCGACCCCGATCACGATGGCCGCACCAACCTCGAAGAATATAATAATGGGACGAATCCGTTGGTCGCCGATATTTTCCGAATCACCAATCTCCTGCTGACGAACAATCAAAGTGTCTTGAGCATTTCAAATAATACGGGTTCACGTTTTAGCGTTCAGCGAGCGACGAACCTGTTTGGAAACTGGTCAACCATTGCGACCACGCAAGCGCTCAACTTGGTAACCTCCACAATTCCCGCAACTTCAAATGCGTTCTGGCGATTGCAGCAGCCCTCGCGCGCTCCCGATGCGTTGCCATTTGTGGCTGGTTCCTGGACGTTGGCCGTATTGCCCGACACGCAAATTTATTCGCAGAATTATCCTGAGCTTTTCGTCGATCAAACACGATGGATCGCCGCGAACAAAGAGCGTTACAACATCAAATACGTTTTGCATCTCGGCGACATCGTGAACGTCAACACCAGTTCCAACCAATGGGTGAATGCGCGCGCGGCGATGTCGCTTTTGGACGGAGTTGTTCCGTATGCCATTGTTCCAGGCAATCACGACTACGGCCCGAATGGCAGCGCGTCGGATCGAACGACGTTGTTCAATAATTATTTTCACGCGGCGGATTACCAGGCCTGGCCAACTTTTGGCGGAACGATGGAGCCGGGAAAAATGGACAACACGTATCACTTGTTCAACGCGGGCGGCGTGGATTGGATTATTTTTGCGCTCGAATGGGGGCCGCGCAATTCGCCGGTCGCATGGGCGAATCAGGTGATTACCAATTACCCGAACCACCGGGCGATTCTCGTTACGCACGCCTACATGTACTATGACGAAACCCGCTACAACTGGGCGACGAAAGGCAATTCGCAGCAATGGAATCCATACGCCTACGGCACGGCGAACGATCCTGACGGCACAAACGATGGCGAAGATCTTTGGCAGAAATTGGTGAAGCTGCATCCGAATTTCGCGATGGTTTTCAACGGCCACGTTCTCAACGACGGACTCGGACGGCTTTCCAGCACGAACGATTTCGGCGGCGTGGTGCATCAGATGTTGGTGAATTATCAGATGAAGCCGCTGGGTGGCGAAGCGTTCCTGCGTCTCGTGGAATTCTTGCCAGATGGAAAAACCGTGCAGGTCAAAGCGTTTTCACCGCACTACGGGATTTACCGGACGGATTCGCAAAACCAATTTATTCTGACGTTGGACCCGCCGTTGTAGTGAATCAGATTCTAACGTAGCCGCGCTCGCCAGAGCG
>JBBQAX010000284.1:0-5616 GCA_038316905.1 Verrucomicrobiota bacterium | reverse complement strand
GGCGCAAAACATTGGTTCAATCATCTGCTTTTCAATACGGACGGAACGCGATTTTTTTTCCTCCATCGCTGGCGCAACCCGAGCGAACGGATCACAACGTTTCACACGCGCGCCTTCACCTGCGACATCGATGGAAAAAATTGGTTTTGCATCGATCCGCACGGCGGCACTTCCCATTTTATCTGGCGCGACCCGGAACATATCATGGCGTGGGCGTGGCATCCTTCTCAGGGCGAGAAATTTTATCTCTACAAAGATCGCACCGATGAAGTGGAAGTGGTCGCGCCGAAAGAAATGTTTCAAAACGGACACAACACTTATATGCCCCGCACGGATAACGAATGGATTTTGAACGACACGTATCCAGACGCAAAACGTTATCAGCACCCGTATTTATTTCATTTACCCACCCGAAAAAAAATTGCGCTCGGCCATTTTTTCAGTCCGCCGCAATATTCTGGCGAGTGGCGTTGCGACACACACCCCCGTTCCAGTCGCGACGGAAAAATGGTTTGCATTGACTCACCGCACAATGGCGGTCGGCAAATGTATTTGATCGATGTGAAGAATGTGTTGTCGTCGTGAGTCAGCGCATCCGTTGACGCCAGGCAGGATATTCTTTTGCTAACAACTCTTGCGGCCAACCCCCGTACCAAGCAGTTCCAGTCCGCCGCTCGCGTTCGATTTCTGAAAGTGCGTATCGTTTTACGCCATCTCGGCTGGCAAAAATGGGGCGATTAGTCCCGATTTCGTAATGTCGCGCCCAAATCGGTGGCGCGTTTTTGTCAGGCACGACGACCAAATCAAAATCGGCATAGTGCCGTTCGAATTCAATCGGCGCGGTTTTCACTCGTTCGAGACGGACGTCAGAAAGTTTAACCTTCCGCAACCAATCAACCGCAGAGTCCATCGCGCGAAGAGTCTTCTCAGAAGGAGGATTTCCCAATCGCATGAGAAAATAAAGAATGTCGGTGGTTTCCTGCGGGCAAATGGATGCAAGCTCAAAGCTCCGGGCAGGTCGTGGCTCGAAAGTTTTTTCATCATGCTGTTGACACCAGCCGGTCCGTTTTCCATTTACCACAATTTGACAGCGCAAAATGCAATCGACTCCCCGACGAACGGCTTCTCGCGCTTTCTCACGGCGAGCTGAATCAAGCCACTCGCACTGCGGACTGCCACTGGCGGCATCTTGTAACAGATTTAAAATTCCGATCATTACACCATCGTTGAAAGTGATGTGCGCATGAAAACCCGTAGGTTTCGGATAACGCTGGGGAAAACCACCATTCGAATACTGCGCGGCAAAAATAAAATCCAACCCACGCAAACATGCGTCGCGCCACTCGGGTTCGCCTGCCTCGGCGTAAGCGCGCGCGAGGTAACTCACTTGCGAATGAATATTGCCGTTATCGAACGAGGTATCGTTCCGGGTTCTCGTGGCCTGAATGGCCTCTTTTTGTTCGTCGGTCAGAACGGCCAGCATGTCATAATCTTTCGGCCAACCGCCATTTGCGCGTTGAAACAAAATAATGTTGGCGACAATTTCACGCACTTGCTCGGGCGCATACGAAGGTTGATTTGGGACAACTTTTATGAAGCGGGTTTCATCTCGAATGTGGCACCAGTGTTGAATGCTGCTGCGGAAGCCTGAAGTATCAATTCCGGGAAGATTCGTTGGAGAAACCGGAATCGCCAATCGTTTTTCAGCCTCGCTTGAAAGCTCTTTGTCTTTAGCAATGAGAGCCGTTGCAGCGCTCAAGAGAATGATAGCGGCGAACGCGTTCGCACTTCTCATAAATCGGAACGGTTGCATTGTTTAAAGCGGCTTTGATTTTTGTTCCAACTTGAACGGAAGCGTATCCGGCAGAACCCGCACATTGGTCGTGAACTTAAACGGGGCGGCGTCTCCATTGGCGTAAGTCAATTCGACAAAGAAAGCCGTCCAGCCCTTCGCAGGTGTTTCGATTTTGCCTATGTAGTCCCCATCGTTGTCGGCATTGATCGGTGTGCTCGTCCAGACCGCACCGATCTTTTCCATACGAAAATCGCGTCCATTCGGATTCGTCGCTTGCCAAAGTTTTACTTTGGTCGGCGAATCTTTTGTCGTGACGCGAATTGCTCCATCTTTTTCTAAAGCCCAGGAAAATTGCGGAAGCTTTGCTCTGATCAACACAGCGTTGTAACAAGCCACCACCGTTTCCAAAGCATCGGTGTTTTTCATCGAATGGTCGGCATTCGGGACGTAACGCAAATATTTTACGCCGGGCAATTTATCGAAATAAAACTGTGACGAATCAGGAAGAAAGAATTGGTCGCCCGCCGCGTAGATCATGAACTTCGGCATCGTCAATCGCTCGCGATATTGAAACGGGTCTTCAATTTGCATCAACGCTTCGTTTTCCTTCGTGCCCATCCAATCCATCAATTTGAGATTCGTGTAATCTTTCACGGACGGCGCCCAAAAGCCGTAAGCGCTGAAGTGATGTTTAAAAGATTCGGTTACGTTCAACACATCAATCACCATGGGAACAATCGCGATGACGCGTTTGTCAACAATGGCGGTCGTCCAAGTCGTCCAGCCGCGCTTGGATGCGCCCGCCACGACAAACGAGTCCACTTGGGATTTTCCACCTTCGTCGGATTTGCAGAACGCCGTCACCGTGTCCATTGCGCGAACAGCGCTTTTAGTCATCGGCAAACGGGCGGGCCATTTTTCATCTCCGGTGCGTAAGAATTTATCCCATGAATAGGCGATAATGGCATCTTCAGAGCGCTTTTCGGTTTCGTCAGTGAAGGTGAGCGGTTCACTGGGAACACCTTTAAGTTCCGCCACGATGGATTGAGTTTTCGCGGCGATAATAACTAATTCCGTTGACGGCGTTTTCGGTGCCGAGTTTTTGTTTCCGCCTCCAGAAATTAAAAGCAGCGCAGTCGAATGAGTAACATTGTCGGGCTTCACAATCGTTAACCAATGTTTCCAAATTGGTTTGTCCACTTCATTGGTCGTGAGCCACGCTTGAGAAGTCATTTCTAAAACAAACGTCGTATAACCCTTTCCCGGGATGGAACTCACAACGGTGTAAGCGTAATTGGTATCGGGTTTCGCGATGTAACGATCAAGAGCAGTGAGTTTTGCCGCCATCGTCGAGGCGCTCGTTAAAATGCAGAATACAAATAGCAGAAATCGAGTTGCGATAGATTTCATAAAGGTAAAGCGGAGTTAAGGAGCGGGGCTGGCGAATGTCAAAGACATACAAGCAAACACAACAATGTCGCCCAAGGGCCAGGCAACGTTCTGATGATCGAACTCGAAAGTGAATTTGTCACCGAAGTCTTTACTGGATTTGGCGAACGCGGCGTTGCTGCTGAAGTTGTCGCGTCGAACATCGTTCGCGAAGTTAAAGAATATCTCGCGTCCGAAGCGCCCGTGGGAATTTATTTGGCAGATCAGTTGTTGTTGCCGCTGGCATTGGCGGGGAAAGGTAGCTTTCCGAAAATGTCGCCATCACGAAATACGTTGACGAATATTGATGTAATTAAAAAATTTCTACCCGTCTCGCTCACGATTGCGAAAGATTCGAACTGTTGGGAAGTCACCTGTTCCTAAAAAATTTGGTTTATGGTCATTATCTCAAACACAGAAGCCGACTTCGCGCTCGCAAAGCCATAAATCCGACTCTTCAGTTCACAGGCCGTTTGATTATTCAGTAACGCGTAACTCGGAGTAATTTTTCACAAATTCTCTGCTAATCGGAAAACAACAGAAAACGGTGTCCATTTAGTGTCCAATTTTAGCCGGTTCACAACCATTCCACACAGTTCCAAACAAAAATGAAGTTTCGGCTATAAAACGAAGAAACCCCTGAATTCACAGGGGTTCTTCGTGTTAAATTGGTTGCGGGGGTGGGATTTGAACCCACGGCCTTCAGGTTATGAGCCTGACGAGCTACCAGGCTGCTCCACCCCGCGATCAAGGAGGCGTAATATAGGGCGAATTCTTTAAGCCGCAAGACCTTATTTCCATCTGAAAAATGAATCGAAAATAAAAACTAGGTCTGTGTTTCTGTTTGCATATAAATTTCGTGAACAATTATCAGGCATGGAGAACCAATATCTATTTTTAGCCGTGTTAATCAGCGCAACGCTGCTTTTCGCTTTGACTCCGCTCGCGTTGGCGTGGCTTTGGGCAAAAAAGTTTTCTCCCAACAAACCCGGCAAAGATAAAAACGCCATCTACGAATGCGGCCTCGAATCTAAGCCTGCCGAATGGGTGCAATTCAAATCGCAGTATTATCTCTACGGAATTATTTTTCTCATCTTCGACGTGGAAACAATTTTCCTGCTGCCCTTCGCCGTCGCGTTCACCGGGCTTTCGGTTGGCGGCTTTGTGGCGATCATGATTTTTCTTTTGTTGTTGGTGGAAGGTTTGGTTTGGGCGTGGGCGAAAGGAGTTTTGACGTGGAAGTGAAATTTTTTCTTAATCTTACTCCTAATCATAATCTTAATCTCTTTCCGAACAATGGCCTCTGATTAAGAGTAAGATTACGATTAGGATTAAGAGTGAAACATGATTGACGAAGGACTAAAAAATGAATTGAGCAAACAAGGCGTCTTCACCACGTCCTTGAACGAACTCTACAATTGGGGCCGGAAGAATTCCGTCTGGCCACTGCAGTTCGGACTCGCCTGTTGCGCGATTGAAATGATCGCCGCGTCCATGGCGCGATTCGACATCGCTCGCTTTGGCGCAGAAGTCTTTCGCCCGTCGCCGCGCCAAGCGGATTTGATGATCGTCGCCGGAACCGTGACCAAGAAAATGGCGCCGCAAGTCGTGCGGCTTTACAACCAGATGCCCGAACCGAAATACGTTATTGCAATGGGCGCGTGCGCAATTTCCGGCGGGCCGTTCAAGCAAGGTTACAACGTGCTCAAAGGAATTGATCGTTACATTCCAGTGGATGTTCACATTCCCGGTTGTCCGCCGCGACCCGAAGCTTTGCTTCATGCGCTAATGACATTGCAGAAAAAAATTGAAGCGCAAAGTTTGACTGGCCCAGACAAACCACGTCATCTCGATCCAAACGCGCCGAGCGAATTTCCCGTTCCCGAATTCGGCGCACATGATTTGGAGCCATCGAAAAATTCAGACGTTTGGCAACCGCCGAAAATTGCGAGAGAAGGATGAAGACCGCCTGTTCTAGCGCAAGGTCGCAAAGGTTTACGCAGAGGCACGCAAAGGAAAAACCTCTGCGACCTTTGCGAGAACCTTTGCGTCCTCTGCGTTGAAACCAAGTCGTTTGAGGTGAATTCAATTCATGGAAACTTTGGAACAAATTAAAATTCGCATCGAACAGAACGTTCCAGACGCGCGATTGGAAAGCATTCCCAACGGCAGCGCCGCGAATCAGCCTTCTCTTCTTGTTTCCAATGAACACGCCTTCGCCATCGCTAAATTTCTGCGTGACGATCCGAAACTTCAAATTGATTACGCTTCCAACGTCACGGGCATCGATTGGCTCGACAAGATCACAACCGAAAAAGTGAAGGTGAAAAAAATCGTCGATGGCGCGGAGCAGGAAGTCGAAGAAACAATAGAGACGAAAACGCCCGGCTATC
>JBBQAX010000283.1:0-5619 GCA_038316905.1 Verrucomicrobiota bacterium | reverse complement strand
TCCCACAACCATAGCCGCGTCAGGCGACCATTGAAATCGGCAAACGGATGAATCGAAAGCAACCTTCCTTCGGCAAACGCCAAGACTTCCGGCACCTGTTCGGGGAACGTCAGACTGGCAAGACGCGCTTCTAAATCGAGAGCGTATTCGCGCATTTGCATTGAAACGAGATGCGGCAACGGCGGTTCATGAGTCCCGACGCGAACTTTTATAGCGCGCCATTTGCCCGCCCAATCGGGAACGAGATCGAAACAAAAATCGTGGTGCAATTTGCAGAGGAGATGTTCATCCAAAACATCAGAATGATATGCGCCAGACTCAATCTGTTCCTGAACGCGCAAAACCCGTTCCGCGACCAGGGGCGCTAACTGCGCGTAACTGAGAATACCCTGGCTGGTTTCGATCCAGCGCGTGGAGGCATTTTGGGATGGAGCGTCGTCAGCCATGATAAATCAACCGGCTCGCCCTCGAACGCCATGCTGTCGGCGACCTGTTGGGGAATCGCCTGCCAGCGCAACCGGCGCTGTTCTTCGTCTGGCAACTCCCGCCAGCGCGTAATGACTTCGACGTAATTCATTGGTAAAAGAATAGACCAAAACGGAATGCGGGCAATAGGTGAAGTTATGTAAGCCACGCACCGACAACAGCGGTTGCGCTCTAAGAACAGCTTGGGTTTGAACGGGCGTGTCACTCATGAGTTTGGTTTGGATCGCCAATTGTTGCATCGTGCATCGTTTATATCCTTAATCCTGTGCCAACAGACTTGCTGCACTCTTTTAAGAAACAGCGAACGTTCATAAGCGTCAAAATCGCCAAGTGTTTTCATTACTAAATCATTGGCATGATGACATTTGTTAGCGCACTGAATACCGAAATCAGTTTTTCCAGAAATCACCGCAAAGTAGTCCGGGTAATCGGAAGATTCCGCGTTTGTTTCCCCCGCCTCATCTACAATGGTTTTTTCAGTTTCATTCGTGTTGGTAGAAGTCTGAACGTCACTCCAATCCAGCCTTAACTCACGACGTGCATCGTCGTCTGGGAGCGAGGCGAAATATCCCCGCCGGTTTCGCGCTCGAACGACTCCGTCTGTTTTCTTGATTGTTCGGAGACGCGGAAAGATGTCCAACCGGTCGGGATGAGCCAACGCGCGGAGTCCGATATTCACTGCCGCGTTTTTGTCTGCATTAAGAGTTTCTTTACCACCTTTGGCAGGTGCGGCTGGAAAGAATCTTTCTCCACCTTCCACCGGGATGAGCAAAGTTCTGCTCTTATCTTTCTCCGCGTTTTCAGGAGCTTCGTTGAATTGCTTCATCGTGTCTTCCACCAATTTGGCAAGTTCATCAGGCTCGTTATTTTTTTTGACCTTCTTCCGCCACGCCGCAAAAGGCATTTCTTTCTCGAAGCCGCGTTTCACTTCTTTGACGCGAATTCCCGCCATGCCCGTGCGCGAATCAAATCGTGATGACCAAGCCGGGTCCACCAGCATGAGTGTGATTCCAAATGGCTTCGCCATGTCTGCCAGCTTGTTGATGATTTTGCGGTGTGACCATTCCATCAATCGTGAATTCTCTGTGCGCGTGCGTTCCTGACTCGTGCGATAGCGGCTGAGGTCTTCCAGCACGATGACACTGCAACGCGGTACATCCTGTCCTTTCAATTGCTTGCGCTCGTAATCGCCGTGCAAATCAATCTCGCTTTTGAGTTCTTTCTTGGATTTTCCGTCGCGCTCGACTTTCGCGGGATTCTTCAATTGCAGGCCGAGAGCTTCGGTCAAAATCAAATGAGCGGTTTGATAAACGCGCTGCTCCCGAAGGTCGTTGCTCTTTTTCAACAGGTCGGGACAGGGATCGTGCAAATCTTCGCCACGTTTGATGGGAACGTCATTGACGCCTCGATCATCTTGCCGCCATCGCCGCTCAATTTTGGCGAAACTCTGGCAAAGCTGGCGGAGATTCAGCACTTGATCAAGACGGCGCAGTGCAAGTCCACGCATACCTTGAATCAAAGGAATATGTTCGGGCGCTTCGCAGTCTTCGTCCTTCGCGCCATTTTTCCCCATGAAAAGCTGCGGTTTTTTGGCATCTGCTTTCCAGTGCCAATGACGTTTTCGCAGCGGCAGGCACCACTCCATCACCGCGCAAAGGAGCAAACTGGTGGATGAAAGACAGTGTTTAAAATCGCCATTTGTCGTCTTGCACGATTCTAAAGCTGCTCGCATTGATTCCCAATTGTCTCCGTTAATCTGAGTCGGCGGCTTCCACTCTTTCAGTAGGGATTCGAGGTTGCCCGTATCCAGCATTGCGGCCAGTTCCGTGTCCAGAATACCCAAAAATTCGCGCCACTTTGCGTCCGGGATTTCCCAGTTCCGGCAGATTTCACGCACAACATCTTTGTTTTTCTTTTTGGATTTTGTTTTTCCTTTGGCTTCTGGTTGATCGCTCTCGATTTCGGCAAACTTGGTTTCCCATTCCACTTCCAATGCCAGTTTCTGGCGAAGACGCGCATACACACCGTCTTCCTTTTCATCTTCCTCACGTTTCGGACGTGTGTAGCTGCGGGCGAGCGTCTCCAGCACCATGCGTTTGTGTTCTTTGCGCTCCTCTTGTTTAAAATTCTGATCGTACGAACCGGTGTTGGGATTTCTCTGTTTGGAATCGGGATGCAGCCACCAGCGCAACTTAAACAGATTTCGAATGCGGCTGATGCGACGACGAAATCTCCAGACGAGATGATCGCCCATTTCGGGTACGGTCATCGTTTCCAGGGCACGAATGGGCGTCTGGTTAATCGACACGATGGCATCAGCCAGCGCTTGAAATTTATTTTTTTCTTCCTCTTTTGGAAACCGCCCTCGGCCATTGTTTCCATATAACTCACCGCAAGGTGTATCGGCGTTACGTTTCAAGTCCCAGACCTTGGCATCTTCCCCTTGTAACCGCAAAGTGCCGCTCTCCGTGACCCGAGCGTAAATCGGCGATTTCCAATTCTTGTCCGGCGAAATAACGCGCCCCGGATTTTCCGCGCTGCCATCCCGATGCACCTGCAATCGGGCGAAAGCAGCGCAGAAGCGATTGCCGAGATCGACGGAAAGGATGTCAAATTTTTGACGTGTCGCTGGTTCGCCATACCAGTTGTCTTCTCTTGGTGCTGGTTTGCGTTGTGGATTCTTTCCAAACGCCCATTGCTGAACGCGAAATCCTTTCATCACCTGATTTGCCGCCCCACACCACAAGTCTTCTGGTTTGATTTTGTCCCCTTCATCATCATCTGTATCGGTTGCAACCAAGTCGGAAGGCCATTTGAAGAATCGGCGAAATTCTTTTTCTCGATGTCCGCGCAACGAACCTTTTGGAAACCACGGAATTTCTTTTTTGATAGCGATGCTTTCGTTGAAGGGTAGGCCAACCGATACCTGCAAATGTACGGGTTCTTGCGGCGGCGCAGTTCTATCAGCCTCAGCATCTTTTCCGTTCACCATCAGACTTACACTGCAAAAAAGTTCTGGAAACGCGGACAAGTTATTAGCGAGCGCATCCAATGCGTCCGCCGTAATTTTCTTTTTGATTAACTCTTCCGAATGTTCGGATCGGTAGCCAGCGACGACTTTTTTGATAGAGGATGCCGCAAATAGCTGCTTCGTAAAATCATCTTTGGATACTTCAAGTTTAGGCAGGAGGTCTTTCACTTCCGCCACACCTGCGCTGCTGGCGATTGCTTGCATCAACTCGGCTGGCAATTTCGGATTCGAAAGCGTTTTCTCACGGAGTCGGTCCAATTCTTTGCGTAATTTTGTGCGCCGCCCATCTTCATCCTGCTCCTTGTCCTGCTTCAATAGATTGGCACTACTGTCCGCCATCAATGGGGGACACCAAAGCGCCGCGATGCTGTCCCCAGTCGGCGTGAGAATTCGATCTCGTTTCAATCGCCGTGCGGAAATCGTCAGCGTTGTGTCCCTAATCTCGTAACCGCCTTCTGGGGTGCTAAAAAACAGCGGCAATTCCATCCTGCTTCCGATTGCAGCATCAAAACGCAAATGCCGCTGACTTACAATTCCATGGCGATTAAATAATCCCGGAAAGGTATAGGAAATTGGCCGGATACGTTCGTCGTTGGCGGCGCCAATCACGCGGTCAAGCTCATCCCGATCAAACAAGTCTGTCAGTTCCGTCATCCATTCTGAGTAAAGCGTGTAGTAATGAACAAAATCTCTGACTCCATTCCTTTTGGCGGCATCTGTCGAGGCACCGGCTTCGTTCCAAAGATGATGATAATCAGGCTTAGCCAAGAACCTAAAAAAATCCGCGCTTCCAAAACCTTGGCGATTGTCCGCTTGCTCCTCATTCACTGCCAAATCAAGCAATTGTGGAAGTCTGTGAATACGCTTTTTGGGGCGTTTTGCGGCCCACTGTTCGAGTCGGAGAAATCTCTGTCGAAGTCCAGCCCATCCACCAATAGTTGCACTGCGCAACCGGTATCCCGTGATTTCCCACAATGTCCCCTTCACTAATTCGTCGAACAAACTCGTTATTCCTTTGTGATTATCCGAATCACTTTTCCAACGGGCATCGTTGGTTAACCCGCGTGCAGTGATGGATCGTCCTAAGGGGCTGTTCTCCTTCGTCAATGGCAGGACCTCAGAACCTTCTTCGATCAATTTTTTCAAAGCTCGGAGTTTCTCAACCTTTGCTTTTCGTTCAGCAGTCCGAATCCGATACTTGAACAAATCATCGGCAGCGGTCGCCAGTGCCGCTTGATCGAAGCCGCCCCATACCGATTGCTCTCCCTTTTTTAGCGGGATACCCAGACAATTGGTGAAGTAAGGGAACAGCGGTTCCTGCGCTCTGGACTGATAAGGCAATATTCCACCCACGGATTGCTTCGCCGTATTCTCGACTGCATAGAGAAGAATATCTTTGAGGGCGTTTTTCCAAATCTCTTGATCGTCGCTTTTGTTGAGCCAAAGTAGCCGATAAAGAGGTTTGCTGAATTTATGATCGTCCCTCTTGATGCCGTCTGCTCCCAATTCTTGTAAGCGAGCAAATCGAACCGAAACGGATGCACCCTGAATAGCTTTGTTTTCCTGAATCGCAACAGTAGTGAGATAACTGTCGTCTGAGAGGCCGGAAAAAAGATTGGCATAAGGACCCTTTTTGGTGGTTTCCCAACCCTCTTCAATCAAAGCAGCCACTCGCTTTTCAATATCTGTAGCATTTTCCGATTCCGCTTTCGCCTTTTTGACCGCTCTTTCGCGCAACTGCTGCGCACGTTCGTTTGCAATCTGCAAAACTCGAGCGCGAACACACGCGAGAAACGAAACATCATTCATCAGCACTTTTCGTTTCGTTACTGCGGCAATTTTTGCAGATTCTTTCTCTTGTTTAGAGCCTTTCTTTGCCGCTTCGATACTCGCAGTCCACTCCACTCCAGCAGGATGCTTTTCCACCATTTCGCGTATTTCCCGATGCAACCGATCATAAATTCCCATGCCTTCGAGATTGGTGTTGCCACAAGGATTGCATAACCAACCGCGAATAGTGTTTGCGGCAGGCATCAAGTCGCCGCATTTCTCTATGCCGGATTTCTCATCTGCCTTAACCATTTTCGGTTTGATGTGATTCA
>JBBQAX010000282.1:0-5660 GCA_038316905.1 Verrucomicrobiota bacterium | reverse complement strand
GAACCGAAAGACATCATTTACGTCAGCTCGCGTCCCTTCATTCGCGCAGAGGAATTGCTCGATGTTGCTGCGACCTCATTCATCCAGTCCGCTGTCACCGCCTGGGCCGGCGTTAACGTAGGCCCGATCATCACCCAACCTTTCGTTCCGAACCCATGAAAAAACTATTTTCATTCCTCGCAGTTGGCGTGTTCGTGATGACTGGCTGCCAGGTTCCTGGCCCGCGATTCAACCCTTACCCGGAACCCACGCTCACCGCCGCGCCAATTTCCATGCAACCCGTAGAGGTAACCAACCGGGTCGATTCTGCGTTGTTAAAACCCTCGCAAAAACTTTTCACACTTGGACCCGGAGATCGCGTCGAAATTGAACTTCTCGATGACATCGGTTCACGCACCATCACAACCGTTGGGCCCGATGGAAAATTGTATTTCAACCTGCTCCCCGGCGTGGACGTCTGGGGCCTCACCCTGAGCCAGGCAAAAGAGGTGATGGAAAAAGAGTTCCAGAAATTCGTCCGGGAAAAGCCGCAGGTTTCCATCACCCTTCGCGACGTCGTCAGCAAACGGGTTTGGTTATTGGGCAGGTTTGAACTTCCAGGCGTTTATTCCATGACGAACTCCACGACCCTACTCGACGCCATTCTGCAAGCGGGCGGTCCGGCAAGTTTCTCCGGGGACAAAGATTTAAGCGTCGCCAACAACACGGATGAACTCGCGGATCTACGTCGGAGTTTCGTGATTCGCAACGGGAAAGTGTTGCCCGTTGATTTTCATCGCTTGCTGAAAGATGGCGATCTTTCCCAGAATATTTACCTCGAAGCCGATGACTTCATTTACATGCCGCCGGCGGCTTCCCGTGAGGTTTACGTCATGGGCGCGGTCTCACAACCCCGCGCGGTCGCCTACTCTGAAAATCTGACCTTGGTGGGTGCGATCGCCACGGCGGGCGGGAAAATTCAATACGCCTATCTTTCACACGTCGCCATCGTGCGCGGCTCGCTGACGGATCCGAGAATCGCGATCGTCGATTACAACGAAATCGTCAAAGGGCGCGCGCCGGATGTGCGGTTGGAACCACGGGACATCGTTTACATTCCGTTGAAGCCGTATCGACTTCTCTCGCGCTACGCCGATTTGATCATGAACACGTTCGCAAGTTCGGTCGCCATTAACGAAGGCGCGCGCGCCGTTCTGGAAGATCCGCCCGCCACGTCTGGAATTTTGATTCCGTTCGGCAGCACGATCACGGTTTCGCCAGGAGCCGCTCCGCCCGCTCGATGATCGAATAGGATTACGACACCGATTGTCTGAAACTAAACTTGCGCGAAACAAAAATCCTCTGATATTTTCCGATCGCTTTGGTGGCCGATGTGGCGGAATTGGCAGACGCGCTAGACTCAAAATCTAGTACTCGTAAGAGTGTGTGGGTTCGACCCCCTCCGTCGGTACCATCTTAAGATTCGGTTGAGTCTTGGCGGATAAGTTGTCCGTTATCATCAAATAGCATCAAAGATGGGTAATTAATGGTTTAATCAAGCACTTACGTCGATTTCTGGCAGGACTTCCAAAAGAACTGAATTTCCGAACATGTTCATTTTGAAAGCTTAGAGTTCCAACGAGCAAACCATTGATTTTAAAGGGTAAAAGCGGTTTTGGAACTCCTGATTGAAAAAGTGAACATATTCAAATAGGGGGTGCAACGTGCAACATGCCAAAAGCCCAATTCCGTTCCAATAGCGGTTACGGAGCATATAGATATAGGTGGTGCAAACCCATGTTGGGAGATTGGGCGCTCTGAATGGCCTTTTAAACGACGGTTCAAAGCCCGTTGCGGTGCGCGCTAAACTCCGAGCGTGCGGGCGATCCGAAGCGACGGCGCTGCCCAAAGCCGATTCGACGATCTAAATCTGGACAAAAAAAACCAGCGGATTTCTCCGCTGGCCTGGGGAATCGGCTCAATCCTAGTTCTGCGAGTTGTCCTGTACAAACCAAGAAAAAATTTCTCTGAGTTTGTTCGCGTTCAGTTGGCCGTTGATGGAAATCACATTTCCTTAAGGATTTTGTTTACCAGCGGCGCGGATTCGATTTTCTGTTTTCAACGCGCACCGCCTTTCCCGGCGCGTTGGAGTTTTTCGCGAATCGCCTGGCGAATGAATTCTTCCCGCTTTGCCGGGTTGTTTCCCGTCACCAAATTTAGCGCGGCAACAACGGGTTCGGGAAACAATACTTTTATGGACCGCACTTTAGGAACCTCCGCAAGTCCATTGCGAAGGGCTTGCTCGAATATTTCATCGCGGGTGCGCCCGCTTCGATTCATCTCTCGTTTCAAGGCAGCGGAGAGAAATTTGGGCAATGCAACTTTGACCGTTGCCCGTTCCGCGCCGGAACTTATTCCAGCGTGGCGTTTTGCTTGTGCGGGGACTTTGGCCGCGCTACTTTTTGCGTGGATTCGATTTTGTGTTTTCATTTGTATTGAGCATTGATCGGGTCTTTCCCCGTAGCGGTGCTGATACACTGCTGCGGTTTTTGTTTAGTTTGATTTCCTCTGCTGTGACCCATTCCAGCATAAGAAGAGTGATTTCCGCTCCGGGTTCACAACGTTTGAAAAGCCATTCCGAAATGCGAGGCAAGGGAACCCCAAGAAAAACTGCGAGTTCAGTTTTTTTCCCTCGTGGAGAAACGACTGTGCGCAACCGCTCGATCAAGCGATCAAACCGTGATATTCCGAAGGATTTCACACAAAAAGTATTTACGCTAAAACGTAAGCTTTCAAGAAAATTCTTTTAAGGAACCAATGGCGGGACAAATGGAACCCAGAGAGGTTTTGGCTTTTTTGTCTGCCCCGCTTTTAATGCTTGAGCGCAGTCTGTTAAGTAGGAATGAAACTCAATTTGTTGATTCATCAGTTCAAATACAGGATTACGACGGAGGTTTTCATTGACCCTTAGCCTCTCCAGGGATTCCCGCTCACTGCTCCACCTGTCTGCAAATTGCAAAAACGACCGCTTCAATTCTTCGGTTGGATAATCGATTTCTTGGGCGAGTTTGCGCGGATTCGAACAGCGCGCCAAGTGTGAGGCAACAGCGCAGACGCAGCTTAAATAAGAAGCCAAATATCTCTGAAGAATGAAAGTTTCAATCCCATTGGAAACAGCAAGTTCATCAAATCGAGGTTCGGCGAGTAGCTGCTTTGTGAAAAAACTAAAATCGGACGTGAAAACGCAATCAATGATTGTAGCGGGTTGAAGCCCGACCGCAATACACAGTCGAGTAAAGGTTTCCATCCGACAATCTTGCTCACCCCCTTCGACCTTATGAATTTCAGTGTGTGATATTCCCGAGATTTCCTCAAGTGCCCGCAGCGACAAACCCGCCCTCAGCCTCGCGTGACGTAGATAAAAGCCCGGGGCGTTTTTCCAAAAGGCAACATCCAAATAATTTTTTTGTTTTCCATGCCGGGGCACGAAATGAAGAATATTCATTCCAGCCCAACGGACAAACTTTTTGTCCTTGCTTTGTTTTTTAACTGTTCCTATAAGTTTACACAGGATATGGCCAAACCATTAACAAGCGATCAACAGGCCGCGAACGTGGTTCGCGCTGAATTATTGCGGCGCGGCTGGAAGACTGCGGACCTTGCCGGGCGCATCGGGGTTTCGGCGGATTCCGCCACCAATATCATCATCGGCAACCAGGAAAGCGCCAGCGGGCGAAAACGCATTGAGGATTGTCTTGGTACCGCGATCTGGTCCAGCACCGAAGAATTTTTTGCCCGCCAAAATTCAGCGGAACAACTTCACAACTACGAATCCGCCCTCCAGCAGCGGTTGACTGCCTCCTTTGCGGCGCAACAAAACCTTTCCAGTGAGTTTCAGCAACTTTGCGAAAAAGTCGGCGTCAATATTATCCTGGTCCAATTCGACGGCGATTTGAAATCGCCGGTGTGGGGCGGTGCCGATGTAGCGAAATCTTTCGAGGAAGAGTTGGATCGCGATAACGCAGGCTCTCTCGACAGCGTTATGATGCTGGAAAAATCCTATTTCTGTTTTTACCACACGCGCAAGCTGGGCAAGGCGCTCTCAATCATCAAAGGGGGAATTGAAAAAATGGGGCTGCTCGAACACGCCCGAATTTTCGCCATTGAGGCAGAATCAGGCTGGCGAGTTTATTGGCCAGCTACGGGAGAATTATTCCCGCTCAAATGAATTTACGCACTGCACAACCAGCCATTGAAACCCTGCTCTTGCGGGCGGTTTCTTTTGCAATGCCGCAAGTGTGCTGTCGTCTCCGCAACCGATGGATAGAAACCAAAAGCCTAGTCCGCGCTCCTGCTTTTGGTTTCCTCAGAGCGCGCCGTTGCACCTGGTCAAAACGTTTCTGCGCTTGTGCGCAGGCAACGCTCAAATCGTTCGCCTGACCAAACGAACATGTTCAAACACTTAAAATTCAATGAAATTTAGAATCAAATATCCGTTCTTATTGGCGGCGCTGGCCATGCTTGCGCTGGTTTTCTCCCTGTCCTCTCTTGGTGCAATCGGCGCTTCCAAAGCCATCGGTTTACTCGCGGTTTTTCAATTGGCCATGTTCTGCCTCTCCCGTCCGCGTGAGGGTTTTTGCTTTATGGCCGGTTTCACGGCAGAGCAAGTCGAAGAGTTTAGCGAAATCACTCGCGAACTCAAAAACCTGCCCGCTGACATCAAACTTCTGAAAAAGGAGAACGACACCATGCGCGGCGAGATCAATAAAATGCGCAAAACCGGCCTTCTCGGTTCTCAAAACGGCGTGCGCTGGTTGGGAAATAAACCTTACGTCAGCGAAGATTGCGCCCGCTCTTTAACCAGCGTGTTCGTCCTCGATTGTGCGCGGCTCAAAGGCGCTCTTGAACTGATGGTGCCTGAAAACGAAAAACGCCAACGGCTGATCGCGCTTTCCGCGAGCAACCTCGGAATGGAAACGCGCGCCGCGCTCACCACCACTGAAATCCCCGTTCCAACGATTTACATTCCGCAAATCGTGGAATTGGTTTTTGCGTATGGCCAGGCGCGAAATTTCGCCACTGTATTCCCGCTCGGCTCCGGCACAGTTAAATTGCCTCGTTTGAAAGCCGGTGAAGATGACTTCGGTTATCTCGGTGCCGGAACTGCCGGAATGAGCCAGTCGATTCCTGAAAAGAAAGTCACAGCGGAACTGGTTACTTTCACAGCGAACAAATTCGGCGGATTGATCCGAATTCCGTATGAATTGGAGGAAGATACTTTTGTTGCGATTGGTCAATTCCTCGCCCGCTACATTGCGCGGCAGATGGCCAAGGGCGAAGACAAAACCTTGTTCCTCGCTGATGGAACCGCCACTTACGCCAATCAAACTGGCGTTGGCCCGTATTGCGCCACGAACACGGATTACCTGCTGAAACTCGACGCGGGCAAGACCAAAATTTCGGACATCACGTTGGATGACATCCGCAATTTGCGCAGCAAAGTCAGCGCCGCAGTTCTCGGCAACCTTGCGGCCAATGGGCAGCAGACGGAAGCCGCGTATTACCTTTCACCAACTCTTGAGGCGACTCTTCGCGGCTTCAACAAATATCCGAACTTCGTTGTGTTTGAATACGTCAACGGAAAACCGATGTTGGATTCATGGCCGGTGCGTTGGATCGGC
>JBBQAX010000281.1:0-5662 GCA_038316905.1 Verrucomicrobiota bacterium | reverse complement strand
AACGAGCCGCGTTGGAAAAGGAGTGCGCGGAACGGTTGTGGTTAGTTTTCTCCGATTCAACAATCAGGGACACGCCTCATTTAAAAATGAAGTTGCCAGATTATTCTCTGACAATCGCTTTCGGCCGAAAAAGGAAAATGTTGCGAGACGTCTGCCGTTTTCGGCAAGTCGCGATAATAAAATGCAGATAGGTATGAGACAATTTGGGTGGCGCGGTGTGCCGCTCGCAATGCTGGCGGCGCTGGCAATCTCATTGAGCGCCTGTGGCCGGTCGCAGAATGTGGATACCAGCCCGATGAGCGACGTCAATGCGCCACGGCCAACCAATGAAGTTGCGGAAAAAATCCCGTGGGTCACCAATCCTCCCCCACCGTGAGTCATTAGAGATCCGGCTTTTAAAATTTCCCCTCTCTCCGGCTCTCTCCCACTCGTTCCTCGCGGGTAGAGAGAGAAATTCTGTCGTGATTAACCGCCACTTGAAATCACACCGCGCAAGCGGCCGAAACTGTGAGAGGATGGGCAAGCAAAACAACGCATTTGTGGAGAATTCTCCGCCGCTTTATTTCAGGGTTTCGCCCGATTGAGAAAGACCTTCCGCGCATTTATTTTTCTTAAAGGAGATATTTATCATGTTACTCAAAGCTAAAACCCTGAACGGTTTCAAACTCGACAGCCTGGATGGCGAAATGGGGAAGGCCAAAGAATTCTATTTCGATGACCAGGATTGGACGATTCGTTATCTGGTCGCTGACACCGGAGGCTGGCTTTCTGGTCGGCGCGTTTTGATCTCACCGCAGGCGCTGGTCGCCGCGATTGAAGCGGAGGAACACATCGCCATCAACCTCACTCGAAAACAAATTGAAGACAGTCCCTCGATGAACACGGACAAACCCGTCTCGCGCCAGCAAGAGGACGAGTTGCACGCTTACTATGGCTGGGCGGCTTACTGGGGCGTGGGGCCTTTTGCGGGGGCGGGGTATCCGGTGCCGGGGTATTTGCCGGAGGTAGCAAGAAACCCGAACGTACCGGAGGCAGAGACCGAAGGCGACCCGCAGTTGCGCAGCACGCAAGAGGTCAGCGGATACCGCATTCACGCTGTGGATGGCGAAATCGGTCACGTCGCGGATTTTGTCATTGATGACGAGACGTGGGCGATTCGTTATCTGATTGTCGATACGAAAAATTGGTGGCCGGGAAAACGCGTTTTGATTTCCCCGCAATGGATCGAACGCATCAGTTGGAACGAATCAAAAGTCTTCGTTAATCTGGATCGCGAAACGATTCAACGTTCGCCCGAATACACGGACGACTCTCTCCTGACCCGCGATTACGAAAGCGGACTTTATCACCATTATCAGCGCGAAGGTTATTGGAACGAAGAATTCGCCGGGAAAGAAACAGCCCACTCGCGTCGTTGATCGTCACGGCAGAGCTGCCGCTCTGCCTTCCCTGATTAAATTGAGAGGGCGCGGCAGCTCCGCCCTACGTTTTGAAAGGAAAATTATGATCGCACAACAAACTGGAACATTTGCAGAAAACAGAACCGCCAAACGCATCTCGTGGGGCGCGGTCTTTGCCGGCGTCGTCGTGGCGTTGGTCACGCAATTATTACTCAGCATCCTCGGCATCGGCATCGGCGCTGGCACGATCAATCCTCTCACCGAACAAAATCCTGTCGCGGGCATTGGCATTGGCGCGGGCATCTGGTTTGTCGTCAGCACGTTGATCGCGTTATTCGCGGGTGGTTGGGTGGCGGGACGCCTGGCCGGTGTGCCGCGCAAAACGGACAGTTCGCTTCACGGAGTTTTGACCTGGGGCCTGACGACGCTGGTAACGTTTTATCTGCTGACGACTGCGGTCGGCGCGCTCATCAGCGGCGCGGCGGGAGTTTTGGGCAAAGGACTTTCGCTGGCAGGCCAGAGCATTGCGGCGGTTGCTCCGCAAATTTCCGAAGCAGCGGGCGCTCAACTCAACATTGATGTCGGCTCGATCAAACAGGAAGCCAAACAATTGTTGCGCGATACCGGCAAACCCGCTTTGCAACCGGGTGCCCTCGCCAACAAAGCCGAGAACGTGGGCGAGGCCGCAACGAGCAGCGCAAAACAAGCCGCGCAAAATCCACAAGCTGCCGAACAGGAATTCATGGGAATCATTGACCGCATCGCCGCCAAAGGTGAAACGGTCATTGAAGCCGCCGACCGCGACGCCCTCATCAATATCATCACCGCCCGCACCACGATGAGCCGCGAAGAAGCCGCCGCCACCGTGGCGCGCTGGGAAAAAACGTACGAACAACTCGCGGCCCAGTTTCAAGAAACGAAAACCGAAGTTGCCGCGCAAACTCGCGAAGTGGCGGCGACCACCGCCAGCGGCATCTCCCAAACGGCAATCTGGACTTTTGTGATTTTCCTGTTGGGCGGGATCGCAGCAGCCATCGGCGGATGCATCGGGACGCCACGAGATTTGACTTTCGACACGCGAACCATTCCTCAATCCGCGTGATCAATCTTAGGGCGAAATGATAGGTTCGTTTGGGAGTTTCTAAAACAAGGAAATATTATGTTATGACCACCAAGCCGAAAAGACCGAAACCGCCGGGCCGCCGCCGTCCGAGTCCGCCCCAACCAGGGCCGGGCCCGTACAATCCTCCCCCGCCCAAACCAACCGGCCAGCCGCGTAAAGGAAGGACAGAATGATGGGGCGAACGATGAGATTTTTCCCGCACTGCCGCCGTGCATTTCTTTCATGGTGCGCCGCTTTTTTGGCGGTGGCATTCCTGGGGGGCGTCAACGTCTTCGCCGCACCGGAGGCCCCGCCCAAATCCAAACAAGGTCCGCCGGAAAAGCTTTACGGCAAATGGGTGGCCAAGGACGTGGAGGCGAAGGTCGGCGAGGTGACGATCAAGTTGAGCTTCCGCGAAGAGGGAGGCATGAAACTCGTGGCTTGGTCCGAGTTGTTTTTCGTGGGCAAGGTCAAGGAAATGCAAGGGCCTTACAAAGTTCGCGGGAATACGATCAGCTCGAAAGCGATTCGCGGCGGGACGAAGGCCAAATTCTGGTTTGAGGATGGGAAGTTGGTGCTGGAATTTGAGGACGGCAAAATCGTGCGCTTCCGTCGCGAAACGGAAACGCCTTGAAAATTTCGGAGCACCTGCGGATTGGCGCCGGTTAAAACTCGAAGCGACGCTGATGGCGTTTGGTGATCGAAAATTGATTCGGACTTCAGCGTTGACACGTGTCCCGGGGCGCTCTGAATCGTAAACCATGAAAGAGCCTTCCAAGACCGAACCAGCCGCGTTGGAAAACGAGCGCGCGGAACTGTTGCGAAGAATCGCGGGCGGATTAGACACGCCGATGATTGTGCTCGGTTTCATCTGGCTCGCGCTGCTGGTGGTCGAATTGATCTGGGGTTTGAATCCGTTGCTCCAGGTTTCCGGCACGATCATCTGGATTATTTTCATCCTCGATTTCGTTTTGGAATTCACCATCGCCCCGCGCAAGTGGGACTATCTCAAAGGCAACTGGCTGACGGCGATTTCGCTGGTGCTGCCGGCATTGAGCATTTTCCGAATCGTCCGCGCCTTGCGAATATTTCGAGTGGCCCGAGCGGCGCGCGGCGTGCGCCTGGTGCGCGTCATCAGCTCGCTCAATCGCGGAATGCGCGCGCTCGGAGCGAGCATGGGACGGCGCGGATTCGGTTACGTGGCCGCGCTCACATTGGTCGTCGCGCTCGCCGGGGCGGCGGGCATGTATGCCTTTGAAAATAATCAGACTGACGGACGCGGCTTGAAAAATTTTCCGGCCGCGTTGTGGTGGACGGCGATGATCCTGACGACGATGGGTTCGGATTATTGGCCGCAAACCGCCGAAGGCCGCGTCCTCTGTCTGTTTCTAGCGTTGTATGCCTTCGGTGTCTTCGGCTACGTGACCGCGAGTCTCGCGACGTTTTTTGTCGGACGCGACGCAAGCGACGAACACGCCGAAGTGGCGAGCGCCAAGTCTGTCGCCGCGCTCCACAATGAGATCGCCGGATTGCGCGAGGAAATCAGGGCGTTGTCCCGGCGCAATTAATTTTAGAACGTTTTACCAACGCCGCTACCTGGGTCGGCTTGGGCAACACGTTCTTCAACGCCGACTATTGTCAAAAGTCTTTCGGAAAACAACGGAACGCGAAAATTGATGAAAACAAACCGGCTCAGAAAGTTGGCGGAAACGGTCCGGCGTTCTTTCGTGGGGTTCCTCACCGTGCCGAGTCTGGTCATTGCGGGTTTTCTGTTGCTGGCAGTCGGCACGCACCTGCTTGACGAGTCCGAGATTGAACTGCTGCAACCGGCCCACGCGTTTCTGCAGGAGCGCCTTTCGGGACGTCAAAGGGACGAGTGATTTACTGAGCGTCATCGCGGGCAGTCTCATCACGGTGACTTCCATCACTTTTTCACTCCTCTTGCTCGCCGTGCAACAAGCTGCGTCCACGTTGACCTCGCAGGTTTATGATCAGTTCCTGCGCCGTCGGACGAACCAGATTTACTTCGGATTTTTTGTCGGCCTTGCGCTTTATACTCTGATCGTTCTCACGACGGTTCATCCAGAGTCCAATCCCGTCTTCGGCGCGACGGTCGCTTTTCTGCTGACGATCGTCGCGTTGTATTTTTGTGATCCTCCTGCTCTACACCACCATCGATCAAATGCGGCCCGCCGTGGTGATTGAAGCGATTCACGATCATATTTTAGTGGCGCGCGAACGTCATCTCGACCTGCTCCGCCGGACGCGGGTTCTGTGCAACGCGACGGAACTTCGCCATTGCCAGTCCGGGCCACTCGACACGGTTTCGTGGTGCGTCTTGAATTGGACGCGCTCGAAGCGGCCATTGGAAAAGTGCGCGGCGAAGTTGAAATTGTCGTGCGGGTCGCGATTGGTTCGTTCGTGGCGTTTCAGGATTCGATTGCGGAGATCACGACACGCTCGACGTCTGACGGGGAAGCTCTGGCCGATGCCGTTTTGAGCGTCTGCCGGCTGCGCGGCAACCGCGGGCGGAACATATTATTCTGCGGCTTATTTCGTCGCTCGGTGAACATGTTCTCACGGCGGAATTGGACCGCGCGCTTTCCGATTTTGGTGCGCACGCTTAAAACGGCCGAACGGTTTGAGAGCGCGGGAAAAGTGAAGGCCGCACAGCAGGTTCTTAACGCGTCGCTCGGAAGAATCGGGTCCCGCGCCACACGCGTCCAGTCCAAGCCATGACCGGTGAGAAACAAAAGCGAATAAAGGAAACGAAGTTAATTAGCCGCAAAACAACGAAAAGAACGCAGAGGAGAGAGAAGAAATGAGACAACAATTCCTCGACGCTTTCAGTGGGATAAAACTGTCCGGATTGAGTTTTTTGAAAATGCGCTGCGAACAATGACCGAATACTAAATCCCAGAACTCATCTCATAAATAGAGCGCGGATTGCTTCTCAACGGAACGCAGTGCATCGCTCTATCTTCTTATTTCTATCCCCCTCTCTTGCGGCTAAACGCGGGTTGTCGGCAATTGAACCATGAACTCGGAACCTTTCTCGCCGTCGCTCCGAACCGTCACCCGGCCTCCGTGCGCTTCCACAATCGCTTTGACGAAACTCAGCCCCAGGCCCAACCCGCGTTGCGAACGGCTTTTGTCGCCG
>JBBQAX010000280.1:0-5672 GCA_038316905.1 Verrucomicrobiota bacterium | reverse complement strand
ACACGCAACCAAAGGCGTTTTCATTACCACTAGCAGTTTTTCCACAGGCGCAATTGATTTTGCAGAATCCGTAGCACAGCGAATCATTTTGATTGATGGCGAGCGCCTCGCGGAATTGATGATTGAACACAACATCGGCGTTTCACGCGCGCTCACTCACGAAATTAAGCGAGTGGATAGCGATTATTTCGAGGAAGAGTGAGAATGAAATTTGATTTGTTTCTACTTTGTGTCGTTTTCGCCGCTTTCATTCCATTGCTTGTTTTGGGAATTGCCCTGACGATTACCCGAAGAAACCGCGAACGATCTGAGAAGCCGCCGCAGACGGAAAAATTATTACGTCCGCCGGGTTTTTCGTTGTCTCTGCGACTCGACAGAACCGTTGACGCAATTCTCAGCAAAATCGTGTGGGCTTGTTTTTTTTGCTGTTTCGCTGGCATCGCCGCTTTAACGCTGGCGAATTTGCTTGCTCAAAATGCGCCCGCTAGTTGGCTTCTGCTTTTCACAGTGATATTTGCAGGATTTGTTATTCCCGGTGCTTTTTTTTCGTTGCTGGCGTTTCGCGGATTTAGGGAAGGGGAAAACATTCGTCTTGGTTTGCGCGGAGAACAAGCCGTTGCCGAGGCGTTGAATGAAGCTGCCAGTGTTGGCTTCCGTTCTTTCCACGATCTACCGGGCGGAGAGACTTGGAACATTGACCATGTGGCCGTTGGAACTCGCGGTCTTTTTTTGATCGAAACAAAAGCGCGCCGTCGGCTCAAGAATTGGAAAGGGCTGCCAGAACATGAAGTGATTTATGACGGTGAGAAATTGCAGTTTCCGCGAGGGCCAGACAGCAGGCCCATTGAGCAAGCGAAACGAAATGCAAAGTGGCTTTCCAATTATCTTGAGAAAAAAACGGGTGAGCCAGTGAGAGTAGAACCTTTGGTAATCTTGCCCGGTTGGTTTGTGAAAATAACGGCGAAAGGAAATTCCGCCGTCAAAGTGATGAATGCAAATTACCTCGTGAAATTTTTACAGGGGCAAAATGAAATAGTCGCTCCGTCGCAAGTGCGGCGAATAATTACCGCGCTGGATGAAAAATGCCGTGACTTGGAATTTTAAAAATGCTCGTTTTTATTGATGAATCAGGCGACCCCGGTTTGAAATTGGATTCCGGTTCTACGGATTATTTTATCGTTACGCTTGTTGCTTTTGAGGACAGCGAAGAGGCATTGGCGGCAGATCAACGGATTCAACTGTTAAAGCGCGAACTTGGTTTCAAAGGAGAATTTGAATTTCACTTTAACAAAGTGAAAGGCGCTTATCGCGAAGCTTTTTTATCCGCGATTGCCAACTACGATTTTTTTTATTTCAGCATCGTGATTAACAAAGCAAAACTCCAAGGGCCGGGTTTTAAATTCAAGGAATCGTTTTACAAGTTGCTTGCGGTTTGGTTTTCGAGAACGCCAAGCCGTATCTGGACAATGCGACAGTGGTTATTGACGGGAGCGGCAGTCGGGAATTTCGCCGTCAGCTTGGAAGCTATTTGCGCAAACGGGTTAATGATACGAAAGGTGACACCCGTTTTATCGGAAAAGTGAAAATTCAGGATTCACACCGAAACAATTTGCTGCAAATGGCAGACATGATTTGCGGTGCGATTGCGCGAAGTTATAGCGGGAAAGAGGATGCGAAAACCTATCGAAAACTAATTTCGCACCGAGAAATTTACGTACAGTTTTGGCCGAAATAAAAAAACTCCGGCTCTATCCTTTCGGAACGCACACCATACGGTGACAGTTCGAGCCGGAGTTGTAATCCGCCGTCAATATACAATGTGTGTATTTGTGTGCAATCACATTTGTGTCACAACGGTTCACGATGGTTCACAACGGTTAACCTTTCCATTCAATCAATCCATCCGGCGTGAATTCCAACAAGCTGCCGAATTTGCTATTTGCTGACAGCGCCTTGTAAGCGGCCGTTTTGCGAAAACCTAAATCTTGCAAAGCATTCACGGCTTCTTTGCGCGAGAACATACGCGCGCCATATTCGAGCGCTTCTGCCAAATCTTCGCGCGCAATTTTTGGATTTAATTGCGTGAACGCGGGCGCATCGGGCGCGCTCGTTTTAATTTCGCGGGGCGGATTTTCTTCTGCCGAAATTTCAACGAATGGAACGTCTATCGGCGGCGGCAATTCCAGCATTGGCTTTTTATCTTCGGATGTTTGCGGCGTTTCTTCTTTGTTGGAAAAAAGCCAAAGCAATGCGAGGCCAATCGCCACGCCCGCCATGAGTGGAGGCGCAGCAATGGCGAGAGTTGCGAGGGCTGGAGTTAACGGAGCAGTTTGTTTTGTGTTCATGTTTTTTAGTTTGTTGTTGCGGTTGCGAGAGTGGTTCAGAATCGAATTCGGCGGCGATTTTCTGCCATGAAAGTTTGCCATTCGTTTCAACGAGGTTGGCGCGGAATCTTCCATCAAGTGCGAGAGCGTTATAGGCTGCGGCAACCGAAGTTTTTGCGCGAGCGGACAGCGCGGCAACCGCGTCTTTCCGCGTAAGTGTGAGTTTTCCGCCGTCGAACACTGCCGTGAGAATTGCCGCGCTGATTTTTGCCGGGCGCGGCTGCATTAAACGCGGCATTCGTTCACGCGCGGCATTCGCCCGCTTTGCCGCATCGGCAGGCGGCATGATTGCAAAGAATGCTTCTGCATCTTCGGGGCGAACCATTTCGCGATAATGCTGGAAAATCATTTGCGGTGAATTTCCCATGCGGGAAGCGGTTTCATTCGTTTTTGAATTTTGCGAAATGATAGCTGGCAAAAGAATGGCGAAGGGCATTTTGCTCCCATTCGTCTCGCAATTTGGCTTTGTCCAAAATCAGTTTGAGTTTGTCGGCGTAGTTGAGAGATGGAAGTTTTCCGCTTATAGCTTTCGCCGTATCCAGCCAAGCGCGCAATTGGGGAGAGATTGGGATTAACCGGCGCTGGCGTGTTTTCGCTTTGTGCGCTTTAACCTCAACGAATTCTTTTGAGATTTCCGACCATTCAAGCGCCTCTGCTTCCGAGCGTCGCAACCCACCAAAAAGTGCGAGCGCCACAACCGGCAAAGCGTCTGGCGCAAAATCTATGCTCGCGTTCAAAATCGCGGTCGCCTGATCTGGCGTCACAATTCCCGGCGGGTTTTCTTCCACTTTGGGCAAGTCCACGGAAAGAGCCGTATTTTCGCGAACGTATTTTCGTTTAAGCGCGAATGCGAACAAGGTTCGCACGTCAACGAGGTAACTGCGCATGGTTGCGGGAAGCCAACCGTTGCTTGAAATGTATTCCTGAATTTCTTTCGGTGAAATATCTGCGATTAGTTCCTGCCGCCGTCCAACCAAAAACCGATTGATCGAAGCGCGAAGAGTTTTGAGATAGCGCGGGCGCAATCCACTCATTTCCTTTGTTTTAAAAAATTCGTCTGCCACGGTGCCCACTGGCAAAGACGGCGCGGCCTTTCCGTGCTTTTCAATAAAATCCACGGCACCGGGAAGCGTCCAGCCAAGCGCTTTCAATCGTTCAAGTTGATAAGAAATTGCCGCGCGATCCGTTGCTGGAATGGTCGCGATATGGACGCCGTAGGCTTTCGTGTCCGCCGTGCGTTCCTTGACGTAAGCGTCCGCTGAGTCTTTCGTCTCGAAGAATTTGCGCTGGCGTTTGCCGCCTATGCCTTGGGCTTCGTTGACGCGGTAACGGGTATTTCCGTTGTGAGTTACTTTTGTGATTTTCATATCAGGTGGTTTTGGGATTCGCGGGGAGCGTCTTTTGGTGCCCTGAAAAGAAGATGAAGTTGACCGGAAGTGGCCGAAGTGAGCCGAAGCATTAAAGGCGAAGAAACGCCTGCAAATGCTTGGTTTTATAGGGGAAACTCTAAGGAATCTGGCGATTCCAAAATGGTGCCCACGACAGGACTTGAACCTGTACGATGTTACTCACTAGAACCTGAATCTAGCGCGTCTGCCAATTCCGCCACGTGGGCAACCTGATTATCAACGAGTTACATCCTCATACACCAAGTCGGTTTGACCTTGTGCTAGAAGTTGTGCTATTGTTGGGCCGTGAATCAAACTGCAACGCTTTGCAACGTCCAGCTGGCGCCTCATGACCTGTCTGTTCGCACTCGTCAACATCGGCGCGGACAATATCAAAGAGTCTTCGACGAACGCAAGCGCCCAATTCGCGGACTCTGGATCCGAAATGGCCGCTACTATGCCCAATTGACTTTGGAAGATCACGACACCGGGGCCAAAGGCGTCCGGCGCATCCCGTTGGCGGGGGCCTCCACCCCGGCCCAAGCCAGGAAACAACTGGAGGATCTCCGGGTCGGTCGGCGCAAAGGTGCCCTGCCCCTCCTGAAGCAGACCCCAAAATTTTCTGCTTTCGCCACGGAGTATCTGGCATTTTTTGCGCAGGCCAAAGACCGAAAAAAAGCTTCCACCATGGAGACCGAGAAGCACGCCATCAAGCAATGGAAGGCGCATCTGGGTGAGCGGCGGCTCGACAAAATTCACCCCATTCATATTCAGAATTTCATTGCCCGTCGGCAAAAGGAAGGCAAGGCCGCGCGAACGGTCAACCTGGAAGTGACGATATTGCGCAACGTGTTGAACATGGCCATCGACCACAAGTGGATTCTCTCACTGCCTACCGAGAACCTGCGTCCCTTGAAAGGAAAGCGGCGCAAACGGGACCTGGTGACCACGGAGCAGATCGACCGGCTCTGTGCGGTCGGGTCCGAACCTCTTTTTTTCCAAAAGCGGCTGGCCAAAGACGACGAAACCGGGCATCCGTTGGTTAACGCCCAACAGTTCTCCGATTACATCCGTTTCATGACGTATTGCGGCGCACGGATGGCTGAAGCGCTGCGGGTGCGATGGCGCGATGTGGATTGGAAGCAGCGGCAGCTCCACATCGGGACGGACGGCGACACTAAAAACCACGAGTATCGCACGGTAGATTTCAACGCCAAACTTGAGCACCACCTGAAGAAAATGTTTGCACGCCGGGTGCCGGATTCCGAATGGCTCTTTCCTTCCCCGCGCCGGGGAGAAAAGGATGCGCCGGCCAAGACGTTTCGTGAGAGCATGATTCTCGCACGGATGGCGTCGGGGCTTTCGAAATTCGGCTTCCATGATTGTCGTCATCATTTTGTCAGCATGTGTGTGATGAGCGGCATTGACTATATGACGATAGCGAAATGGGTGGGACACAAGGATTCGGGAATATTGATCGGAAGAATTTATGGGCATTTATCGAACGAACACGCGAAGCGACAGGCGGAAAAAATAAATTTTGAGCAATGAATAATCAAGAGACCGAAAAGTGGTGGCAAAAAAACAGCGTCTTCATGTTGTCTGCGGGCCACACAAAGGCGAAGAGAGGCGCTGAATTCTGGTTCGATAACTTCTGGAAACCTTTTGAACCGAGTGCTTGGGCGTATGAACTCGTAAGAGCGGTAGCAATAAGAAAAGTTGAGTGGCGGCCTGCTGAGAAAGAACTAGTCGCCACTTTGTGTCAGCGGTCACATAAAACCAACCATGTAGGGTCGGAACAAAACCGGCCAGTTTGAGAGAGGAATTGCGAAGGGAGCGGCGAGAGCCGCAAGACTTCGTGATGAATGAACTCAAATTGAGCCTGAAAACATCCATTGGA
>JBBQAX010000279.1:0-5718 GCA_038316905.1 Verrucomicrobiota bacterium | reverse complement strand
GCAATTACGTCCGAGCGGTGATGGAAAGAATTGGAAGATACGAGTCTGATTTTCCAGCGCGGAATTAAGATTTGATCAATCGATCGTGAATTCCATCAGCGCATCATGAAGTTGCCGCCGAATCTTTTCCTTCTCCTCACCAGAAACGTCGCGTGGAACGCTAATTGGTTTGCCAAAGTGAATGTCGCATTTCGCGAAAGGAAGCGGAACTTGTAATCGATCCCAGCTCCGTAAGTGAAATTTTGCGTGGATGCGAGCGGAAGCAGGGACGATGGGCGCTCCGGTGACTTGCGCCAGCGCGAGAACGCCATCCTGCACTTGATAACACGGACCGCGCGGGCCATCCGGCGTGATGGCAATGTGGCAGCCTTTTTCCAGCCACGTGGTTGATTCCAAAAGCGCTTGTCGCCCACGACGACTGCTGGAACCTCGCACCGCCTGCACGCCAAATTTGTTCAATACCGAGGTCAGCAAACCACCGTCCTTGCTGGCGCTGATCATCGCGGCCAGTCCATTGCTTGGCCAAATGTTTTTGGCAAATCGCGAGTAAGCGACCATCGATAACGCGAGGCGATTGTGCCAGACGCAAAAAATGATCGGGCCGGTGTAATTGGAAAATGGGACGTGCGTCGCGTTGCATCGCCAGGTCGCCATCAACAATTTTGAGACGCCATAAACTGCGGCGGCAGCCATGCGTCTGCGCCAACTCAGCGTGTGAGGAACAATAATTCCAGAAACTTGCTTTGGTATGCTCGGCTTGGATGAGGCTGACATCACGCGCCTTTTTTCAAACTGGCGCGCACCAAATCTTCGACGCTTGCCTGCGCACCCAGAACGGCCTGCGCGCCGCGCACGGATTCATGCGCGTCCGTCTGTTTGAAACCGAGCGCCATGAGTGCGAGAACGGCGTCGTTGATCTTTTGATCCGAGTCGGAAAGCGTGCGTCCCGCGCTGCTGGCTTCGAGTGCGCCCGCCTGGCCAATTTTATCCTTGAGTTCGACGACGATGCGTTCCGCAGTTTTTTTCCCGACGCCTGAAATAGAGGACAGCATTTTGACATCGCCATTCGCCACCGCGCCGCGAAAGGCCGTCGCGTTGATTCCGCTCAAAATGTTCAACGCGATTTTCGGCCCGATGCCGCTGACGTTATTGATGAGAAGACGAAAAAGTTCGCGCTCGGTCGCGGTTGCAAAACCGTAAAGCACATGGGCGTCCTCGCGGATTTGCAAATGCGTGAGAAGTTTTATCTCGTTTCCCGGAGTGGGTAATTTGTCGAACGAAGAGATTGGAATCAGCACGTCGTAGCCAATGCCGTTCACATCGACCGTGACCTGAGTCGGGAGCGCATCCACCAGTTTGCCTTGCAGAAATGTAATCATCGAGCGGCGGCATGATAATTGGCGTTCTTCGAGTTGGAAGAAATTTTCTGACGGGTCGCGCAACGGGCGAAACGGTGTAGGATAAAAATGTTAAATATGTGATGAGCCATTTCGCCGAAAAAACTTTAAAGATCTCAAGGCAGGTTTTATGCGGATGTTTTTTAATCGTTGTCCTCGCGGGCTGCGCCACGGTTCCTCTGACAACGTTGCTCCCTTCAGACGGCTCTCCCGAGATCCTGCAAGAGTTGATGGCGCGAAATAATAAAATCGTTCGCCTAACGCCCGGACCGAATCGAAATAAACCTGCCCTGTTGTTACTCCACGGAGCCACCGAAGATCCCGGCGAAATGATCGACATCATTCGACAATTCAAGGTCACTCATGATGTGTTTTTGTATTCCTACAACTTTCATTTGCGCGCGGAAAAAGTCGCTGCTGCCCTGGCGGATGAGATGAAACTATTGAAGTCCAGGAAGGCGATCAGCACGAACCTGACTGTGGTGACGTTCTCATACTCCGCCATTATTTTCCGCGCCGCCGTGGTTTTGACAGAGGACAGAACGGTTTTCGCAGACGCGTCGCTCATCCAATTAGTGCCAACCTCCGGTGGATCTTTTTTGGCTCGGGGAATGGGGATCGCCTCCGGTCTGGTTGCGCTGGCTTCCAAGCCCAGCGCGGCTTCTTATCCGTTCGGAAAGTTCGCGAAAGAGTTGTGGGAAGGAGAAGGTAATCGCAAATTTTTTGAGGTAATCGAGCCGGAACGAATGTGGAGTATTCTGCTGGAAGGCGATTCGCATTCACTCGCCAAGATCAGGGACAAAGAAGTGCGCAAACGGTACCAGAACGGGATTGGAACAAACGTCACCATGATTTCTAAAGCGACCGGCGTGACGCATGATTATTTTCCCAATCACCCCGTCGTAATCGCGCATTTGAAGGAGATACTGACCAGCGGCAATTATGCGGCCTTTCAATCGCGCATTGCGCCGCAAGAAGCTGCTTTGCGTTTTGAAAAATCACCGGAGGCAGTGGAACGATTGCCCTGAGTTTGCCGTAGTCAAACCACAAACGTTGGGTCGTAAACTGGAGCAGCGTTATGCTTGCGCAACAACTCGACAAACCTTGCCAGTCCGCGTTTTTCGTCTGCGCCAAGGTGATATTGAATGTGCCAGGTAAAATAATCCTGCCGAAAATCCCGATCAAATTCCGGGCGGGTTGCGATGATGTGATCCAACGTATCCAGCCCAAAACTTTTTGCTTCGCGCAGTCGGCGGCGGAGTTCGTTGTTTTCGACTCCCCGACGCAACGCCCAGACCGCGTAAACGAAAGGTAGTTTCGTCAATTCAAACCAAGCTTCACCGAGATCCCAAATCGTGTGTTCGTGCGGCGCGCGGAGAAAATCAATCGCGCGATCTCCGATGAGCAAAACATTTTCCAGCAACGGCGAGGATTTGTAATCGGTCAATGGTTTGAACTTCGGTTTCAAACCGCGCTCTGCCAGTAAAACTTTCAGAAGATTCACGCTGGTCAACGAAGCGGTGTCGCAGAAAATTTCGCGAATCTCTTCCAGCGGTTGTTTGTGCGCGAGAAAAACGCTTTTCACTTCCCCGAGCGAGGCGATGGCAATTCCATCCAGCACATCATAACGGTCGTTGAAGAGAACTTCCGTGACGCTGACCAGTCCGGCGTCGAGTTCGTCGCCCTGAAGTCTTTGTGCAAGCTGCGACGGCGGCATGAATTGAACTTGTTCCTCCAACCCGCGCGTCAACGGAACCGCATTCAAATAACCGACCGACCCGACGCGAAACGGCGCGAGCGAATTTTCCAGATTGCCTTCGCGTTGATCGAGCACGCGGCGCGTTTCGCGTTCATAACGTTGCGCCAGTTCTTCCGTTGTTTCGCGCGGAGCCATGCGAAGTTTGGGGATGTCGTCGCCGGAATTCACAGGTTGCGGAACTCATCTTCCGTCAAACCGGATTGTTTAAGAATAGAGCGGAAAGTGCCGGTGGGAATATCACCCGGATGCATGGCAACATACGTTTGACGACCATCGGCGTGGCGCAGGACGACGTGAGAGCCGGATTGCCGTTTGATGACGAATCCAGCGCGCTGCAATCTGGTCAAAGCCTCACGCGCTTTGTAGGGCATCGTCAGGAAGTTCCAAGGTTGAGAACAAAGTTTCGGTGGGCGCGGAAATTTTTTCGCCATTGGCACGCTTTTCAGCGACCCATAACTGAAGCAATTCGGCAGCAGCTTGCCTTGCGCCTTCTATGCCCATGCCATGCGTGGTTAAACCGAGACTCGGCACATGTGCGTAGTAATAGCCGGACGGAAAATCCTCATCGGTGACTTTTTCAAACAAGATGCCGAAGTTCATGGCTGAAACTTAACAGGAATAAATAATTCGCCAAGCGACGTTTCAGGTTGAACCGCTCGTCTGACCGTTGAATTCATCAGTCATTTCCCGCCAACACTGGCGCGAAAATATTTCGATCCACATTGCCGCCGGTTAAAATCACGGCGACGCGTTTTCCGCGCATCGTGCTTTGTTCTTTAAGAAACGCGGTGAGGGCCAGAGCCTTCGGCGACTTCGATGGCGTCAATCGTGACCGTGCTCGATCAATTCCGCGCCGAACGCGCGCATCGCCGCATTTTTTTCCACGCTGTTGCCGTGCGGCACAACGACGACGCATCGCAAACCTTTACGCGCCGCCGAGAACGCGATGCTTTGGCCATGATTTCCGCGCGTGGCCGAGACGACACCTTTCACGTCGGGATGCTGGCGAACGAGTTCCTCCAGATACACAATCCCGCCGCGCACCTTGAAAGCTCCGGTGGGATTATGATTTTCGTGCTTCACCCAGACTTCCGCGCCGACGCGTTCGCAGAGCAACGGCCAACGAATTTGCGGCGTCGGCGGAATGACGCTGTGAACGAGTTCCGCCGCAGATTGCAGTGAAGCGAGCATGGGCAAAGTGAAATTCGTGGAAATCATTGACGCGTGTGAGATTTTTTCTTTTGCACTGCCAACGACCAAAGCTTGAACTTGCCTCGAAAACCTTTGAGCACTAATCCATCATGAAGCTTCCATTTAAAACCTCGGTGAAGTTCAGCACCAAATTGGTCCACATCCTCTTTCGCGCGGTCACTTAACCAGATCTCGGCTTTCTTGTTTACGCCAATAATACGGGCAGCGAAGCTTACTGTGTTGCCAAATAAATCTTCTTCTTCCAAATCCATCGGGCCGATGTGAATGCCGACGCGCACTTTGATTTTTGGATTTCCTGGGTTTGATTGCAATGCTCTAGCAAAATCAAACGCTTTTTCAACAGACCAGAACGCCACCATAAAACTGTCTCCGTAAGTTTTAATTGTGTGTCCTTTGTGTTGGTCGATGAGCTTCTGCCCTTGGGCGAAATGTGCGCGTCGCACTTTACTCATACGTGCATCTTTGATTTTTTCGCCAATCGCAACAGAACCGACAATATCAGTGAACACAATGGCCAATGTGGCTCTGTTAACACCAGCCCAGCCCACGAAATCTCCAATATGTCTCTTGCCAGCGGAGAACTTTGCGGCAGTTTCGAGAGTCCGTTTTTTAAACTCTAGCTCGGCTGCCTTTGGGTCTGGTTCCTTGATGAGATCGTACAAATAGAGGCTCGTCTTTGCTGGATCGTCATATAACGCCACCCATTTCACTCGGTGCAAATCGCACCACGCCTGATCCTGTGATTTTCCGGTATCTTTGAGCCATTGCGCCAAGATGATACGAGCATAATCGTCTAACAGACCGATTTTCCGAGCCGTCTCTTCTGTTCCGTGTTTAGCCCAAACCATCTCCTTGACACGGTTGGTTTTGGCAAATTCCTCTAATGTCTGAGAAAGAATTTTTTCCTTTCCTTTATCGAATTCCTCAGCAGAAATCCAAGCATCAGAAGGTTAATCGTTGCGCCATTGCTCGTAAGTAATACGTCGATGATAGTCTTGCCGTTTCTGAAAGAAGGCTTTGACGGTTTCTGGATGCTCCGCCGTTAGGTCAGGGTATTCAGTGGTGACACGCCAAATTTCACGCGGCCCAATCAACGGTAGCGGCTCAATCGGCAAACTTGTGCCGCCAGCACCGTGCGCTGCTGGAAACATGTAGAAAATGCGCCCTGCTGATTTGATGCCTCTGCGGTCATCAGTCAGGCAGTCGTAAGGTTGTTCTTCACCATCAATCTTGATTGTTCTCATCCGCTCTTTGCAGATCGTAAAAAAGTGTTTCGTTGCACCGGCGTTCGGTCCGCTTCGCTGATGGCTTTCATTAATTAACCGCCAGAGTCACGCTCGGTTTGAGAAT
>JBBQAX010000278.1:0-5758 GCA_038316905.1 Verrucomicrobiota bacterium | reverse complement strand
CATAAATTAAACTCAAACGGACAACAGAACGACGGAAAATTGGACGACAATCCGAAAACGACGGGAAAGAGTTCTCAGGCCGAGAACTTTTTAAGAAGCGATGGAAGGAGCGCGGGCTGGAAGTGCCGTGCGCGAAGAAATCTGCCAGGCGGAAATCAATTCAAGGGGCGGAGAAATATGCTCGGAAAGGACAATCTCCCTTTGCGCCGCCTTATCCAGCAACCCCGCCAAAACCGTTGCGATAACTTGAGAAAGCGAGCAGTCAGAGGCGGATTTTTGGATTTTACAAACACCGGAATCAATCCGACAAAAACCATGCGCAGCATCGTGGTTCAAAGCTGAATGCGGCGGTGATTCAGAATGATGCGACTCTTCGTGGTGAATCAGTTCAAAATTTTCCAGCAAGGCGTGAGAAGAAACGAACGAAAAAAGCGCGAGCAAAAATGTCGCAACAATTGTTTTCAGTTTTTTCACGCAGTGAAATAGGTACTCATATGCTGAGAATCGTCAACTAACTAAATTCAAACCAACTTCGCTCACTCTGTCCAACTTTGTCCTGGCTTTCAAACTTTGAAATTCGAGAATCAATACGGAATTGTCGAAATGAGATCACTCATCACTGAATTGGAAAAATAAACGCGAGAATTCAGCGGGGCCAGGATAGGTCAGTCCACCGAGTCGCAAGTGCAATTCAGCCACGCCAAGAGACACCTCGGGCGTAAACAACAACTCGAACCACCGAGTCTGGCGGAAATTGAGAGAAACTGGTTCCGCAAATGCAGTTTGTGGAGCCATCAAAAACTCAGGCAACTGGAAAAAGAAATTCGATCCGAGTCCAAATAGCGTCGGCGAATTGTCAGGAGTGAGCGCCGATTTGAATGTCAGACAGGCCAGGTTGGAAGATTTATTTTCTCCAGATTTTTTTTGAGTCGATGATTCACTTTTACAACAAGTCGATTTTTGACTGTGAGAAACGCCAAACGAACAGTGGGCCGTGCATAAGACAAATGCGGCCATCCAGGCAAACAAAGCCGCAGCGGAAAGGATGCGAGCAACGGGATTTAAAATGGAGCTTCGCCGGTTCATTTCGCGAAGACAATCTGCGCAATCAAATATGAATGTCAATTAATCGTCTCTTGAAAACCACCTGCATGGATTGAAGCCGATCTTCAATCCACCGGGTTATTTATTCGTGCTTATGTTTTTCCATGCCCTTGGTCACATCGCCCTTTTTCACTGAGCAGCAAAACGCCATATCGCTGCCGCATTTGGAGCAGACATGCGTCACTTTATCGGTCGATTGTTTTCCAACGCCGCTGGTTTTGATCATCTGCTTACAGCCCGGGCATTGATGTTCTCCGCGGACACGGTTTTTTTTGACCGATCCCTTTCCTTCTTCAACGTACGAAACCATCGTGGTTTTGCACTTTGGGCAGGACATCATTACCATGTCGCCGCGTTCTAATGCTTCAAGGTCTTCCGCTGTATTAATTGGTTTTCCAGCCAATGCTGCGGCTCCTGCGCCTTGTTGCGCCTGAGCTTCAGACGGTGCGAATGTGATAAGGGTGGTCGTGACAACCATCGCAATCAGGACTGCAAGTTTACGGATGAGTTTTGTTTTCATAATTACTTTCGTTTCAATGTTATTTATTAGAGGGATCGGTGACCCGCTCGCAATTTCCACGAAACCGCGACGAAGCGCTTCCCATTTATTGTTAGAAACTTAACGTCCCTTGACATTTTTCTTATGGGGAATTTTCCCGAAATTTCTCGCCGTGAATCACTGATGCGGCGGCTGGCTACAGGTACAATTCAAACAACCGTGCGTGCTGCACATCTGACACGTTTGTTCCAATCGCTGGCGTAGTTGCGTCCGCGCGCGATGCAGTCGCACGGTCAGATTGTTGGTGGTGATGCCCAATTCTTTCGCGACTTTCGTCGGTGAATTTTCTGCCAGATCCACTTTGCGGATGAGTTCTGCGTATTCCGGCTTTAAAGTTGGAATGATTCCGTCAATGCAACGGCACACTTCGGTTTCTATTTCTTCGCCACCTGTTTCCAGATCGACTTTCAACTTCTCAACTGCCCGCTCATTTACGTCCCGGCGGCGATAGACATCGATGATGGCGTGGCGCAGAATTTTGTAAAACCACGCGGTGACATTTTCGTCTTCCCGAAGCTGCCCGGCGGATTTGAGCGCCTTGAGCAAACTGTCCTGCACGATGTCGGCGGCAAGTTCGGGATCAGCAATGCGACGACGCACGAAGGCCGTGAAGCGCTCGAGGTTTTCCAATAAAACGGTTTCCATTTTTTCCATCTGAAAAAACTCTGCTCTGTAAAGAAAGAATCGCCAAGAGACAATTAATCCAATTCAGACGTAATTAAATCCAACGTTTGGGCAACTCTCATTAACACCGTGGCTTCAGCCCGGTGAAAAAAGTAGCCCAACTTTGCAGAACCGTTTCAACGGTTAATGGGGTTTCACCCTATAGTAAAGCCCACACCAATGGCGCATTATACGGAAGTGGCAACGGCGCGTGATCGTGCTGAAACCACTAACGCCAATTCATTAACAGGGCGACCACAACGACACAAAAACAAACGAAGAAAGAAACAACACCATGAATGAAACGAAATCCGTGACCAAAGATCCTATCTGCGGCATGACCGTGGACGAAGCGACCGCGCTCCACGCCGAACGCGATGGAAAGACGTTCTACTTTTGCAGCGACCGCTGCCGGCAAAAGTTTCTGTCCACACCCGCCGGTGCCAAGCCCGAGGGCAAGTCTGGAAGCTGTTGCGGATAACAGGCGCAAAGCCGTCGATGAAGGGGGAACACCGATTACAACCCATATGAACAAAACCCATCTGCCGGCATGACCGTGGATGGGGCGACGGCGCTCATGCTGAACGCGTTGGGAAGACGTTCTGCTTTTGCGGTGTCCACGGCAAAAGTTTCTCTCTGCGCCTGTCAGTATGAAGCCCGAGGAAATCATGGAAATGACTCAATAAAATGAATACGTGGCTTTCACTGCTACCTCCGCTGATTACCATAGCGGTAGCCATCTGGTCGAAAAAGATACTCCCTTCGCTTTTGATCGGACTGTTAGTCGGCAGTTATCTTTTACATCCCACCGTCACCGGCGGCTTTGAAGGTGCGGTGGACCAGATTGTGAAAACCCTGACGGACAAGGACAACCTTCAGGTGCTCCTGTTTCTGTATTTGTTCAGCGGATTAATCGGAATTGTAAAACGCTCCGGTGGTATCAAAGCGTTTTCCGACAAAGCCGCCAAACACATCAAAAGTGAAAAAGGAGTGTTCTTCACCTTGTGGGCCTTGATTCCCGTGACTTTCATTGATTGCGGATTCCGAATCGTTGGCGCTGGTTCCATTACACGGTCTCTTGCCGAAAAGCATAAGATCGCCAAAGAGAGACTTGCCTTCATGCTGAACAACACCGCCAGTCCAGTGGTGGAACTGATCCCCATCGCCACGACCTACGTGGGATTCAATGTCGCGATCATTACCCAGGGATTGAAAGTGGCCGGAGCTACGGAAAAGAACTCCGCCTATACGATCTGGCTACAAGCCATCCCTTTGGAGTTTTTTAGCATCGCGGTGATTCTAATCACCTTCCTTTCCATCTTTTTTCAATTCAAGAAACCGGGCCACAAACACAATGCCCCGCATGGAGGTCATGGCGAAATGGGCATGAACATGGAAGAACCCAAACCTGTGATAAAGCCACGGGTGATCAACCTTATTGTTCCCATGATTTCTGTTATCCTTTTGAGCCTTTTTTTCTTTTGGTTCTTTGGAAAAGAAAAATCGGGCAGCGCCTCCATCGTATCAGCGATAACCAACACGGAACCAAACCGAGCCATGCTCGTGGCCCTGTTTATCTCAATCGTTGTCACCGCGATCTTTTACGTGTTTCAGAAGTATAATTTAAAACAATTGACCGCCGATGTTATTTCCGGTGGGAACGAAATCATGACCACTCTGGCGATTCTCGCCATCGCCTGGCCATTGGCTGCGGTTTCACAAGAGCTGGGATTGAACGCTCTTATTCAGCAGCAGTTGGGAAGCTCCCTGCCGGCGTGGAGTGTTCCGGTTTCGATTTTTCTTTTAGCTTCTGCCGTAACTTATTTCACCGGTTCCGGCTGGGGAGCGGCTTCACTGATTATGCCTTTCGGCATTCCGCTGGCGGTGGCCGCTGGTGCTGGCATTCCACTGTGCGTTGCTGCGGTGATTACCGGAGGAACGTTTGGAGATGTCACTTCACCCGTGGCCGGGATGACGAATATGTCGTCGAACATCGCTCACGCCGACCACACAAAATATATGAGGTATGCCGCACCCTATAATTTCACCGCCGCAGGAATTGCCGTAATTCTTTTTGTGATAGCAGGGTTTCTCCAATGAAACGGTTTCCATTTTTTCCATGCCAACGAACAACGAACCTTGCTGCTCTTGAAATAAATCGCCAAGACGAAATTTTTCGGAATTCAGTGTAATATTTATGGGACATGCCCGTCAGCCTCATTGAAGCCAATTACGGCTCGCGGATTTGAATTATGAAAATTGACCCGATTTGTGGAATGAAAGTGGACGAAGCGACGCCGCACAAAGCGATTCGCGGTTTGGAAGTTTATTATTTTTGCTGCGAGAATTGTCGCAAAAAATTTCTGGCGCAGGATCCATCGGAGAAAATTTCACCCGCGTCCAGTGAGGAAGGCGGCGGTTGTTGCGGTGGCGCAAAAGAGAAATCATCCAGTGAATCAACCGGATGTTGTGGCGGCGAAAAATCCCACGAAACCGCGCCGAAGGAATCTTCCTGTTGTTCGGACAAATCGCAAAGCCACGAGCACAACCACCATCATCACGACGACGTAAAACCTTCCTCCGTCGCGAAATATTATTGCCCCATGTGTCCCGGCGTGGAGTCGGACAAGCCCGATGATTGCCCGAAATGCGGGATGGCTTTGGAGCGAAATTCGGCGTGGGTCGCACCTGCAGCGGGCAAACCCATATACACCTGCCCGATGCACCCCGAAGTGCAGCAGGATCATCCCGGCAATTGCCCCAAGTGCGGCATGACGCTGGAACTGAAATCGGTGACGGCTACTCCAAGCGAGGAAGATAATTCTGAACTGACGGACATGACGCGCCGTTTCTGGATTGGCGGCGCGCTCGCGCTGCCCGTCTTCCTGCTCTCGATGGCGCACCTGATTCCCGCGCTGCGCCACGAAAATTGGGTGATGGGCGATGCGTCGCGATGGATTCAATTCGCCCTTTCGACGCCAGTGGTTTTGTGGGCAGGCTGGCCGTTCTTCAAGCGCGGATGGCGCTCGCTCGTGTCGCGACATTTAAACATGTTCACGCTGATCGCGATTGGTGTCGGCACGGCTTATCTGTTCAGTGCGGTGGTAATGCTGGTGCCCGGTGCGTTTCCAAGTTCGTTCGCGCCGGACGGCAAAATTGGAATTTATTTTGAAGCGGCGGCGGTGATTGTCGTTCTGGTTCTGCTTGGACAAGTTCTCGAACTAAGAGCGCGGAGCAAAACCGGAAGTGCGATTCGCGCGCTGCTGAACCTTGCGCCAAAAACTGCGCGGATTGTCCAAGATGGAGAAGAAAAGGATGTGCCGCTTGAAAGCGTTCTGACTGGAGCGAAGTTGCGGGTGCGTCCGGGCGAAAAAATCCCCGTCGATGGAATTCTGCTGGAAGGGAAAACGTCGGTGGACGAATCCATGATTA
>JBBQAX010000277.1:0-5772 GCA_038316905.1 Verrucomicrobiota bacterium | reverse complement strand
CACCCTGCGCCGACTCGCCTTGAACATGTTGCAGCGCGAGAGAACTAAAAAACGCGGAATCAAAGGCAAACAACTCAATGCTGGCTGGGATAATGCCTATTTGCTCCGCTTACTTGGAATTTAGCTGCGTCTGCCCTGGAGCAAGCGGAGTGCGCGCCAATGACAGAAAGTTCGAACGGTAGTTTGAGAAAAAATTAAATTGATGTGAGCGGAACAGGCGCGCTTGAGAAAAAGGCTCTTGGTTTGAAACCTGCTTTTTTGTAGTTATGCATTAACGCCTTGACGAAGCCGGTTTTGGGATGTGTTCGCTTCACGAACTTAAATGTTTTGGTGTTTTTGGTAGTGATAAAGTGTAATGGCCATCTCAATCAAAACTAAGGTTCCGCTATTGGAACGCTTCTCAACCCAACTCTTGATTCTAATTCTACTGGTCTTCGTGCCGTCCCTGATTTTAACCCTCCACACGAACATCCAGGAAAGAAGGGCCAGAAGGTTACATACGCGAGACGGAATCATGGCCACCGCCCAACTCGCAGCGGCCAAGCAGGAGAACTTTGTTAAAAATGCGGAGCAACTGCTCGCCACCGTTTCCCAATTCGAATTTTTAGTATTAACCTCGGACCGTCGTTTTTCGGAGGTTCATTTCTCAAACCTGCGTCAACTTTCCCCGGAGTATTTGGACATCGGTTTAGTGGATGCAGATGGCCGACTCTTTTGCAGCACTGTGATCTCAAATCGCGTTGTGGAATTTTCCAACTGGTCCTGTGTCCAACGTGTTCTCAAGACGGGGCGATTCGCAATTGGTGATTTTGGAAAAGATGGAACGACGCGCGAGGACACGCTGGACTTCGGTTATCCCATATTCAACAAGGACGGAAGACTTAAAAGAGTGCTCTTCGCATCACTCGATTTGGCGCGCGTCAGAGAAACAGCGACTCGAATGAATTTACCTCGCGACGCACAGATCACTGTCTTCGACGACGGCGGAAATATTTTGGCCCGTAACCCCGATCACGAATCTTTGATTGGTGAATCAATGGCCCACGATCCTTACGTGCAACGCCTGTTGAAAGGGGATGCTGGAGAGGTGTTTGAAATGTCTGGCTTGGATAAAGTCGAAAAGCTCTTTGCAACCACAGCCGTTAATGATGGACTCAAAGGACGTTTGTGGATCAGCGTGGGAATTCCAACCAAAACTTTATTCGCGAATGCTAATCAGGATTTATGGAAAAGCATTTTGATCATGGTTTCGATTTTTTTTCTGGCGTTGGTGGTAGCTTACCTCTACGCCGAACATTTGCTCCTGCGCCCGCTGTATTCATTGACAGAGGAGGCGAGCCTCCTGGCGGCAGGAAAATGGAAGGCGCGCCCGGAAGTGCTGAAAGGGCGCGGGGAATTGGCCGTGCTTTCCCGCACTTTCAGGGAAATGGCAGTCACACTGGAGAGACACCGGCAAGACGTCGAAGCGGCCAACGCTGTGTTGGAGCAACGTGTGCATGACCGTACTCGTGCACTTGAGCAAGCCACCGAAGAACTCGAATCTTTTTCTTATTCTGTATCGCATGACCTTCGCGCGCCGCTGAGGCACATCGCAGGATTCGTTGATTTGTTGCGCGATGATTTGGGAGATTCGGTAAGACCGAAAACCGCTCGCTTTTTAAACATAATAGACGATTCCGCAAAGCAAATGGGAAACCTGATTGATGATCTTTTGATGTTCTCAAAAATGGGTCGGGTTGAAATGCAGACAACGATGGTAAATACCGCTGAACTTTTCGACGAAACCATCCGTAGTCTGGAACCCGAACTAAAGAATAGAAATTTCGATTGGGTAATACATCCTCTGCCAAAAGTACAAGCAGATCCGGCGATGCTCCGACAGGTTTTTGCAAACCTGGTTTCGAACGCAGTCAAATACACGCTACCCAGGAACCCCGCGCGCATCGAAGTTGGCTACGAAGAAAAGGATCATGAAGTGATCATTTTCATTCGCGATGATGGCGTCGGATTTGATATGAATTTTGCAGACAAGCTTTTTGGAGTTTTTCAGCGCCTTCACCGTTCAGACGAGTTTGAGGGCACGGGGATCGGGTTGGCCAATGTACGGAGAATTATTCTTCGCCATGGTGGGCGCACCTGGGCCGAGGGGAAAGTAAACGAAGGCGCGATATTCTATTTTTCGTTGCCGAAACCAGATAAAACGACCGGTTAATATGACTTCTCTTAAACGAATTTTATTGGTCGAAGACAGTTCAAAAGATGTCGAGCTGATCTTAGCTGCCCTTGAACAAAACAATCTCGCCAACGAAGTGGTTGTGGCGCGCGACGGAGTTGAAGCGCTCGATTGCCTGCATCATCGTGGCATCTTTGCTAACCAAAGCCCGGAATTGCCGTGCGTTGTGTTCCTCGACGTTAAAATGCCGAGGATGAATGGTCTCGAAGTTCTCGCGGCCATGAAAGCGGATGTCACTCTGAAAAATATCCCCGTTGTGATGGTGACTTCATCGCGTGAAGAACCTGACCTGATTAAGAGTTATCAGCTGGGAGTGAATGCCTACGTGGTTAAGCCAGTCGATTTTCAACAGTTTATCAATTCAATCAAAGCGTTGGGATTTTTTTGGGCCGTGGTGAATGAAGTTCCGCCACGAATGCCAGCAATAAAATTAGACGAGAGCTGAGTAATCAATTCATGGCAAAATTAATTCGCATTCTGCATTTAGAGGATAATCCGGTGGATGCGGAATTGATCCACGCAAAACTCGAATCTGCGAAAATCAGATGCGACATCCTTTGCGTCAATGATCGCGAAAGGTTTGAAGAAGCCATTGCTGCGGGCCCCCCGTTTGACCTGATTCTGTCAGATTATTCGGTTCCGCAGTATAACGGCTATTCTGCGCTCACATTCGCCCGCCGACACCAGCCCGACGTTCCATTCATTCTTGTGTCGGGTACCTTAGGAGAAGAACAAGCCGTCGATAGTTTGAAAAATGGGGCGACAGATTACATCGTCAAACAGAGGTTGGAACGTCTCGGACCAGCCGTGAACCGCGCGTTGAGTGAAGCGAGTGAGCGGCGCGAACACGAGTTGGTCGAGCGCCGGTTGCGCGAGGAAGGGCAAGCGTCCGAAAACCGCTTCCGCACTTTAGTCGAGCAGGCTCTCGCTGGAATTTACGTTATTCAGGACGCAAAATATATTTACGTCAATCCGAGCATGGCGAACATTCTCGGTTACACGCAGGAAGAATTGACTACTGGTCCTTTGCTCAACTTTGTCCTGCCTGAAGACCGTCCCATGGTCGCCGAAAACATTCGGAAAAGGACAGAAGGGATTGTTTCAGAGATCCATTACACGCTGCGCATGTTAAGGCGTGATCAGCGTGTTGCCTTCGTGGAAGCTCGAGGAGGCTTGATCGAGAATTTTAACGGTCGTCCCGCCATCATTGGCATGTTGCTCGATGTCACGGAAAGGAAGAAGGCGGAAGAAACTTTGCGGGAACAGGCTGCGTTGCTCGACAAAGCACAAGACGCTATTTGCCTGAACGACATGTCGCAGCAGATTCTTTATTGGAACAAAAGCGCGGAACGGCTCTACGGATGGACAGCCGAAGAGGCTATTGGAAAGAATGCCAACGACCTCTTATTCCCTGGCGACTTGACCGCTCCTATGGAAGCGATTGTCAGTTTGATCAGGCATGGCGAATGGAAAGGGGAACTGAACGAAGTCACAAAAAAGGGTGAAAAACTCATCGTAGAAAGCCGATGGACTTTGATGCGGGATGAGCAAGGGAAGCCGAAATCGATTCTGATTATAAATACAGATATCACCGAGAAAAAGCAGACCGAGGCCAAGCTTTTGCGAACTCAAAGAATGGAAAGTATCGGCGCTTTGGCAGGCGGCATTGCCCATGATTTGAATAATTCATTGGCGCCGATCTTGATGGCCGCCGACATGATCCGCGACGCCCTCCCGACGCAGGCCAGCAAAGATTTGTTAGATACAATGAGAAACAGCGCGCAACGAGGAGCCGAGATGGTCCGGCAAATTCTTTCTTTTTCTCGGGGACTCACAGGTGAACACGCTGCTTTGCAAGTGCGGCATCTAATTGCCGATATGGAAAAGTTTGCACAGAGCACGTTCCCGAGAAGTATCCGGGTGCGCACTCACATTCACCGATCACTCCTGCCTATAATTGGGGACGCGACGCAGATTCATCAAATTTTAATGAACCTGTCCATCAACGCTCGGGACGCGATGCCAGACGGCGGTGAGCTTCTGCTCGAAGCAAGCAACGTCGATGTCGATGATACCTATTTAAAGCGACAGGTTGAAGGTCCGCACATCTTGCTAAAAGTGACAGATACGGGATGTGGCATTGCTCCGGAGGTCATAAATAAAATATTTGAACCATTTTTTACTACCAAAGAACTCGGCAAAGGAACAGGACTCGGCCTTTCGACGGTGATCGAAATTGCGAAAGCACATCACGGTTTTGTAGAGGTTTCCAGCGAGCTGAGAAAGGGAACTTCTTTCAGCGTCTTCCTCCCTGGATGTCCTGACCGGACGGAATCGACGAAGCAAAGTCAACCTGCGGCGCTTTCTGGTTGGGGGCAATTAATTCTGTTGGTCGATGATGAAACAGCCATTCTGGAGATGTCCAAACTAATGCTGGAAGCTCATCACTATCGGGTATTCACAGCAAAGGACGGTGCTGAAGCAATCGCTTGTTTTGCTCAAAATCATAAGGAAATAAAAGTCGTTATCACTGACATGATGATGCCGAAGATGAGTGGACCAGAGCTAATTTTAAAACTGAAAGAGATCAATCCTGACATAAAGCTGATCGGCGTCAGCGGACTTGGGGCGGAGTCTGGACTCGGCAAGTCTGGCAGAGAATCTGTGAATACTTTCCTCGAAAAACCCTTCAGCACACAATCTTTGCTGATGGAACTCGATGGGCTGCTTGCCAACGAAAAGAGTTAATCAATCCTGATTTTTAAGCGTTCAAAAAACCGCAATAAAGCTGTCTTTAAATGGTATTGGTCAGTTCGATTTCCAGCTTGAGCGCAGCAAGGGAGAGGCTTAGGTCCTGGAGAAACGCGAGCAGTGAAATAACAAGCGACGCTAGACATGCGATAAATAAAACCGCGCTAAACAGAACAACTTCCACATCCAAAAATGCGGCGATAAACAAAGCGATGACAAGAATCGCAGACGCCAAAACACTCAAGGTTGCAAAGCTGACGGCAGCTCGAAGCAATCGTGCCCGTCGGATGAGGATATTAAGTTGTCCTTTTAAACGCGACCGTTCCTGAGATGGGGCGTTTCGGAGAGCTTCTGTCAATTGGCGAGAGCGATCTACCACACGTCCAAAGCGGTTAGTCATGGAGAGAATCAAGAGGCCGACGCCCGAAATCAGAATGACTGGAGACACCGCAGCCGAAAGTACGTACACCAAATCTTTGAATTGCATGGCAGTTTTAGCGTTCGGTCAGTTGGAAATATTTTCAGGTGTTCGTGCAGGGAATTCTTGACTGCAAGTTTTGTTTTCTAAAGTTAAAACCGCGTAAAAAGGGACGCCCCCTACATCGGTGGGAACTTGCACTCGCAAGAAGCAATAGACCGAGCGGGATCTGGGCTTGACCCGGTTTGGTGGACACCTTGGGGGATGGGGCGCGGGGTTCATGTTTAGTTGAGTTGGTTCTCGAAGTCCACTGGTCTTTGAAAGCCGAGGGCGCTGTGGCGGCGCACCCGGTTGTAATATTTTTCGACGT
>JBBQAX010000276.1:0-5807 GCA_038316905.1 Verrucomicrobiota bacterium | reverse complement strand
TTTACAGTTTTTTGAAACTCTTTACTTACTTCCAAATTTGAGAATTGTTTTAAGTATCTCCACAGTAATAGCTTGCGACCTTTTATATAGCAATGAGGTTCTGGCACAAACATAGCTAATTAGACACTATGTCCAATATTTGGAATAAAAAGAAACTTATGAAAAATCAAAAAAAACTGATCCTGAGTGTGTTTGTAATGGGAGCGCTATTGGCGATGACCCAAACTGTGTCCGCGATCCCTGTTCAAGACGTTCCAGACGCGGGTGCTTCTTCTGTGTTACTCGGTCTAGCTGTTGGCGGTCTCGCTTTGGTTCGCAAGTCTTTAAAGAAATAGTCCCTTATATCTAGTGGGGGCTTCCGGTGGGTTAAGTCAATCCACCGGTGCCCCAGCTAAGCCTCCTTCCTCTAAGTGTGTGGGCACGTCGTATAGAAACCGTTCGAAATTCTTAAAAATATCATGAAAAGTTATCTGAAAACCAAAATGGCGCACTTTGCGGCGGCCTTCATTACCTCAGTCGCATTAGCGGGTGGCACGTTCAACCTGGCCGCCCAGACCTGTTGTTTGGACATGGAGCCAGCCGGCCCTATACAAGTGCATGTCAATGCTTTTGATTTCAACAACGCCAATACTTTGAATACCCTGGCGGACGCGGGATTGGTCAAAGCAGGTAATTACATTTGGTGGTGTATTGACGTGACAACCGTGCATGGCAACAACGTTGACGACGCTCCGATCTTTCAGAATACCCTTTACCTTGATGGCACACTATATTCCAGCTGCGACCCGGATTTGACCACTTACCCGGCTTTGAGCGGCACTGGAATGAACAACATCCACTACCTCAATTACATCATCAACAACAAGCAGGGTTCCTATTTTGATATCCAGGATGCTATCTGGTTCTTTGTTGGCGGACCGCCAGCTTATGCCAATCCAGTTTCTGCCGCGAGCCAAGCCATGATCACCGGCGCACTCGCCAACCCGAATTATCAGGTTCCCTGCGGCTCCAACATGGCCGTGGTAGTCGATTTCCCAGATCAAGCGCCGTTCCGCGATGGCGGAGCCGCTTTCCCTCCGGGCTACGAATCGTATAGCACCATCCCGGGCAATATCCAACGTCTCATCATCGAAGTCCCTTGTGAATGTCCGCCCTGTGAAATCACCGTATCCGTAAATAGCGATAAAATCTGTGCCGATTCTTCCGCGACCATTAGTGCCGCAGTCCTCACTGGCACCGGCCCATTCAGTTATGCGTGGACGGTTCCTAATGGCGCAGCGAATCCTGGTAATACCGCCAGTTTCTCCGCCACAGTTGAAGGAACTTACAGCGTTGTCGTGACGAGTGATGAATGCACCGCCGGGAATGGATCGGGCGTTTTGACAATTGATCCGAAACCCACTGTTTCGGTGAACAGCGACGAAGTCTGCGCTGGCAATTCGGCGACAATAACCGCAACGGTTCTTACGGGAACGGGACCATTCCAATATGTTTGGACAGTTCCAAATGGAGCGGTTAACCCCGGTAATACTGGATCTTTTTCGGCATCTGTTCAAGGCACCTATAGCGTTGTCGTAACGGACAGCAACGGCTGCGAGAGCGTCATCAGTTCAGGCGTCCTGACCGGCAACACCCAACCCGGCTTGGTTGTGTTGGCCCCCGAAACATGCTTGGGAACAGCGGCAACAGTTTCTGCAACCGTGGGCTACCCAAACTATCAATGGACGGTTCCTGCCGGAGCTAGTGCGCCTGGAAATGTGGCGAGTTTCTCCACAAGTGTGGCGGGATCATACAAGGTAGTTGTGACCGATTCCAAAGGGTGCAAAGCGACGAATTCAGCTACGCTGACATTCACCCGTTGCTGCGCAATCACGATTTCCGTCACCAGCGATAAAATTTGCCAAGGATTTTCCGCCTTGATATCGGCGACAGTGCTCACTGGCACCGGACCTTACCATTATGCGTGGACAGTTCCTGCTGGCGCGGCGAATCCCGGTGATGTGGCCAGTTTCTCAGCCACAGTTGCAGGAACATACAGTGTGATCGTGTCCAGTGACATCTGCACGGACGGAAACGGATCAGGCGTGTTGACGGTTGATACGAAGCCAACTGTGTCAGTGACCAGCGACGAAATCTGCGCTGGTTCTTCCGCCACGATCTCCGCGACGGTGCTCACGGGCACAGGTCCCTTCAGTTATCTGTGGACGGTACCCGCTGGAGCAGCCAATCCCGGAAATGTTGCAAGTTTCTCGGCCTCTGTGCAGGGCACTTACAGCGTAATCATGACCGACAGCAACGGTTGCAAGAGCAGCACCAGTTCGGGTGTTTTGAAAGTGAACAATAACCCCACCTTGTCAGTGCTTGCCCCCGAAACCTGCTTGGGAACGTCTGGCAAAGTTTCAGCGACTACAGGGTTTGCAAATTATAAATGGACGGTACCCGCCGGAGCCAGTGCTCCAGGAAACGTTGCGAGCTTCTTCACAACCGTCGCGGGAACCTATACGGTCGTGGTGACTGATGCCAATGGTTGCAAGGCGACCAATTCGGCTACATTGAAATTCATCCAATGTGGAGAGGAATTGAGAAAGGGTGACACAGCCACGATCGGATACTGGCAAAATAAAAATGGCCAGGCTTTGATCAAGTCGATGCCCAATTCACCTGCGTTTGGCAATTGGCTGGCGTCAAATTCCCCGTGTCTGTTTGGTAATCTCGCGGGCAAGTCGAACGACGCCGTAGCTGCGCAATTCATTACCTACTTCGAGGTAACGGGACAAAAAACCTACGCACAGGTGATGGCCGGTGCCATAGCGACATACGTAACGGATTCCGATTTGGCAGGAAATAAAGCGGTTCCGTATGGCTTCACCGTCACCTCAGCAGGAACGGGTGCGAAGGTGTTCAATGTCGGATCTAATGGAACGGCAATTGGACTGTTGAACAATACCTCCCACACCGTTTCAGAACTCCTGAAAGCAGCGAACCAAAAATGCCCTTGGAGCGCTGAAGCCTTTAATGCTCTGAACAGCATTTTCAGTGGGATCAACGAAAAAGGTGACATCTAGTCCAAGGCTCAAAGTAGCCTGATTTACATAGAAGAGCCTCGGCATCGCCGAGGCTCTTTTTGTTTCAATCGAGAGGCTTGAAACGTCACGTACTATTTAGATCTTTGCAAACTTCCGCCTTTGACTTCCCATCGTTGCAAATCACGGCCTAGTTCGCGCGGCCAATTTTCCTCGGTGCAAGTCATGAAAACCTGGCTGTGGGCTTGTTGCGAACGGCTGAGCAACGGCAAAAAACCCGCGCGCCGTTTTGAATCAAGTTCCCCCATCACATCGTCGATCAACAGAATTGGCGGTGAACCGTGAATGCCAGTGAGATATTCCGCCTGCGCCATTTTCAGGGCGATGGCGAGGGAACGTTTTTGGCCTTCGCTCGCAAATTTCGCCGCTGATTTTTCGTTGAGCAACAATTGCAATTCATCACGGTGCGGGCCGATCAGCGTCGAGCGAAACGTTCTTTCGCGCGCGCGGGATTGCGCGAGTTCCACGGCGAAATCATTCTTCACCGTCGGTTGATAGGTCAGGCGCAATTCCTCCGCATCACTGGAAATTCGCCGGTATGCCAATCGCGCCAACGGAGAAATTTTCGGCAACAATTCCTGGCGAAATTTTATGAGTTGATTGCCGATCTGCACGAGTTCGTGCGTGAAACTTTCCAGCGCGGCTTCGTCCAAAGTTCGCTGTTTCAAAAGTGCGTTTCGCGAACGCAATGCGGTGGCATAGCGTTGGAGGAGTGGCAAATAAACGGGATGCGTTTGTGCGAGGAGCAGATCGAGAAAACGTCGCCGCGATCGCCCCGCGCCTTTGATCAATTGCAAATCTTCGGTGCAAAAAACCACGGCGCGCAATGTGCCGAGATAATCCGAAAGTTTGCGAACGGGTTGCGCGTTGAGCGTCAGTTTTCGTTCCGCGCTCGACCAATACATTTTGATTTCGTGCGTGCCTTGCCCCACCACGTTTGCCCCGACGAAATATCCCTTTTTGCCGTGCTGGACGAGTTGCGCGCCGCCCACTCCGCGAAAGGATCGCAGCGTCGCGAGCAGATAGATTGCTTCGAGAATATTGGTTTTCCCCTGCGCATTGTCACCGAGAAGGACGTGAAATCCGGGTGCAAAATCGACATCGAGCCGCGCATAATTGCGGAAGTCACGAAGTCGAAGATGAGCCAATTGCACGGCAGAAGAATTCAGAAGTCATGAGTCGGAAGCCAGAAGAAAGGATTCGCGCGCAACGAAACGTAGCCGCGCTCGCCAGAGCGTGGCGTTGGCGTTCGTGCTGCTGAGTTGCACCGGTAAATTATGAACGCCACACTCTAGCGAGCGCGGCTACGAATTCGGAACCAAATTCGCCGCGACATCGGTGCGATACGCTTTGAATGCCGGAACGATTCCCGCCAGCGCACTCAACGCGATAATTCCCAACGGCGCAAAAATCATCACGGGATGAAACGCAAACGGATCCAGCACCACGCCGGTTTGCGCGCGAATAATTTGCGCAACGACACTCATCAACACGGCGTAAATCAAAAATGCGATGCACATTCCCAGTGCAGCGATCGTCATTGATTCCAGAACGACCGAGAAAAAGATCAGTCGGCGCCTGGCTCCGAGAGCGCGCAGAATTGCAATTTCCCTTCGCCGTTCGTTCATCGAATTGTAAATGCTCGCCAGAATCGAAGCCGCCGCAACCAGCGCCACGAGATACGCCACGAGCGCCAGCACGCGATCAAACCAACTCACTTTGTCCAGCAATTGCGCCATGATCGTGCCGATGGGCCACGCCAGCGTGAGGCGGCTGTCCTTCTGGTTGTATTTCATCTGCAACAACTTTCCGGCAATCGGACTTTTGAATTTCACGAGAACCGCGCTGACCTGAGTGGACGCTTCTTCCGCGTGACCGCTCATATTTTGCAATCCTTCCAATGGTATCCAAATGATCCGGTCGGCGGGTGTGTTGGAAGGTTTAAGAATTCCCACCACCGTATAGTCTTCGTCGTGTTCCTGGTGTTCGTCGAAATTGATGCCGTGCGATGGATGAAACGTATCGCCCGGTTTCAGTTTTAATTGCTCGGCCGCAAAACTTCCCACAACCGCTTCCTGATAACCCGGCTCAAAAAAATTTCCTTCACCATTGATTTGATATTTACGTCCCGGCACGAATTCGTTTTTAGAAAACATTTCTGGCGTCGTGCCAACGAGCCTGTAGCCGCGATAGTTGTCGCCCACCGAAATCGGCACTGCGAGCGCGACATTCGGATCATTTTTAATATCGAGAAAATCCTGCCACTCGATATTTCCCGGCGAACTTTCCAAGTGAAAAATGGAATTGAGCACGAGTTGAAGTTGCGAACTGCGCGCGCCCAGCACCGCATCAAACCCGCCGTCAATTTGCGTAAAAGTTTTTTGCGCCTGCGATTTCACAACCCAAACGGAAATCAGCAATCCGCCCGCGAGCGCAATCGAGAAAGCCGTGATCAGCGTCGAGAGCAAATGTTGCCGCAGACTTTTAAAAACAATGCGCCAGATATTCATTTGTAAATTCGAGTTGCGTGTTCGCAACGGCGGAACCGGGTAGCATCTGCCTCCGGCGGGTGCGAATCATTTTGTTTTTTTGAAACGCACCCGCCGGAGGCAGGTGCTACCCACCAGCGCGCAACGCCGCGTAATTTATTTTTTCCAAATCAAAAACGGTTTCAAATTGCGCGAGCACTTCCCGGTCGTGGCTGACGAGCAAAAGCGCCGCGCC
>JBBQAX010000275.1:0-5817 GCA_038316905.1 Verrucomicrobiota bacterium | reverse complement strand
ACCAAAACCCCGGGTTTGCCGAGCTTTTGATTGCCTTTCAAATGCGCCAGAAAACCAGCCGTCGCGCCGATCAGGACGAATGCGGTAATAAACAAGATCCAATGATTTTTCTTCATGTCGTTTTGATTTCCTTCGCGGAGGTTTTGGGTTCACGTTCACCGAGCCACGCTCCCATTATAAGCATTCCGCCGATCGCCACGACGTAGGTGAGAAATCCCGACCAATCGTGGATAAAGTTGCCGGTTTCCTGCCCGAATATTTCCGCACCAACCACAATCAACGTCAGGCGCAAAACATTGCTTGCGACGGCCAGCGGAACAGCCATGGAAATGACCAGCAGACGTTTCCAATTCTTCTTGAAGGTCATCATCCCGTAAATCGTGGTGAGCGCCAAAAGGGAAATCAAACTGCGGATTCCGCTGCACGCGGCGGCGACGTCGTAGCTGTAAGCGCCTTTCCCGTCAAAGAGTTGCGTTCCCTTTTTGATAATATCCAGTCCGAAAATTCCGTGGGCGATTGCGTAGGTGATGTTTGTGGCGAAAAGACGCAGGGGAAATGTTATCGATTCAACGTAGCCGCCAACGGGCATACAAAACACGAAGAGCACGAATGGGAAAAACGTCACTTTCAACCAACCCAATCCCCACGTGAGCCCGATCAATCCGTAAATTCCAAGGAACATTCCGGCAATGGAAATACGCGGTTGTTGCACCAGAAAACCAAGGATGTGAAATGCGAGGCCCAAAGCGATGATGATAATTCCAGGCCACCAGGTTTTATACGGGGTCGCGAGGATCTCTTTTCGTTTCCACCAAAAAAGCCCGAGCACCGCGAAAGGAATTAAAATACCGTGACCATCATCTGAATTGGCTGCGTTGTAGATGTCCCACATCCACGCCATCAGTGACGGCGTATTCACGTAACCCAACGTGGAATTTCCAATAAAATGAAACAGCGCAAGCCACGCCGCCAGAATGCCAAAGAAAAATCCTTTGTAAGGCAACGCCTGCCAGGAGTCCTTCAATTCATCGAGAAAACCGGGTGATTTTTCTGGCGTGATCGGCGCGTTTTCTATGGTTTCTGTGTTCATGAATTCCGATTAAGACAGCGATTCCTGTAATTTGCTCAACAGTCAATTGCTTAGAGAGTCCGTTGGCGCGGCCTATACTACTGGTTTTTCCGATAACTTCAACCGACGAATACTTTATCTTAGGGGACTTCATTCCGACACTTTTTCCCAAACTGTGAATGCAGGGAAATTGGTCGTCACTTGAAAGTTTTCCGCGCGCAGAAATCGGAACATGGTTCCTGAGGCATCAAAGATATCGGGTTTCGAACAAATAACGATGCCAGGCTTGCTTGCAGCCGCCAATTCATCTGGCTCGGGATTTGCGAAAAACCGTGCGCCCAGCGCTGGTGAATCTTTCCTGCGAATGGCTAAACGATAATATCCCGCCGCCCGGTAATTGGCATTCCACCAAACGATCTTCCCGTTTTGCAAAGCGGCGCGCGCCAGGTTTGCCGCAGCGCGATAATCATCTTTCGCGTGACGAGGATCGAATCGCAGCAGGAAACAGGAAACAAAACTGAGAGCAACGAATGCGATCACACAGATTTTTTTAAGCATGTTGCCAGAGATCCACATCCGCAGAATTCCCATGCCCAAGACATAGAGGAGCAAGAAGAGGATCGGCGCAAAGTGACGTCCGAGCAGCCGGAACTGCGAAAAAATTCCCACATACGCTAGAAAACACGAAACGATTCCGAAAAATAGAAACGTGAATCCCAAAATGCGGCGTGGAACAGAGTGAAACAGGTAGCGTAATCCAACGAAAATAATGGGCGTCAAAACAATCGCATAGGCTCCCAACCAGCCGACGTAGGGGCGAAACGAAGTCAAACCATGATCGCGAATTTCCAAACGTCCCGGTCCCAACCCGCTAAAACCAAAGAGTTCATAGAGGACAAAGACAAGATTTTTGGCTGTGGTGGTTCCAACCGAAGTCGCCCGTGAACCAGATTGCAGCGTCCACAAATAATAGATTCCTAATCCGATCAAGGCGACGGACGTCGTTGCGCATAACAGCCAATGGCGTTGAACCAGCGTTTTGGTTTGTTGCCAGCCGAAGATAAAAAGCGCCGTTGCCACTGCTGCGCCTGCCCAGATTTGGCCGAGAAGATTGCTCCCCGAAAGCCCGATTAGTCCCAGAGACAACGCTGCCATCCAGGCACGCGATTGGTGCGCCGCTGAATTTTTGTAAAGTTGTTGGAGCGCACCGGCGATTAGAAAACTGCTGCCGACTTGCATGGCGTAAGGCCGGGCTTCATTTAAATAATACCAGAGAAATGGGCTGGACGCGGCTGCGATTGCCACCGGCCATTTCAGCGGATTTTGACCAAACGATTTGTGCAGCGCCCAGAAACCGAAAAGAATGAATGGCAAGTTCGCCGCACGCAAAATCCATTCGCCGCTTCCGAAGATTTTGGCGTAAACCCAGATGTAGAAAACGTAGAGAGGGATTTGCGAATCCGTGCTTTGCGGTTGAGCGAAGTCGTCGTTCCACCATTCTGCGAGCGTTGATTGGCGCGCTTTCCAACCCGCGCCGTGTGCTTCGTCCAGCCAGAAACTGTGGTTGCTGATGGCGACCGTCCAGCCCAGACAAATCAAAATCAGCCAGATTACAGACAGAACGTTTTTGTTCGCGACCACGTTGGCACTCTTTGTTTCGGAAGTGTTCATGGTCACCGAGGTCGATCTCGGGGGATGATTTGAGTGAAGACGTTTATTTCTTCGTCATCTCGCCGTAAATCCAGGCGTAGGTTTTTTCGAGTCCATCGCGGAGGCGAATATTCGGTTCCCAACCCATATATTTATTGATCAGGGTATTGTCGCTATTCCGGCCATTGACACCTTTGGGCGCACTCAAATTGTAACTGCGCTTGAGCTTGATGCCCGCGATGTCTTCCACGATGTCCACCAATTGATTGATCGAAACCAATTCGCTACTGCCCAGATTAATCGGTTCGAGAATATCGCTGTTCAAAATCGCCTGCGTTCCTTTGAGGCAATCGTCGATATACATGAAACTGCGGGTTTGATGGCCATCGCCCCAGATTTCGATTTCGTGTTTGCCCGAGATTTTTGCCTGAATGACTTTGCGGCAAATGGCAGCCGGGGCTTTTTCGCGTCCGCCTTCGTAGGTGCCAAGCGGTCCGTAAACATTGTGGTAACGAGCAACGCGGGTGTGCAGGCCGAAATCTTCGCGGAAGTGACGGCACATGCGTTCGCTGAAAAGTTTTTCCCAACCGTAACCATCTTCCGGCATCGCGGGATAAGCGTCGGATTCTTTTAACGCCGTGACTTTGGGATCGCGTTGTTTATCGGCGTTATACACACAGGCAGAGGAGGCATAAAAATATCGCTCCACTGAAAACTTTTTTGCGGCCGCCAGAAGATGCGTGTTGATCAAGACCGTCAACATGCAAAGCCCTTTGTTCAGTTCGATGAATCCCATTCCGCCCATGTCGGCAGCCAGGTTGTAAACGACGCGGGCATCTTTAAGCGCCGTTTCGCACGCCTCTTTTTCCTGTAGATCGAGCTGGAGATTTTCAACGCCAGGAAATTTTTGATACCATTCGTCCAACGGCTTTATGTCTGCCGAACGAATGTTGGTGTGACCCTGGCGGAGCAAATCCGCGATAAGATGTCCGCCAATAAATCCGCCGCCGCCGCACACCACAATCTTGTCTGATTTCATAGGTAAATAAAGTGCGGGAGTGTAGTGACGCGAAAATTTGAAGGCAAATTTTTTATACGAAATCCAAGGATGCTGCAATTTACAGTAAAAAATGGCGAGAATGCAGAAATTTACTCAGGCAAGTTTTGTTCTTTCGATAATTTAGAAAGTTCTGCCAAAGGCAATTGAACGCCATTCCAAAGATCAATTTTTCCCTCGTTCAGTTGTTTGATGAAAATTGCGAGTTCGGGACGTTTCTCAGAAGTTTTTGACAAGATCATTTTCGATAGGTCCTCGTCCTTGTGACGATTTTTTAATGTCCAAAGAATAACCTTTGATCGCTGGACTGGTCCTTTGGCTATAATTGCCATCATCTCCGGCTCAATCGAATCAGATATTTTTGATTTTTCCGCTAGATAATCAATCAGGAAATTGTGTGAGCCACTTGATAAATTACCCATATTGGCGAGGAGCTTTAAGTAGATCGCCTCTACTTTTACCAAATTACGGGGAGAATTGTACGGAGCAGAATCTACTATTCTATTCAGGATAGGATTCAAATCCACGTAACCTTTTGATTCATAAAACCGTTGCCAGCTATGGAGGGTCAGATCAACTAAGTTTTTGCTAGCTTTAATGTTCTTGAATACATCCTTTTCCCATTCTGTTGTAATCCACTCCATGAGCATAATTAGAGATCGTGAATCTAAATGGGGGGCTATTGATTGAGCAAAAGATATGGAATTTGTGAGCGGGCTTTTGATCAGAACAATTTTTAAAGCAAGCGGCTGGATTGATTTTTTATCAGTTGTTTGCAACGCGATTTTTTTGATTTCATTGATTGTTTCGTTGTCGATATTTTCTTCGGTTGCAATCCGATCAACTGCGCCTAAAACGGAGTACAATATATTTTCGTTAGCCAAATAAGGGCGCAACAAATTCGGATCCTTTATTTTCAATGCGCGCAACCCCTTCTCATAGCCATTTCCAAAAGGATATTTATTTTCGTGAAAAAATTTATGAATTACATCTGGGGACGTTTCACTGACGCATGTAACGACCGATGCAGCTACGAAATAGAATGTGAAAAATACTTTAAGCAGTTGCATAAATAAATTAGAGGCATAGCCGAGGGCCTGCCGGCAAAGGGGGATTACCAGGAATTAAAAGCGGACGCACCCCCTGAGAGACAGTCACTGTTACCGAACAATTAGTGCTGACTTCCCATTTTACACAAGCGTAGCGTCCATAACCGGTCGAATATGCTGAATAAGTTTCGGGACGATCGGGATCCGTTATCATTTCCTGCCCTGTTTGGTTAGTGGTGCTACTATATGATCCTACTGTTTTGGTGATATTAAAACCGCTTCCGCCTGCTATTGTTGGGTTATAGCCACTGCCACAGGCGCCAGAAATATCGATTTTCAAAACAATTGGTTGTCCATCTTTGCAGCAAGTCGTTATTTCTGCATCCACCACCGCTATGATTTCCGGTCCTTGTCCGCTTTCTGGGTCGTAAAATGAAGCGGATCCACTGCCAGTTAAGGATGTCACCGTCACACTTGCGCTGTCAGCACAATTAGTATTGACGGTAGATCGCGCAGTGACAGTCTACGTCCCGGTTTTTGTTCCAGCCACAACCACACCGTCATTAACCTGAGGTCCGTCAGGCTCGTTGGGAGAAACTTCCCACACAACATCGCCGCAGGTATTGGTGAGAGTAAAACCATTCGTCTCAAGCAAACAAAGAGTTAGCTCGGTTTCCAGAATATTCACGTTGACTACGCTGAATCCGATACTGGTTGAGATGGTTTTCGTCTCTCAGATTTCTCCCGTGCATGGATCGATGTTGCCGTATGTTTGATTAAACGTGATCGTGCCTTGACCGCAGTTAGTCGGTGCAAAGGCAACAAAAAGCCCTTCGCCTGTACCGGAAAATCGGCGAAGCAACGTTATTTCTGTAAATTGATTTTTCATCTTAAAGTGGGTGTTGGGTTGGGATTAGTTCTTCATGGTGAGGTAAAGAGTTCCGGATTCCCAGTCGTCGCTGATTTCGTTTAAGAGGGCGGTGACGAGGCGT
>JBBQAX010000274.1:0-5833 GCA_038316905.1 Verrucomicrobiota bacterium | reverse complement strand
GAACCGATTTCCAAAGCAGAGTTCGTTTACGATGTTCGGAAATAGCTGGGAGGTTTGAAGAAAATTGGTCGGGACGGTGAGATTTGAACTCACGACCTTCTGAACCCCATTCAGACGCGCTACCAAGCTACGCTACGTCCCGACCTATTTGCGCTTTGCAGCGCGGCAAATACTATGGCGCGTCACGATGAATTCAACAACTTTCAATTTTCCTAAGCTTCAATTTCCAGAATGGAAGATGAACATGCTCTCAACGAGTATCCGTTATTTCTGGCTCTCTATTTTCTGTTTAAGTTCTTGAATTTGCTTCTGAATCACGTCCGGCACTGGAGACTTTTCTTTGAGCAATTCCAAATAATAAATCGATCGCTGCAAATCGCCTGCTGTTTCCTCCAACCGAGCCATGCGCCCAACGATTCCCTCGTAAACCAAGTCGTTGGGCTTGGGCAGCTTGTCGTTCGCCTGTGTCGCATCGGACCAGAGTTTCCATTTTAGCAGGGCTATTTCCCAAAGATTCCGTGCCGTTTGCGGTGACTTTCGGTTCTCATCGTAAATGCGGCCTAACTCGTAATAGATCTCGTAGCTGTCTGGATTCGTGCGCAAACCTTCACGCAAAAATTGCTCGGCCTCATCTACTTTACCGAGGCGACTGCGCAACCAATACGATGCGATGGTGTAGGTGTCCACCCGTTGCGGGTCCAATTGCGCGGACAAGCGGAGCCAAGGGAGAAGTTCACGTTCGCCGCCTTGTTCGAGATGCGAGTGTTGCGCCGGGAAAAAATTGCGGCTGAAACGGTCAATCCAATCCTTCGGCGCGCCGAGAAATCCACCGTCAGTTTTCTCTGCGTGGTCGCAGTTGGCATCGTGCTCGTGATGTTCTTCTTCGTGATGGCAGTTGGCGTCGTGAACATGGGGTTCTGGAGATTCGTTCTCGTGTCCGCCGGTCAGATGCGATTCTTCATCTCGGTCCTGCGGATCAAAAATAGTGGGGTAATATCCACTGTGGAAATAAGCGTCGGCTTTCGCAAAAAAATGATTGGCGAACATCCGGCGACTGTCTCCAACAAGCATGTCCAAAATATTTGCGGATTGGTTACGTCCACCAGCCCAGGTCTGATGCCACGGCTCCAGCAAAGAGGCGCAACTCAGGCTAACCGTGAAGAGCAAAGCCAGTTTCAAAAGAGGCGACGCCATATCAGTTCAAACTTTTTCGACGAAAGACCAGCCACGTTCCCACGAGGAACAGCGCGGTATAACTGATCCCATACAGAATCGCTATCGCCCACATCGTCCATGGAATCAATGGCAAGTTATGGATGATCAGATCGCGCACGTCATAAAACTCCAGATGCGGCACCGCAAAGTAAATGGCGTAAATGATGGTGCGGCCCGGTTCTGACATTTGCATCGCCACTTTGTTGAGGTGTCGGCCAACGAACAGGATTCCGCCAATGAGAATGAAACTGATCGTCGCGTTAGAAGATACTGCGGTGAAGATCACTGATCCCAACAAAACCAGAGCGGTGACAATCGCGAGAAAGATCCAGTGCAGGGATAAGGCCTGGAAATAGTTCAACAACGGCCATTGATTTTCCCTAGCCCCACTGATGATGCCGAAGAAAACATAAAACAGGAGCAACGCCATCCCGCACGCGAACCAGCAGCCGAGAAATTTTCCAAAGATCAATTGCCCTCGCGTGATCGGTTTGGCGAGCAACGGGAAAATTGTTCGGAGTTCTTTTTCAGCGGGGAGTTGCCGGGCCGCGGTCGTGATTGCAATGACGAGCGTGGAAATCCAAATCAGGAGGAGGCAAATCTCTTTGATATAACGAATTATCTTTTCGTCGTTGAAAAGTTTGAACGAACCCATCGCCAGAGTGATGAGCGCGGTGAGAATGAACAGCACGTAGAAATCCTTCCGGCGATAAAGCTCCTTGATGACGATTCCGCTGACGGCAAGTGCGTTGTTCATATCAGGGCTGCACTGGATGACCGATTACTTTGAGGAAAATTTGTTCGAGATTGCATTGATATTGCGCAACTAAATCGCCGACGCGCCCTTCCACTTTGACCTGCCCTTGGTTGACGATGGCGACACGGTCGCAAACCGTTTCGACTTCGCCAAGTTCGTGAGACGAAAAGAAAACAGTTTTCCCTTCGTTTTTGAGGCGTTGAATAATTTCACGAACTTTCATGCGTCCGATTGGATCAAGTCCACTGGTGGGTTCGTCGAGAATCAACAGATCAGGATTATTGATCAGTGCCTGGGCCAGTCCGACCCGTTGTTGCATTCCCTTGGAATACGTTTTGATCAGGCGTTTACGAGCGTGTTCCAGTTCAACGAGTTTCAACACAGCATCGATGCGCGCTTCACGTTCAGCGCGCGGTATCTGAAATATCTTGGCGTAGAACCGGAGTAACTCCTCGGTGCTCAAAAATTTGTAATAGTACGTCAACTCCGGCAGATAACCTATCCGCTGCCGGGCAATTGGCTGGCGAATGTCCACACCGAAAAGCGAAGCTGAACCACTGGTAGCGTTCACAAACCCGAGCAAAACATTCATGGTCGTGGTCTTGCCCGCGCCATTCGGCCCAAGAAAACCGAAAACTTCTCCCGCTTGCACGGTAAGATTCAATCCGTTCACCGCGACCTTTACCCCACCCTCCGCTTCGCGACTTGGAAACTCCACACGGAGATTTTCAATTTCTAGAATGGCACTCACGAAAAGTATTAGAAAATAGATTTAAAGTTTGGCGAGAGTTTTTTTCAGAACCACCACAAAGAGCTTATGAGCAGTTGGCTTTAGCGAAGCACGATCTGGCGAATAAACAAAAAAAGCTCAGGAATTTAGCCCTGAGCTTGTGATGAGAGATCTGTTTCTCAATTGATACTATGCGCAAGCGAAAAAGCCGCGCCTATTTTACAAACAGGCGCAGTATTAACTTTTTCGATGGTATAACTCGCCATGAACGTTGTCGCACCTGAGCCAGCGGCGGGACAAAGGACGGTATCGATGGCTGTGCCGCGCCCCATGTAAGGTTCGATATCATCCTCCGTCACATCAGATTCCGCAGTCGCTTTGTTTTCCAGCGCCCATTGCTGCACCGCTCCATCGATCTGGCGCAGGTTGTGAATACAGGCATTTTGTTGGGAACTTAATCTTGACCGTATGAAATTAGGAACTGCAATGGCTGCCAACAGGCCAATGATGGCCACTACAATCATGATTTCAACCAACGTGAATCCGGATTTATAAACTCTTCTGGTTTTCATAAATAGATTGCAAGTTTTCCTAAAAAAAAAAGGCTTAGGAACGGGTCCTAAGCCTTCTACGTTAAGAGGCCGTCAACAATTAGCTCGTTGGGAGAACGTGGAAATCAGGAGTAGCAGATTTGCTGCAAGTCGGCGCAGCGGAAACGTTGCTGAGGGTATAAGCATTTCCACCACCAGGGCAGGTCGGAAATTCACCAGCACCGCGACCAAGGAATGGGGTGACATCGGTGGCACCCACAGTCGCCGTAGCAGCCGCTTTTGTTTCCAAAGCCCATTGTTGGATAGCTCCATCAATCTGGCGGAGGTTGTTGATACAAGCATTTTGCTGTGATTTGGTACGAGCGCGGATGAAGTTAGGGATCGCGATAGCGGCCAAGAGACCGATAATGGCCACCACGATCATGATTTCAACCAGCGTGAATCCGGACTTACGATTTGATTTGATTTGCATAACTTTAACTTTCTTTTTCTACGTGCGGCGTGAACGAAGCACAGGCGGGTTAATATGATTACTAATCTCTGTCCACATATTGCCTTGTGCCAACCGCATCTCCATCTAAGCAACACGGATGCCAGATTTCTTTACCAGCGAAAATGCCGGATTTCTGACTCTTCCACCCGCTTATAGACATTAAAAACCGCAAACAGCTCAAAGTTGCTGGCTTAAATTCTACAAACCAGTCTCGTTTAGAGACACGACCCCCGCGGGGTGTGATTAAAAGTGGGTGAGGCTTGGCCATTTGGACTGCGGAGACATGTCTCCGCTTTGGCTGCACGGTGAAAAAGCGCAGAGCGTCTCTTGGTTCGAAATGACTTTGGTGTGGCCAGTGTGCAGGAAAAGCGACGTCCTGCCGTCGCACTCCAAAGATTTTCCAATCTCACCTACTTTTAATCACACCCATCCCCGCGCCGCGCAGCTTCTGTCGCTTGCAATTTGCTCGCAATCCCTGTAGCTGAACCCGGTATTTATGGAAATTAATCGAAATGCTCGAATTTACGTCGCCGGCCATCGCGGATTAGTTGGAAGTTCCATCTCCCGGGAATTAGCACGCCAGGGATTCAATCATATCATTGGTAAATCCCGTGCAGAGCTGGATCTATTAGACACTGTGGCCGTCCAAAACTTCTTCGCGATGGAGAAACCGGAATATGTGTTTGTCGCCGCCGCAAAAGTCGGTGGTATTCTGGCGAACAATACCCAGCCGGCGGCATTTCTGTTTGAAAATCTCCAGATCCAAAACAATTTGATTCATCACGCCCACCGGTCCGGCGTGAAAAAACTGTTGTTTCTGGGCAGTTCCTGCATTTACCCGAAACTCGCTCCCCAACCGCTGCGCGAGGAATCCCTTTTGACCGGACCGTTGGAAGAAACAAATGAATGGTACGCGGTCGCCAAGATCGCCGGGATCAAGATGTGCCAGGCATATCGTCGGCAATACGGCAGCAATTTCATCAGCGCCATGCCCACCAATATGTATGGCATCAATGACAACTACGATCTTGAGACCTCCCACGTGTTGCCAGCATTGATTCGCAAATTTCATGAAGCGAAAGTGGTTCATGCCTCTACGATGACCTGTTGGGGAACCGGAAAGCCGCTGCGGGAATTTCTCTTTTCTGATGATTTGGCGCGCGCCTGCGTTTTCCTGATGCAAAATTATCGCGAGGAACAGTTCATCAACGTCGGTTCCGGTCAGGAAGTGACCATTAAACAACTCGCCGAAACGGTGCAGGAAATCATCGGCTTCAAAGGTGAAGTTATTTGGGACACATCAAAACCCGATGGGACACCCCGTAAACTTCTTGATACCTCGCGCCTGTTTAACCTTGGGTGGAAACCGGAAGTCAGCCTCGAAGCCGGCATTCGTCTCGCCTACGAAGATTTCTTGAAACAAACCAAATAAACCCACGATCTCGCTGGCGTTGCCACGTTAGATTACCTGCTTGCGAATCGTTGCAATGGCAGTCTGTCATTGCAGTTCCATCGTGAAATTTGGAGAAGGATGGAGCCAGTTGTCGGGATCGGACTCTAGCCGTTCCCGCCCTGCTCCATTCGGCAATAGCACCAATTCAACGAGTTGCGTGAGTTGCGCGAATTAATCAATAGAATAGAGGGTTTTATGAATATTTCAATGATTTTTCCATGATGGAGAACGATTTTTTCATAATGCTCCAAAACGGTTTTCACGATGTTCTTGTGTTCGTTTTTGTGTTCGTTCGGGACTGGCGGCGCCGAATTTTGCAGGCTGCAAGCGGAATCTGGCTCGCGCCTGAACGACTCGCGTTGCATCGTCGCTGATGGTTTTTTTTACCGCGGTTGCGTTTATTTACGATTAGCCCGATGACCGTTCGTTCCATTTCATCCTGCCCCTCAGCGCCTTTGCCTCCTCAATTGATTTGACCAATTAGCTGCATTCGTGGATGTCAGCACGGTTCCGGAGCTTCCCACCGCGACCCAAAGTCCATTGCCGCAAGCGACGCTTCGGAGGGATTCCTTCGTTCGGGATTGTTGGCGAACCCACTTGACGCCATTGTTTGAGGTAAGGATCGCGCCTTCTT
>JBBQAX010000273.1:0-5908 GCA_038316905.1 Verrucomicrobiota bacterium | reverse complement strand
TTCCGGTGTCAAATCAGGATCAATCCAACCAGGTTCGTCCATGACAAAAATTTATCCGTTTAATTCAACATTCGCAATTCGTAATTCACCATGATCCCTCGCGAAATTCTCAAAAAAATCCGGCAGATCGAGTTGCGCACCAATCGGCTCGTGAACGAAACGTTCGCAGACTTTTTATTTCAACCGTTGCTGCAGTTCGGCAGGATTGCGCGCGCCGTGCCAGACCAAACAAACTTTGATCGTGTCGGGATAACACTCGAAAAAAATCGTGTAGGAGAAAAATCGCTCCATGCGCACTTTCCGAACTTCCTTGCCGCGATTGTTGCGGACGGGCGTGAAGTGGTCCGGGTTGGCGCAAATGCAAGAAAGGAATTGCTCATATTCGGCGAGGAATTTGTCTCCCAATCCCGGCCGCTGGTCATCGTAATATCGCAATGCCTCAGCGATGTCGCGCTCGGCATCGCTGCGAACGATCACCTTGCGGTTCATTGCCGGGGTTCGCGCTGTCGTTGCAGTCGCGCCTTAACTTCTGCCCAAGGCGCACCGTCGTTCGGATTTTTTTCGTATTTATCCAACCGGCGGTCAAGTTCCGCGATTAGTTCGGGGGATTCCTCCTGTTCGAGTTCATTGAGGAGAGTCTCAGCGATTTCACGCTGTGCTTCAAGAGGCAGTTCGCGAGCTTGCGACAGAATTTCGGTGGCGCTCATGCCTCGAATTTATTCTTTAAAAGAAACATTCGCAATTTGTAATTCGTTATGATTGTCCGCGAAATTCTGACAACAATTCAGCAGATTGATCTGCGCACGAACCGGCTTGTGGCTGAGCCTATCGTAGTCTTATCATTTCCGCCGTCGTTTCAATTCATCGGGATTTCGCGCGCCATGAAAAACCGAAATGACGGAGAAGGCATCGTCTTTGACTGCGAAATAAATACTGTAGGCATTGAATCGTTTCAGGCGAATTTTACGCGCGCGACCACGAATTTTGCGAAAAATCTCTGGTTTGGCCTGCGCGTGTTCAAGCGTTTGAATAACTTCGTTGGCAAATTGTTTTCCCAAACCTGGAGACTCATTTTCATACCACGCAATCGCTTCGAAAAATTCCTCTTTCGCCTCCGGCTTGAAAATAGATTTAAGGTTCATCACCAGCCGAAACGTTGCCGCATTTCAGCCTTAACCTGTTCCCAAGGAATCCCGTCGTGGGGATTTTTTTCGAATTCGGCGAGGCGACGATCCAGTTCTGCGGCTTGCTCCGGCGTCAAATCAGGGTCAACCCAACCCAGTTCTTCACCGTATTCTTCCCAAACTTTTTCAACGAAGGCGCGCTTTTCTTCCGTTGGCATCGGGCGCATTTTCTCGATTAGTTCGGTTGTGCTCATGCCGGGAATTTATTCTTTTAGAGAAACATTCGCAATTCGTAATTCGCTATGATCCCACGCGAAATCCTTAAAAAAATCCGGCAGATCGAGTTGCGCACGAACCGGCTCGTGACCGAGACGTTGGGCGGGCAATACCATTCCGTTTTCAAAGGTCAGGGAATGAATTTCGAGGAGGTGCGCGAGTATCAGCCCGGCGATGAAGTGCGCGCCATCGATTGGAATGTCACGGCGCGGATGAATCATCCGTTCGTGAAAAAATTCGTCGAGGAACGCGAACTCACGCTCATGCTTGTCGTGGATGTGAGCGGTTCGGGTTTGTTCGGTTCCGGCGCGCAATCGAAGCGCGAACTCGCGGCGGAAATTGCGTCGGTGCTCGCCTTCTCCGCGATTCGCAACAACGACAAAGTCGGTGTGATTCTTTTCAGCGAAGAAGTTGAAAAATATATTCCGCCGAAAAAGGGTCGTCGTCATGTCTTGCGTGTCATTCGCGAAATCCTTTTTCACGAACCGAAAAAACGCGGAACGAATATCAATGAAGCGTTGGAATTTCTGAATCGCGTTACGGCGCATCGCGCGATTGCAGTGGTGATCTCGGATTTTTTAGGCGAGCCAGCTCAACGTGCTGCCAAACGTCCCGCTGGCAGTTCTGATTCTTCCGGCAAGACGCCACCAGCACGTTCCTTTCTTACCGAGTCCCTAGTGCAAAGCGCATTTGTTTCCCTGCGTTCGACGAACAAACGACACGATGTCATCGCAATCCAGGTGATTGATCGTTACGAGCTAGAACTGCCGCCCATCGGCCGCCTGATTTTCAAGGACGCTGAGACGGGCGAAGTCGTTGAGATAAACACGAACGATCCCCGCAAGCGCGCCGCCTTCGCTGAACGACAAATCAAATCGCAGGCTGATCTTTTGCGGATGTTGCGCTCGGCGAACATCGATGCCATTCAACTTCGCACCGACGTGGATTACGGCCCCGCCCTCGGAAGATTCTTCGAGACGCGCGAAAAGCGCCGCCGTCACGGATAACGTGCTTCAACTAAACTTGAATTCAGCGGTCGATTCCTTTGCGCGATAAGACAATGCACTATTCTCGACCCGCGCCACCGATGTGAACGGATGTTCATCCACTTTTGTTTCGCTCAAGATATGGCTCACAACTATTCCCCGCGCTTTCAGAAAATCGGAAATCAATGCGCGATGACATCTCCACCAAAGCAACTCGGCGCACATGATCGCGGTTTGTTTTTGAGAAGCCAATTTCAGAAGACGATTGATTCCATTTAAGAAACCGCTGGTCATCATGTAATCGGCGTAACCGCGAAACGACGCATTGCGCCACGCCTGGTTTGGAGAATTAGCCATCGCTTTTCGTCGTCCGCCAAGCTCGGGAAAATGGACATATTCAATTCCTGCTTTCGCCAATGTGTTTGAAATTTGCTCTTGATTGAATTGAGGATGTCGTCGTGAGCCTGGAAATTGCCGCACGTCAGCGAGCGCTTCGATTTTATGAGCGCGAAGCAACGCGACGAATTGCGTCCCGGTGTGGGTTGAATGTCCAATCGTCCAAACTTCTTCCGGTGGCTCCATGAATCAATATACACAGCCTCGCACGTGACGAGGGTGTGATTTGAAGTGGCGGTCAGCGAACCGTGTAGCCGCGCTCGCCAGAGCGTGGTGTCGATTAAATGCCCACGCCACGCTCTGGCGAGCGCAGCTACGACCGCCACTTCAAATCACACCCACGTGACGACCGTCGCTTGTTTTCCGTCTTCGATTCGGCTTAAATTCTAAAAATTCTACTGCGCTCAAAATGAAACGAAGTCTTCTCTTCAATCTACTGGTTCTGACTTCCACGCTTTTCGCCGCCGAGCCTCGGTTGCGTCCTGAATCCTGGGCGCGCCCTGTCATTTCTGTTCCCTTAAAGAACTGGTTTCAACTGGATGAGAAGGTTTATCGCGCCTCTCAACCAGATCGCGATGGATTCAAAGACGCCGTCAAATTCGGGATCAAAAATGTTTTAAATCTTCGCGACCATCATTCGGATAATTCTGAAGCAAAGGGATTGGAGATAAAACTTCACCGCGTCGAAATGGAGGCGGACGACGTGATTGAGAAAGATCTGATTGCGGCGTTGAAGATCATCAAGAATTCGGACGGCCCAATCTTGATTCATTGTTGGCACGGCTCGGACCGGACAGGGCTGCTCTGCGCGATGTATCGAATTGTTTTCCAAAACTGGACGAAGGACGCGGCTATCGATGAATTGATCAATGGCGGCTATGGCTATCACAAGATGTACGACAATCTCCCGCGCTGGATCGAAAACATGAATGCGATGCAATTTCGACAGAAAGTCTTTGCGCCCTAATTCGCCAAATGAAATTCGATCCGTTGCCGCGATCTTTTTACGAGCCGTCCGCAGAAGTCGCCGCTCCCCTGCTCCTCGGCCATTGGCTGATTCGCAACACGCCTACTGGCCCGAGCGGTGGGCCGATTGTCGAAACAGAAGCTTACTTGAGCAACGACGCGGCTTGTCACGCCGCTCGCGGTTTGACGCAACGCAACCGTTCAATGTGGGGACCGCCCGGGCACGGCTACGTGTATCTCATTTACGGTTATCATTATTGCTTCAACACGGTTTGTTGTCCGGCTGCAACCGCTGAAGCTGTTTTGATTCGCGCGATTGAACCCGCCTTTGGCGAAAGTTTTATGAAAGAACAACGTCCGGTAGCCAAGCATCTCAATCTCACCAGTGGTCCCGCGAAACTATGTTCGGCGTTGAAAATCGATCGTGAAATGGATGGGGTCGATTTGTGCAGCAACGGCTCGGCGGTTTTCGTCGCCAGAAATCCGGGCCAGGAAGCTTTTCTGCGAGAACGCGGGCCGCTTATTCAAACGACTCGGATTGGAATTACCAAGGCCGCGAACTTGCCTTTGCGCTTTTATTTGGACGGAAGTTTGTTTGTCTCTAAACGCGCTTAGTTTATTTTAGCGCTCGACTGAAACTTCTCCGAAATCCACTCGGCGGTTCGCTTCATCACCTTTGGCGACATTAGAATGCTGATGTGCCCGTGGCGTAGCCGCCAGATTTCTGGTTTTCCCCAAGACGCCCAAAAGTTTTCGATGGGTTCAATTGAGGCGAACATGTCATCCAGCGCCTCTTGGATCAGAATTTTATCGCGCGGAACTTTGGGCTGATGCGAAATCAGATTCAACTTTTCCACTGAAAGCCTGGAGGTTTCAAAGCTGTGACGAATCGGAGCGCAGAAAGCGAGTTCGCTGATTCCCCGTTCCAATTCCGCCACCGGCGTGCTGAGAACGGCAAGATTCAATCGTGGCTCGTAACAGGCAACCAAACCAGTCAACCACGCCCCAAGCGACGATCCCCACAAACCAATTGGCGAATCACTTTGCGCGCCGAACCATTTGATCAATGCGCGGGTGTCTGAAATGGATTGCCGCGTTGCTTCCACCATGCGGAACAAATCTTCTGAAATGAAATTCTTGATCGCGCCCGGCGCTTGAGGACGCCGCTGCATATGATACGGCAATTCTATGACAGCGCAGTTCATGTGATGGCGCGCGAGCAATTTAGCAATATGCGGGAAGCGAAATTGATACCCGAGTTCGTCATTCCATCCATGCAGCAGGATGATGGTGGGAAACCTTTGCCACTCTTTGGCGCAGGAAAACAATTTACCGTGTACCAGGTTGTTTTGCTCCCAAGGGGTGGAGACTGCGGAACGGTATTGAAAAATTCCATCGTCAATAAAATGCAAATCGCTCGGGCTTTGAACAACGTCGCAGAAGAAATCCGGGTGTTGAAGAAGCGCCGTTGCTTCAGCGAAATGCGGCTCGTGTTGCCCCGGTGGCGGCATTTTTTTGGCGGCCATGCGAATAACCAACCGATCCAGGGCGCGTGAGAATAGCGGATACATTTCGGCTGAACTTTAGCACAAACCTCTTTCCCAAAGGCATTCCCGAAAATAGATTTGCCGCATGAGACTGAATTCACCGCGAATTTTTGCGGCACTGTGTTTGCCCTGCTCACTTGTTCTGGGCTGTGTTTCTCAAGGGGACAGTTCTTCACCCGAACTACCCGTTGCAGAACCTGCCGCATCGGCACCCTACGAGAACCAAGAGAAGGACTTGCCGGAAGCCATTCTCTCTCTGAATGGCAAGGAGCTGCGCGGTTGGCAAATTACGGATTTTGGCGGGCAAGGCGGAGTGACTGTTCAAAACGGTGAGATCAAAATCGACATGGGCGCGGAGTTGAGCGGGTTCAACTGGACGAATGCCGCGGTGCTCCCAAAGACCAATTACGAGATCGAATTGGACGCGATGAAAGTTGAGGGCAGCGATTTTTTTTGCGGGCTGACGCTTCCTGTCAGCAACTCGTTTTGCAGTTTGATTATCGGTGGTTGGGGCGGAGGCATTGTCGGTATTTCCAGCATCAATGGCGCAGACGCCTCTGAGAACGACACAACAAAGAATTTATATTTCCCGAGGAACCAGTGGTATCACATC
>JBBQAX010000272.1:0-5922 GCA_038316905.1 Verrucomicrobiota bacterium | reverse complement strand
GCAGGCCGCCCCAAAATAACAGAATCACGGCGATGATGCGCGGACGGCAGGTCGGGTGATCGGCGACTTTGTGAAAAATGCCGAGCATCCCAAAACCGAGCAAAGACAAGATGAGAAGGAGATAGCCAATGGTCATAAAATAATTTCGGTCTCTCGCCATTTCACGTGGAACGGCCGGGGGCTGATGTTTTCTTCCTCTCCTCGCGAGGCACGAGTGGGGAGAGGATTGAGGAGAGGGGAATTCCAAACAAAACGCGCCTCCTCTCCCCGGCCCTGTCCTCCATCCGATGGAGGAGAGGGAGAAAACACCGTGAAAACCAGGTGTTCTTTTGTGGAATCCTTTTTGGAACAAACCGGGACTCTATTCCGCTGGCAATGTTGAAGAACCATAATTTTTTACATCGCCGTCCAGCCGCCATCGACGGGCAGGACAGCGCCCGTGATGAAACTCGATTCGTCGGACGCGAGAAAAAGCGCGGCGTGAGCGACTTCGCGCGGCAAACCGGTTCGTCCCAGAAAAGTATTGTTGATTTGATAGGTGTGGCTCGGATGTCCGGGCGGCGGTGAATAACCGACTTTGATCGGTCCCGGCGAAAGGACATTCACACGGATGTTGTGTTTGCCGTAATCGCACGCGGCACTGCGCGCAAAACCGATTAAACCCGCTTTCACCGTTGTGTAACTGACGGAATTCGGACACGCGACCATTCCCTGAATCGACGACGTGACAATAATCGAACCGCTTTTTTGAGGAATCATCCACGGCAAAACGGCGCGGGTGAAATGTTGCGTGCCAAGAATCGTGGCGTTCAGGCAACCGTTCCATTCGGCGTCCGTGGCGTTCAACACGTCGTGCCATTGCCCGATGTAGGCGGCGTTGTTGCAGAGAATGTCGATGCGCCCAAATTGGTCGGAAACTTTTTTCACGGCGGCTTCGATTTCAGCTGCGTTGCCAATATCAACGCGAAATGATTCTGCTCGACCACCACGTTCTCGAATGCCCGCCGCGACTTTTTCCGCGCCGACACCATCGATGTCCGTAACCAAAACCCACGCGCCGTTTTCGGCCAAAACTTCGCTGATGGCCTGGCCGATGCCGGTGGCCGCGCCGGTCACGATGGCGATTTTATTTTCAACGCGTTTCATAAAACATTTTACTCCAATTCCAACAACTCCAATGTCGGGCTGTGAATGAGCGTTTCGATTTCTTCCGGCGCGAGTTGCGGCAGATTTGTTCCTTCCACCATTTTGTTAAAGCTGCGCAGCGAGGAAATGGTCGCGTCCGGCGTGGTGAACGGAAAATCCGACCCGAACAATAACTTGTTCAGCACGCCATATTCTTTGGCGAGGATGAGCGCGTTGTAAAATTGCCACGGCCGATAGTGCAGGGCGGAAATGTCGGCGTAAAAATTCGGCTGTTTGCGAATGAGGACAATTGTTTCGTCGATCCACGGATGCCCCATGTGCGCGATGACCATTTTCAATTTTGGATGTTTCATTGCGATGTCTTCGAGCAGAATTGGCAAAGAAAATTTCAGCGGCGCTTTTTGCGGAAAGGTCGTTCCTTGATGAATGAGAATGGGCAGGTTCCGTTTCTCGCAAAATTCATAGACCGGCATCATCCGTTCATCGAGCGGATGAATGTTCTGATAAATGGGACCGAGTTTGACGCCGCGCAATTTCAAATCATCCACCGCATGTTCCAAAACTTCGTGGACATTGTCGCGCATCGGATCGACGGCGGCGAAACCAATGAGTTTTTCAGGGTGCGATTTAACGTAATCGGCGATGTATTCATTGGGGCTGCTCAGGCCCGAATGAAACGCGCGAATGCCGAAGACAATGGATTTATCGACGTGACGCATTCCCTCCCAGTGGCGTTCGGGTGGAACATGCAGGTCAATGGGTTTCCCGCGCGAACGCGAATTGGCTTCGTCCGCGAACGCCTGCGAAATATGGCCAGGAAACTCAAAAATATGCGTGTGACAATCGACGATCATTTTTTGATGTTATGATTTTGGATTCGCGATGGATTGTCCCAGCGCCCGGATTTCTTCCTCGCTGATTTCAATTCCGAGGCCGTGGCCGGTGGGCGTCTGGACGCGCCCTTTTTGAAAGTGAATCGGCTTTTGTTTCGGTTTCACAGAGTAATAAAGCGGCCCCAGAATATCGACCGGGAATTCCTCCACCGGAACATTTTTGGACGCAACGGCGAGATGACACATCGCGGCGGTGCCGATGTCCCATTCCAGATTTGAGCCGAGGTGACAACCGATGCCCGCGTCTTCGGCAAGGCGGCAGATTTTTTGCGACTTAAAGATGCCGCCGTTTTTTCCCGGATAAATGCTAATTAAATCCGCCGCCTTCAGTCGCACCACTTCTTCCGCCTGCCAGACGGAAAAAACCGCTTCGTCCGCCATGATCTTTGCGCCGGTCGCCGCGCGCACTTTCGCCAAACCGTGCAAATCCCAACGCGGCGTCGGTTGCTCGACGTAAGCGAGGTTGTATTTTTCGTAACGCCGAATTTCGCGAATCGATTCTTCAACCGTCCAGCCGCCGTTCGTGTCCACGTTGAGTTTGATACTGTCGCCGATGGCTTCGCGCACGAGCCGGACGCGCAACAAATCTTTTTCGGGATCAGGGCCGACTTTGAGTTTGATGCCGGTAAAACCTTCTTTGACTTTTTGGGCGGCGATGTTCGCGGCGTCCTCTGGTTCGCGCAAACCGATGCTGAATTTGATCGGAATCTGCAACGGATTTTTCGCGCCACCGAGCAATTCATAAATCGGTTTGTTTTGCGCTTTGCCGATCAGATCGAGCAACGCCATTTCCACAGCCGCTTTGGTAAAATGATTTTCCAAAGCAATCGCGTCCATCGCTTGCGTCAGCGCGTCAACGTCGGCGGGATTTTGCCCAATCAACAACGGCGCGAAATAATCGCGAATCAACGCGACTGCGCCGCCTTGCGTTTCTCCGCTCCAGAGCGAAACGACGGTTGCTTCGCCCCAACCGAAAATGCCTTCGTCCGTTTCAATTTTGACGATGACGTAACTGGAAATTGCGTGCGCTCCGGCGGAGGAAACAATGTAAAACTCCGGTTTGACCGTGAGCGTAATGGGGAAAGTTTTTACAGCGGTGATTTTCATCAGGCGTTGGCAAATTGCGGCAATACATTTTTCAACCAATCCAGCATTTTTGGCGGCGATTCCGAGAAATTGTAGAAGTTGATTCCGTTGCAACCGCCGTCGCGCACGGCTTCGATAATTCCGTTCAGTTGATTTTCGTTTTCGGGAATTCCCATGCCGAGCTGAATGAAACATTGGAACAATCCATCAAACTTTTTCGGCACGGCGGCGCGTCCCGTGCGACAAATTTTCAAAGTCTCAGCCGGAGTTTTCTGATACGCGCCGCAGGCAAAACCATTCGCGACATCCGCCAGCGCGGCATCAAATGGCGACTGCAACAAAAGTTGGCACGAGGTTCCTTTGAGAGATTCAGTTTTGATTTCGCGGATGAACGAATCGGAAAAGGTTTTGCGCCAGTCGTTGAATTTTTTGATTTCTGGTGATTGCGCTTCAAGTTCCGCCATCGAGTGCGGATGATTCTTCGGTCGTTGCGGCGCTTCGCGAAAGGTTCCGTCCAAAATCGTTTTGATCGTCGTTTTCACTTTCGTCATTTCGACTCCGGCTTTCGTCGCGTTGTCCGAACACGCGGGGCAAACGCAAAGTGCCATTAACTCTTGTTCAAAGGAATTCAGTCCGACTAGATCGCGTTCGTGATGGTGACCGTGTGCGAAACCCATCCAGCCGAACGATTCCAGTTGAATTCCCGAAAGCGGATAATTCGTAGCCAGATCGCGGCAGAGCGCTTTCAAATATTCGCGGACATCGGGATTGGCGAAACAAAGCGCGTGCGGAATGCGGTCGCCGTAAATATTTTGTTGCGTCAATTCGGGATGCAACAGGCCGAGGCGCGTATTGTGCGCACCAATCGTCCAGGAAACCAGACGCAATCCGTGATCGAGACGCATGCCTATTTCGCCCAGCCAATCTTTGTCCTGGCAAATACGCGAAACCTGCGGACGCAGTTTTGTTTTTTGATAGAGCGCGGCGTGCGGTTGAAAATAAAAAAACGAGCCTTCCGTCATGAACGCGCGATGCTTCGGGTTGCTCGGATGAATAAACCATCCGTTGTGATATGTGCCCGCGAAACAAATCGTGTTCAAGCCCATCTGTCCGATGGAATCCAGCACGCGGTCGATGTCGTGATCAGCAAAATCCCACGCATGAGCGAACAAACTGCGGAACGCGAGAGGGTTTTTCTGCGATTGATCATTGAATGAAGATGAGTCTGGATTTTGCATCAATTTTCTTGCTCTAGCTTTTCAAACTCTTTATTTGTATGTCAACAGCAAATAAGGTGGAGGTTGTTAACAGATAAACATGGTGCTCACCAAAAAAAAATATGACTCGAACCACATCTTTATTGCTTCGGCTTTCACTGGTTTTGAGTTTGGCGTTCGGCGTCCACACTGCACGTGCGGCGGACAAAAGTGAAGCCCTTGTCGTGAAACTTGAAAACCCGGACGACGTCGCGGTGGAATTCTGGCTGGAAAATTCGCTCAAGCGCATTTACCCGAGAACCCCGCCGGGTTCGACGAATCTTCATTTGCTGGCGGCGCGCAACAGTCGAATTTCTTTCCAGGTCGGCGTTCGCAACGAGCGGGCGAGGCCGCTGGTGGACTGCAAAATCCTTGGCGCGGACGATTTCAAACCGCGCGTGCGTTTTGTGGGATTAGTTCCGCTCACGCATTTCACGCCAGACACCGACCCGACCGAATTGGAAGGATTTGAATACGGCCCCGGATTTATTCCCGACCCGCTTCTGCCGGAAACAGCCGTGACGTTTGGTTCGTGGGAAAGCCGTTCGTATTGGGTGTCGTTGGAAATTCCCGCCGACGCCAAAGTCGGCGAGCGTGAGTTCAAGGTGCAGATGATATTTCCTGCGACGAAACAAACCTTCGAACTTCCGGTAACCATCGAGATTAGCGAACTGGTCGTCCAGCCGCGCAAAGATTTTCCGATCATCCATTGGTGGCGCGGCGAGGCGACGTGGGATTATTACAAAACTGGAATGTTCGAAGACGAACGCTGGTGGAAAATTACTCGGGCGCAAATGGAAAACATGCTCGCGCACGGTTCGGACGTGGTTTATGTGCCGATGTTTTTCAATCGTCGCGAGACTTTCAAACGACCTTGCCAGTTGCTGGTCATTAATGAAACCAACGCGGGAAAATATGAATTTGACTGGGATCTCGTGAAACGATTCACGGACATGTGCAAAGAAATCGGCTTCAAGAAATTCGAGTGGCCGCACATGTGGATTTATTGGGGCGTGGAGAATCCGATGCGCCTTTATACCAAGACGAACGACAACTACGTGATGCTATGGCCGCCGGACACCGGCGCTTTCTCTGACACTTACATTAATTTCCTGAAACAATTTTTACCCGAGTTTCACACTTTCCTGAAAAAGGAAAAATTGTTGGATGACTCTTATTTCCATTTGTCCGACGAACCGAGTGGCGGCCAACACCTGATCAATTACAAACGCGCCCGCCAGATTTTGCACGAACTTGCGCCGTGGATGAAAGTCATGGATGCGTTGAGCGACATCGAATATGGGCGGCAACGTTTGACCGACATGCCGATTCCCATCGTTAGTTCGGCGCAGGCTTACATCGACGAGAAAATTCCGCACTGGGTTTATTTCTGTTGCAGTCCGACCGGCCCGTGGCTGAATCGTTTTTACGACACGCCGCTCCCGAAAATCCGCATGAGCGGGATGTTGTTTTATCATCTCGGCGCGAAAGGATTTCTCCACTGGGGCTTTAATTATTGGCACAAAATGGAGCAAGAGGTC